>DYPM01000114.1 GCA_020719895.1 Sulfurovum sp. | reverse complement strand
TTGCTAAAGCTTTGCCTTTGGCAAGAAAGGAGTCATTTTGACTCCTACTAATAAAAACGCAAAATGTGTTCTTAACTCCTGTTTGTTTTGCAAGAAGTTCAATAAAAGGCAGATATAGAAAAATAAAAGTTTAATTTTTATTGTTCTAACCACAATTTTTATGTAAAATATTATAGTTTAGTCAATAAAGGATAAAGTTTGTTACAAAACCTAAAAGAATACCAACTCAACTATCTAAGAGTATTGGATGCAAACTATAAAAGATATATCCATGATGTTGTAAATTTTGATCAAAAACTTATAGGTATCATAGGTGCAAGAGGTGTAGGTAAAACAACTTTTTTACTTCAATATCTAAAAGAAAACTCTCTATCTTTTTCAAAAAAGCTTTACTTTAGTGCAGACGCTGTAGATATGGACTCACTTTTTGATATAGCATATTCGTTTAGTAAAGAAGGAGGTGAACTTCTTATTATAGATGAGATACATAAGTACAAAAACTTTGAGATTGAACTCAAAAAGATATACGATATGCTTGAACTTAAAGTAATATTTAGCGGTAGTAGTGCATTACGACTTGATCATTCAAAAGGGGATTTGAGCAGAAGAGCTTTACTGTATCCTATGAAAGGATTGTCTTTTAGGGAGTTTGTAGAGCTTAAAAAAGGCATAAAACTACCAACTTTTACAAAAGATGAGATATTTAAAAATCATATAGATATATCTTATGCGTTAAACAGTAGATTTAAACCGCTCGAGTTTTTTAAAGAGTATTTACACTATGGTTACTATCCATTTTATTTTGAAAATAAAGATAGCTACCTTTTGAGACTCCAAGAGACTATAAATACAGTAATAGAAGTGGATATCCCATCAATCTTCCCTATAGAATATGACAAGATTATCAATCTAAAAAAACTTATCCGTCTTGTATGTCAGTCAAAACCTTTTAAAGTCAATATCAAAGAGCTTTCAACAAAAATAGGTATTAGTGACTATCAAACTTTATATAAATATTTAGAGTATCTAAAAAGAGGAAAGATACTCACTCTGCTTAGAGCCAAAACAAAAGGAGATAGTATCTTTTTAAAACCAGACAAAATCTATTTGGCAAATACAAATCTTCATTATAGCTATTGTGATGAAGTTGAAATCGGCACTATAAGAGAAGTATTTTTTATGAGTATGTTTGATGAGAAAGATATAACCATATCTACAAAAGGCGATTTTGGTATAGATGACAAATATATAGTTGAAGTTGGCGGTAAAAATAAATCTTATGGACAGATCAAAGATATACCAAACAGCTACATAGTGTTAGATGATATCGAGGTGGGAAGTGGCAATAAAATCCCATTGTGGTTGTTTGGGTTTATGTATTGAAATGGTGATTGAGCAATAAGCCCAAACTGCCTATTTGTTTTATTTGAATATTCAATGCTATATTTACGCAGAAGATAAAATCAAAATTGGAAAAAGTGCGGATTTAAAAGAGTTAGCTAAGACTTGTGTATGTTTGGCAAATACTCAAGGTGGATATCTATTTATAGGAGTTGAGGATAAAGATAAGTTACCTCCAAATAATCAAAAGATAAATCAAGAAGAGATGAACGATGTAATAAAAAAATTACGAAGCTTAACCAATAGCGTCGGGCTTGTAAACCCTAAATCAATCACTCATGAAAATGGTGGAGAGTATTTTGTTATACAAATTTATCCATCTATGAAAACAATAGCAACAACAAGCGATGGAAGAGTATTTGTAAGAGTTGGAGATGAGTGTACGCCTGTAAAAGGTGAAGAGCTTACAAAGTCTATTCGTTTTATTTGAATGTTCAATGTTATATTTACGCCCATGAAAACATTGCACATTTATCCCACTTCACGAGTTTTGCGACATACACGACATACGCTCAAAGAACAAAACGGTTTTTTGCCTACACTGATACGCATGGATGAGTTTAAAAAACGATTTATTTTGTTTGAAAATTATGGTGTAGTCGATGGATTGCGTCGTACTCTTTTTCTCAAAGAAGCAACAGCATTTAAGGCGTTTGAGGAGTTTAAAATCGACCGTGATTTGGTGCGATTTTTTGGTCGTTCAGAGGCGATTATCAAATTTTTTGAAGAGATGGCTGAAGAGAAGATTGTGCTTGAACAGCTCAAAGAGGCTGATGCTTACGCGGAGTTTGAAGAGCATTTGGATATTTTGGAGCGTTTGAGAGAGAACTATCGTGCGATTTTAAACGCTCATCATCTCACAGATCGGATGTTTTTCCCTGATCTTTATCGACTCAATATGGGTTTTTTGTCTCATTATCAAAAGATTGAGTTGTTTTTGGAAGGGTATCTTACGCGTTTTGAGCTTGAACTTTTTGAAGAGATTACGCCATATTGTGAGGTGCTTATCCACTACACTACCAGTGCGTTTGCTTCTAAAATGCAAGATCGGTTTGAAGTATTAGGGATTTCGCTTCCCAATGAGAGTCATGTCACATTTGATCTTGGCAAAAAAAGTATCCTCAAATCAACACCAAACGATAACACACTCTGCGTCAATGTATTTTCTCTCAAAGAACGCATTGAACAAGTAGGCATGGCGTTGATGGAGATTGAAAAAATGGTGCAAAAAGGAATTTCTCCAGAAAATATCGCTCTTGTTCTCCCCGATGAGTCGTTCAAAACATATTTTACACTTTATGACACACATCGCAATCTCAACTTTGCTATGGGACGAGACTTTAGCACACACAAAAGCTATAAACAACTCGAAGCACTCCAAAACTATTGGCGTGGATTTGGCAAAGAAGAGAGAAAAATATTGGAGCGTTTTGGCACAAAGATGGAGTTAGTCGATGCACTTAATCTCAAAATACAATGTGATGTTGGCGTGTTTTTTGAGACTATTGAAAATATGTTGTGTTGGAACGCATCGCTTACACCCAAAGCAGTTCAAGAGAAAATATCCCAAAGTGTGATGGATTTCTCCAAAAGTTTCCGTACAGAAAATTTGCTTTTGAATGAGTGGCTTTTTTTGTGGTTGCGTATGCTAAGTGAAGTGACACTTGATGATTTGCACGGTGGAAAAGTCACTGTGATGGGTGTATTGGAGACGCGTGGTGTGCGGTTTGATGGTGTAGTCGTCGTGGATTTTAATGACGGAATCGTCCCTGCAATCTCAAGCAAAGATCAATTTCTAAACACACAAGTAAGAGCCTTTGCGGCACTTCCAACACGAAACGATAGAGAATCACTTCAAAAATACTACTACAAACGGCTTTTAGAACAAGCCAAAGAAGCGGTGATTCTCTATACCACTTCAAACAATCGTCTCCCTTCCAAATTTATCTACGAATTAGGATTGCGTCCTGCGACAAGTGAGCAGACGGTTTTGCTTTCACTGCTTTATGATAAGCCACTCCAAAAAACAGAATTTATAGATCCCGTAGTAGTGTTTGATGCACATCACTTCAAATGGTCAGCGACGATGCTTGGCGTTTATCTTACTTGCAAACGAAAATTTTACTATCGCTATATCGAGAAAATCAAAGCCAAACAAGATGAAGAGATCAACGAAGGAAAATTTTTACATACGCTTTTGCATCATCTTTTCAAAATACAAAACCACTTCAAAACCCAAAAAGAGATGGAGACACAACTCTATCAAATGATGGAATCAATGTTGCCTGATACAACACCAAAAATGATTTTTCAAAAGAGTCTTTGGAGAGAAAAACTCAAAGGTTTTATACAAACTCAACTTTCGCATTTCAATGAAGGATGGAGAGTGATTGAGTGTGAAAAAACATTTTATGCAGAGATTGGTGGTTTGAGATTTGAAGGAAGGATTGATCGCATAGATCAAAACGCAACACACACTTTAGTGATTGATTACAAAAGTGGTACAGTCCAAAAAGAACCCAAAACACTCAATCCCGATAAAGTAACCGATTTTCAAATGGCAATCTATCATATACTCCTCAAAAACAGTTACACAAACCTCTCTTTGGCACATCTCAAGCTTTTTGAAAATGGTCAAATGCAACCTTTCACACTACAAGAAGAGATGGAAAAATTGCTTGGCGAATATATCGTAACGCTCAAACAAACCACCTCTTTTGTCGCTGAAAAATGTGCGTCACTCTCTCATTGTCGCTACTGCGAATACACTCTTATGTGCGAAAGAGGAGCGTATTTGTGAAACGTTGAGGTTTATGTTTGATTTGACAAAGAGTATCTATTTTTATGCAATAGAACCCTCTGAACAAATAGATTGCTTCACTTTGTGCGCAATGATAAACGCCGTCACGTACTTGGCTTTGAAAAAGCCGTGGCAGTCCAAAATGAGGTCTCCAATTCAAAACAAGAAGTTCACACGCATATCAAACAGCACAAACTATCTGTGTATGATTTTTTTTGGTGAGAATCTCTTGGATTACAAGATTTTCGATAGGTAATTTCATAAACGCTTCTATGCTTTGACATTGGGCTTTTGCAATCTCTCTTACAACAATACCGCGATAGGCTTTTGCCCAGTGGCTGACTACTTTTTTATTTTTGATAAATTTGAGTGTGGTGTAAGGCATTGATGGTGTATAAAATTTATCATAAAAACCTGCTCGAAGATCAAGAATCTCATCTCCAGTTAGATATTCATCAAGACAATTTTTGAGCGCGTTTTGATATAAATGATCAACTCTTATCTCACCTACCATCGCACCTTGTTTGAGGCGATAATCAGGAATCATATCATCGGCTTTGATGACTCCAAATAGATTGGAAAATATCAAAAGATGTGTATCAATATAAGATTGTGCTGTGCTATCGAGCCCATCGTAGTCAAGATATTCAAACGCTACTCCCGTATAACGTTGAACTGCTTTGGTCGCAGGTTGTGTCCAGATGTTTTGTTGATAATGGAGAATATCGGAGGTTTTTTTGAGACCAAACAGTGATGAGAGTGTACGCAAATCGCCATTTTGTACCATATGATTATAGTGTTCTATCAGTTGGTTACGTTGCGATAAAAGAGTATTGCAAAAAAGAGAATTTGACACAAACGGCACTTCGCCGTGGGGACGTTTGGTTTCGCTTGGGGCTAAAAGGATTTTCATCACTAAAGTTCCTTCAGAACTTAAAATAACGTGCAATGAACAAAGTCCATTGCACTACGCTAACGCCGAGTTCTCTTCAGCAGAGGACTCACGCACTTTGTGCGTGAACTTCTTGCTTTGCAAGAAGTCTATTG
>DYPM01000113.1 GCA_020719895.1 Sulfurovum sp. | reverse complement strand
AAAACCTACTCCAACAATAAAACCAAAATCAAAATCTCCTGTAGTTGAACAAGTGATTGAGAAAAAACCTACAGAAAAATCTCAAACGATACCACAAAAAGTAATCCAAAGACCTGCAGGCAGACCTCTCAATCTCTTGACAAGACCTAATGAAGCAAATATTAAAACATCAAACACAAATATCCAACCCACAAACACTCCAAACGCCAAATCACAGAGCAGCACAAAAGGCGAATATTATATTCAAGTAGGAGCCTTTAGCCACGCACCAAGCAAAAGTTTTATAAATAAAATTCAGTCACAAGGATTTGGTTACACTGTACGAACTCTCAACAATACACAAAAAGTATTGGTTGGTCCTTTTTCTGATACGAGTACAGCAAAAACAGGATTATCGAAGGTAAAATCTACTATCAACAACGGTGCCTTCATCGTAAAGTAGTCCATAATGCACATCACTGTTTTATTTGACCAACTCACTCCAGTCGCACTTTATGGCAAAATAAAAGCTCATTTTAGTGATCAAATCACAATGCTTTTTGAAAGCGTGGTCAATAGCGAAGATGGTAACTTCTCTTTTATTGCATTTGGCACAAAAGAGCGTATTAGATACCAAAACCACACGACACACTATACCGACACCGACGGCAACTCCCAAATCATTGATCAAAATCCTTTTGCTTTTCTCAAATCCTACTATGATTCAATCGATAAAGAGATCTATCAAACCAAAGCGGAAGAGATTGGGTTTTCGATGGTAGATGGATTTATCGGATATATCGGATACGATATGGTCAAAGTGTTTGAGCCTGTTTTAAAAGAGAGCATGGATTCTCTTGTTGATACACTCAATATCCCTGATCTTGATTTGATTCGACCTGCGATTATCCTTGGCTACTCTCACAAAAACTCCAAACTTACACTGATACTCAATGACGAACGAATGCATAATGCGTTTCTTCAGATACAAAAAATCATCAAAGAGGTTTCTCTCACACAACCACTCAAACCTGCAATATTAGATGGTGAGGGAACTTTTAGTGTGAATGAAGTGCAGTTCAAGGCGATGGTAGAGGAGTCCAAAGAGAATATTCGTGCTGGAGATATTTTTCAGATTCTTCTCTCCAATCGATATACTCAAAAAGGCAAAGTTGATCCTCTTAGTTTCTATCGAATTCTCCGCTCCAAAAATCCTTCACCGTATCTTTTTTTGTTGGAATATGAAGAGTTTACAATTTGTGGCTCAAGTCCTGAAGTAATGGTGAGACTTAGTGATGGAGAGATTTTGTTACGTCCAATCGCAGGAACACGCAAACGTGGCAAAAATGCAATACGAGACAAAGAGCTTGAAGAGGAGATGCTAAACGATCCAAAAGAGTGTGCGGAGCATCTGATGCTCATTGATTTAGGACGCAATGATGTAGGACGCGTTGCCAAAACAGGCACAGTACATGTCCCACAAATGATGCGTGTAGAACGCTACTCACATGTGATGCATATTGTTTCAGATGTAGAAGCAACGATTGCGGAAGACAAAGATATGTTTGATCTTTTTACTGCTACTTTTACCGCTGGCACAATGACAGGCGCACCAAAAATAGAAGCTATGAAACGCATCGCACACTGCGAAGGACTCAAACGAAGTTTCTACTCTGGAGCAGTTGGCTATTTCGCTTTTAACGGCAATATGGACTCTGCAATCACCATACGAACCGCACTCATCAAACCCGACTCCATCACGCTACAAGCAGGTGCGGGCATTGTCGCGGACTCTATTCCCGACTTAGAGTATCTTGAAGTAAAAAATAAACTCGGTGCTTTACTCGCAACGCTAAAAGAAATGGAAACGCTTTAAAAAAGACGCGATTTCAATTTTTTTGAAATTGTGTTTTATTATATGTCTTGATTGTTTATCTCTTTGATTAAATCCACTATTTTATTGTTGCTAAATTGTGTTCTAAATTCGACTTTTATTTTACCCTCAAAGAATTTTTCAGCGTGTCTGATTTTGAACCTCTCTTCATCTCTCAATTCATATTCACTATTTACATTTTTTGTCTCAACAATGAAATGTAATTTTTGCTCTCCATCTTTGAATTTCAAAACATAAGCAAAGTCAGGAGAATAGCTTTTGCCGCCTGCAATAGGAATTTTTATTGAGTTCTTAGGTATCTTTGTAAACACAATAACCTCCTTGAGTTCGGTTTTAATATTTGCTTTTTCTAAGCCTGAGTCGTAGTGCAACTTATCAAAAAAGTAACTCTTTGCTACATCTTCATCTGAAAAGAAAATACCAACATCAGGAGCTGAAATCTCTTTTAAAACATTACCTTTCTTGTCTGTCAATTTAGTTGGGTGGATGCTACTTGAAACTTTTTTGTACTCAATACTGAATTTATCAATAGCATTTGCCATTAGAAAATGGTCAAATTTATCTTTGATAATTCGCAAAGTTGTTGGGTTCAAATACTTGTTTATGTCTATTTCTGTATCAATAATTGATTGATGAATTGTCGCAAGATTGATATTTAAGATTTTCGAAAGTTCTTTCAGAAAGTCACTATATTTCATTGTTGAAACAGTTGCGATATTTCGACCGTAAACCGATTCTGCTTCGTTTACAATAGCTCTATCATCTTTGATTTCAACTTTTGCAACTCGTTCATTTACTCCGCCTATTGTAAAATTGCCTTTTTGAGCTTTCAAAAACTCGGTAAAAAGTGTTTTAAATCCTGCCTCATTGTCAAACTTGTATTCCAAAATTACTTTTTCGTTGAGTTTTTCCCAAAGGTCTTTTAACTCTTGATATTTTTCAGTTCTTACTGTAATTTTCTTATTTGAGTCTGTAGATTTACGAACCTTATTTGAATTAACTCCCTCAAAAATTAGGGGATAATTTTGTTTGATAAAATCAAAACCTCCTTCTAAAAATTTCCGAGTGAAGTTAATTACTTTATCTTTCGTTATGAGCTTTTCCAAAAGTACATTTGCATCATCAAATTCATATTTTTCAATGATTTGCTTAATCATATTATCTGTAAGCAGTTCCGAATTTACTTCAATTGAAATTGCCCCTGATTTTTGATTGATTTCATTGACTATCTTATCAACAAAATCACTTTCTGTAAAGTCCACAAAATAGTTGAGATAAAACTGTTCGTCTTTTACACGATTGCCATATTCGTTTACAGGCAAACGGAGTCCTCGCCCGACTTCTTGCAGTTTTGAAATTTCACTTCCACTACTACGGAGTTTGCAAATTTGGAAAACATTTGGATTGTCCCAGCCTTCCCTCAAAGTCCATTTTGAAAAAATAAAACGAAATGTATTATCTAAACTTAAACTTTTTTGCTTGTCGTGCAAAATCATATTTATTTTTTCGTACTGCTCCTCGTTATCCTTGCTCTCATTATCTTTTGAAAAATAACCTTCATTTGTAGCACGCAAATCTTGCAATGTTTTTTCGAGAAAGGTTCGATAAAAAAGATTGGTTTCAGTCTTTAATAAAGCTTCGGCTTCCGCTTTTATAGCATTTTCTACTGTGATTCTCAAATAACCATTTTCATTTCTGTATTCATCAATATTGTCTATAAAAAAAAGGGTTAGTGGTTTTATTTTTACATCTCTTGTTAGCAATGATTTCTCAATCTCGAAATGGTGCTTAATCGCCTTTTGAATCATTGTTTCTTGCAACTTTTCAGCATACGAATAGGGATTGATTTTATCGCCTTTTTTCATTTCCAAACCGTTTGATAAAACAACTGTACTTTTGTTTAAATTTTCAATTGACAAATCACTCATTTCAGAATGAATTGTTTGTAAACTCTCTTTCTTTTTAAGTTTTACAGGTTTTTCATCATTGAGTTGAAATGTGGCTTCCGTTCCGTCTGAATCAATAAACTTTACAATTGCATTTTTACCACTCTCAAATTCTGTTATGTGACCAATAATCCCTTTGACCAAATTTTTATTGAATGAGTCAACTGCTGTAAGTTTGTAAATTAAATTTTGATAGTCTTTGACATAAATACTTTCATTTTTGCCTGTTAAGATATTTTTTTGTTTGATTTCTTTATCAGGAAAAGTTGCACCATAACGCAAAATAAATTGTGGTTTTATCTTTTGTATATTTTCCCAAGTTTTATTTCCTGTGCCAAATTTGTGTGGCTCATCAATAATCATAAACGGTTTTGTAGCTCCGATAGCATCAAATGGCACGGTGTATTTATCAAACAAACCTTTGTCAAAACTCTTTTGCATTGTGTCTGAATTTATCATACCTGCATTGATAATCATCACTTGAATACTGTTTTTTTCAAAATCTCCTGCATTTACAAAACTGATCACTGCTGGTGGAATATATGACTTTTTGTTTTTGTTGCTCTTTTGACTCTCTACAATATGCAAGTGAAGTGTTTTGTTGTATTGCTCTTTGAAATGTTCCCGACTGCTGTTTGATTTTAGAAAATCAATAGTTCCAGCTTTGATTGAAAGTGTTGGCACAATAACAATAAATTTGAAAATCCCGTATTGTTTGTTGAGTTCAAAAATAGTTTTGGTGTAGGTATAAGTTTTGCCTGTACCCGTCTCCATCATTATGTCTATAATGTTGCTCTTTGGCTTTGGTTTTTCTTCTATACCATTTCTTTTTTGGCGATTAAGAATATTGTCAAAATACTGACCAAAGGGCAACATTTTATTGTCAAGGACATTGCCTTGCTTCTCAATCTTGTTGTAAATTGGGTTGATATATTGTTTATTTACTTCGACAACAGGATGTAATCGCAAGTTTTCAAAAACTACTAAGGTACTTTCTACTGCATCTTCTTGATGAGACAGGTTCTTCTCAAAATTAAATCCTTTCATATCAATACCTTATGATAAAGTCAATATCAATTTTCTTTTTGTTTGCATATGACTTCACATTCTCACTCAATTCTCGCAAACTTTTACTATCAAAATAATAACCAAATACGATGATTGAAGTTGGATTAAACCTTTTGTCCGAATCAATTTTTTCTAAAAGTGTTTGTAGATTTTCGGTACTGAAACCTTTATGCATCAAATACAATTTGCCACTTCCATAATATGCTGTGTAACCACCTAAATCAATCGTTTCCAATTCTTGCGTCAAGACAATGCCGTCATAAGTTTTCCAAGTGGTAAGTAGGGCTTTTATATCTTCTTCTGTGAGTTTTCCTGCATCAAAAAGGGTTTGTGAATTGTCAAACTGATCCGCTTCAAAATCATAATCCTCCCAAATAGGAGTAGTTTCAAAAATCTTGAAACCAAAATC
>DYPM01000219.1 GCA_020719895.1 Sulfurovum sp. | reverse complement strand
TAAAGATTTTAATCTTCGGCAAAGCCGAAAATTAAAAGAACGAATCAGATAATTTAATTGCTAAGATTTAAATCCCTGATGATATACAATGTACTTCCATCCTCTTTTGTATTCGCAGTATTGAGATATTTTTGTTCTAGTACGCCGTTGGTGTCCGATGTCGCAAAGTCGTCATCATTTACAACGCCAAGAGTCGAGTTGTTAAAAAGAATCAGTCCTTCCATTTTGTCATGTGGATATCCAACTGCATCTATCATATTTACAACTAAAGTTTTTTCTACTGGTCTAATACCGTGATTTTCAAGTGTAGTCCATGAGTTTGCTTCAGCAGAGATTGTCTCAAGTGTTTTCCCGTCTATGGTTAGACCAACTGTTGCGTTTTGCACCATAGCAGAATCAAGTGTAACGCTCTCCAGTTCGGTTCCTGTTGAGAGTTTGATTTTATAAATATTTTTTTTCGCCGTACTATCTTTTTGATAAAATTTGCCGTTACGCTCAATCACCAAAAACGTATCATTATCTATAGCAGTGATCTCCGAGTTTGAGTTGCCATTAGCATCTTGATCGTAAAGATATTGTTTTATCGCTCTTGTCTCCAAGTTTACAGTGACTATACGTGTTAAATCTTTACGGTTTTTTGGATTATCAAGTTCTGACTGCATAATTCCTACAAGTGTTTTCTCGTCAGGCGTAATGGCAAGTCCTTCCATGCCACGATTTGCCCATCTTTTTGCAAATTCTGCTGGAAGATTGATAGATGTTCTATTGTCATCGGCAAATGGATTGATTCTATCTATCTCTTTTCCGCTCGCATCAAAATGTACCATGTGAGGTCCATACTCATCGCTTACCCAAAAGCTTCCGTCTTTAAGCATGACAAGTCCCTCAGAGTCTAAGCCATAAATATCAAGTTTGTCATTGCCTTCACCGTCTGTGATTCTTGTGCCATTTATGTCAAAAGGAATCTCTTTTGTACCGCCAAGTCCTATAGGGTTTGGAAAACCGCTGATAGGATTGCCACTTCTATCTTTAAAGAGTGTTTCGGAGAGTTTTA
>DYPM01000218.1 GCA_020719895.1 Sulfurovum sp. | reverse complement strand
AGTTTTTGAAATACAAGTAATCTATCGCTATTAAAGGAAAAATTTTGAAACGTAAAAATATCATCTATGCGATTTTAAGTCTAAGCGTCTTTGTTTTTTCGGCGTGTAGCAATGGTACAACCACTACAAAAAATACTACAGCAGTAAAAAAAGCAGACGCTATTTCTCCTACAATTACAATCAATGGAGAGTTGGTTGTGATGATCTATCAAGGATATGATTATATAGATAAAGGTGCGAACGTCACAGATAATATCGATACAAATCTTGCACTTACTACAAATAGCAATGTCGATAAAAACAGTGAAGGGAACTATACTGTTATTTATCATGCCATTGACACCGCAGGCAATCAAGCGACAAGCACAAGAGCAGTGAATGTCATAAGAGACAAAGAAGCACCTGTGATTAAACTGATTGGTTCATCGTTGATTGAGTTTCCTTATGCACAACACTACAGTGATGCTGGAGCATTTGCTGTGGACAATGTTGATGGTGGTAATGTTTCTATCAGTACTTCTGGAGAAGTGAACACTACAAAATTAGGAACTTACACTCTTTATTTTAAGGCGATTGACAAAACTAACAATGAAGCAAATGTCAGCAGAATAGTGAGAGTCGTCGATAAAAATTATCCGACTATTACAATCAAAGGAGTCAATCCTGTATCCATAAAACAAGGCGAAAGATATATCGATGCTGGAGCAACAGCATTTTACGATAGAGAGGGAAATCTCAATGTCGATACAAACAGTACTGTCGATAGTAACACTGCTGGAAGTTATTTTGTTTTTTATACATCAAAAGATAGTGTTGGTAATCAAATAACTGTTACTCGAAGAGTCAATGTGATAGATGTAACGCCACCGACTATCACACTCAATGGCGAATCAAATATCATACTCAAACAAAACCAAACCTACATCGAAGCAGGAGCAGTTGTCACTGATAATGTAGATACAAATATCATCTTAGATATCAACGGAAGTGTCGATACTAAAACAATCGGAAAATACACACTCACTTACACAGCAACAGATAAAAATGCAAACACTAC
>DYPM01000217.1 GCA_020719895.1 Sulfurovum sp. | reverse complement strand
GAGTTTTTAAACATTTTATTGCAATGATTTAAAAATTAATTAACGTTATTTTGATATAATCTCAAACTTTTTTTCAAAAAAATCAGCAATAAAAGGTTTTGCAATGTACGCAATCATCAAAGCGAGCGGTCAACAGTTCAAAGTCAAAGAAGGCGATATTGTTGCTTTTGACAATATGGATGTTGAGCCAAAAGATACAGTAGAGTTTAAAGAGGTTCTTGCCTTAGACAAAGATGGCGAATTTCTTATCGGAACTCCGTATGTCGAAGGTGCAGTGGTTAGAGGAGAGGTGATTAATCACGGAAGAGACAGAAAAGTAATCACCTACAAAAAACTAAGAAGAAAAGATTCTAAAGTCAAAAGAGGTTTCAGAAGAGACTTCACAAGAGTAAGAATCACTTCAGTAGAAGCATAATTAAGGAGTCAAAATGGCACACAAGAAAGGTCAAGGTTCAACCCAAAATAACCGTGATTCACGAGGACAGCGTCTCGGAGTCAAAAAAACTGGTGGTGAGTTTGTCATCCCTGGAAATATCATTCTCAGACAAAGAGGCACAAAAGTAAGACCAGGCAAAGGTGTAGGAATCGGTAAAGATCATACTATTTTTGCAATGATCGAAGGTGTTGTGAAGTTTGAGAATCACACTGCAAGACAAAAAAAAGTTTCTGTAGTTCCTTTGGATATGGTAGCAACCGCAGAGGTTTCTGCCTAATTTTTCTCTTGGCTTTTTGCCAAGAGTATTTTCTCTCCCCTTTATCTCTCTTTTTTGCATCTATTTCGACCCAAAAACCACCCCGACTCATACTCCATACTCTCTTTAAATTTTGTATGTGATTTTTGATACTTTCCTTCTGATGTGGTGCAACCGTCGATAATTCCAGAACACAAAAGAGGCGGAAGATTATCGCCAAAGTAGATACCGTGATAATAAAAAGTTCTTTTTTGTACAGAGCTTGAGTGCATAGTGCAACCATCAATAAGAAATAAAATCCAAAATATAAAAATGTAACGCATAAGTCTCTTTTTTGTAGTTTTGATATAATTTTAGCCTTTTTGTT
>DYPM01000112.1 GCA_020719895.1 Sulfurovum sp. | reverse complement strand
AATTCAATACGCCACAAAAATCAAGTTCGGTTTTGATCTTCAACCCTCTAAACTCTTTGTGTGCCACCAAAAAAGTCACGATATCAGCACGCTCAAGTGCTTCTTGATACGCGACAATCTCAAACTCTTTGTGAGATTTGATATTTGGCTCAACCGCTAAAATATCCAATTCATCTGCTTTGAGTCTTCGTGCAATATAGAGTGCTGGGGATTCGCGTAAGTCGTCTATATCAGGCTTAAAAGCAAGTCCCATACAGGCTACTTTGGCTTTTTTTCCTTGTCTGTTTTCAAACTCTAATGCAGCGTTTTTGATCTTCTCTATCGCCCACTCTGTTTTATAGTTGTTCACTTCGCGAGCGGTTTTGATAAGTTTCGCACTCTCTCCTCCTGCATGGACAATAAACCATGGATCTACAGCAATGCAGTGACCGCCAACGCCTGCTCCAGGCTTGAGAATATTGACACGCGGATGGCGATTTGCCAACTCGATAAGCTCCCACACATTGATACCAAACTTATCACAAAGCATACTCAGTTCATTGGCAAATGCGATATTGGTATCTCTAAAAGAGTTTTCGGTGAGTTTTGCCATCTCTGCGGTTTTAGCATCGGTCTCAAGCACTTCACCTTGTACAAATGTGCGATAAAAAGTCGCTGTTGCTTTGGTCGCTTCGGGTGTTGTACCGCCTACGATACGGTCATTTTGTACCAACTCACGCATAATTTGTCCTGGGAGTACACGCTCAGGACAATGTGCGATATAAAGCGTAGCGGTATCGACACCACTCTCTTTGAGTGTCTCTTCGACTGTGTCAGTCGTGCCTACGGGTGAAGTGGACTCAAGAATGACGATATTTCCCTCTTTTACAAACGGAGCTATCGACTTAGTCGCACTCAAAACATAATCAATATTGGGGACAAACCCCACATGAAATGGTGTCGGTACAGCGATGATAAAGACATCAGCGTAATCAGGCTTGATAGCTGCACGAAGTTTGCCACTATTGACTGCTGCTTTGACAAAAATATCAAGTTCAGGCTCTACGATATGGATATTGCCTTGATTGATTGTATCTACGACACTTTGCATCACATCAACACCATGCACCTCAAAACCTCTGTTTGCCAAAAGTGCCGAAGTTGGCAAACCAATATATCCTAAACCAATGACGCATATTTTTTTATTCATCTGTTTTCTACTGCCTTTACAAAAATTTCCAATATGTTGATATATTTAGCGGATTCATCAATGTCATCATGAATAATGGCATATCTTCCATCAACAGCATATTCGCTTAATTCTATAAGTATTTCTACTTCTTCTATTGTTTTGCATATTATTTTTGTTCATAGATCACAACCCCTCGATGTCTTGCATCATAAAGTGCAGTATTGATCCAGTTTTCATCACTGTGTGACAAAAAATACTCCTCTTCTTCAAGAATAATATCTTTGGATATCTTGATCTCTTTAAGAAGTTTACGAATGGTATTTTTTTCATTGATTTTCGAATCTATTTTTTCTTTGATGACACAAATATCAATATCACTCTCATCGGTTGGATTTCCATACGCATAGCTACCAAAAAGTATAATTTTTTTGGCATTGATTTCCAAAAGATTGTCTCTAATCTGCCTTACGATACTCTCTCTTTTGCTTTTATTCATCTTTATGGTCTCAAAATCTTATACATTATTGATCAAAAACGCCACGATTCTCTCGCACGCTTTGCCATCGCCGTAAGGGTTGTGAGCTTTACTCATCATCTCGTACGCTTTTGGATCATCAATGAGTTTTTGTGCTTCGTCGATGATCATCTGTTGATTGGTGCCTACAAGTTTCACTGTGCCTGCGTCCACTGCTTCGGGTCGTTCTGTAGTCTCACGCATCACTAAGACAGGTTTACCAAGTGCGGGTGCTTCCTCTTGTACGCCACCAGAATCGGTAATAATAAAATAAGAAAGACTCATCATATAGACAAAACTTTGGTACTCAAGTGGCTCTATCAAATAGACGTTAGAAGTATCAGAGAGAATCTCTCGTACTGGTTTTTGAACATTTGGATTGAGATGGACTGGATAGACGATATCAATATCGGGATTGTTTTGTGCGATGGTTTTGAGTGCCTCGCAGATATTGACAAACCCTTCACCAAAATTCTCTCTTCGGTGACCTGTCACGAGGATGATTTTTTTTGATTCTGAGATCAAATAGCGCATCGTGATACTCTCAATGATACGCTCTTTGAGTGTCGCTTCTTGTTTTATAAGATCAAGCATCAAAAAAAGTGCATCGATGACTGTATTTCCTGTGACGACAATGCTTTTTGGATCTTTGTTTTCACGCAACAAATTGGCTTGACTATTCGGCGTAGGTGCAAAGTGAAAGTTGGCAAGTACACCTGCAATCTGTCGGTTTGCCTCTTCAGGCCATGGACTGTAGAGATTTCCCGTACGCAATCCCGCCTCTATATGTCCCACTTTGGATTTGGTATAAAACGCCGCCAAAGCGGTCGCTGATGTGGTCGTAGTATCTCCGTGTACAAGTACAATATCAGGAGCAAAATCACTAAGAACTCGCTTGATACCAAGAAGTACATTTGCAGTGATATCAAAAAGATCTTGTCCTGTTTTCATAATATCAAGATCATAATCAGGAGTGATTTCAAACATCTCAAGCACCTGATCAAGCATCTCTCGGTGTTGTGCTGTGACACATATTTTTGTTTTGATCGTTGACTCTTTTTGTAGTGCCTTCACTAACGGTGCCATTTTAATCGCTTCGGGACGAGTGCCAAACACTACCAATACTTTTTTCAACGCCACTCCTGTTTTTAAACTACCAAAAAATGTCAAAATAGTATCCAAAAAGAACTAATGTAACTGACCTTAATCCATCCTCACTTTTGGCTCAACTTTACCCGTTGCAAATGTGTAAAAGCGATTGCCATAGCATCGGTAATATCATAAGGTTTGATCTCTTTTTGAATACGATATAGGCGTTTGACCATAAATGCGACTTGCTCTTTGGTCGCTTTGCCGTTGCCTGTAACGGCACGTTTGACCTGTAGTGGTGTGTATTCATAGAAATATCCCACCTCTTGTAGTATTTTGAGTGAAAGTGCGCCACGAAATTGTGCCAACTTAATCACCGTTTTGGGATTAAATGCATAAAAAATATCTTCGATTGCCACTTGGTCAATCGTGTGACTTTTGAGGATAATATCAAGTCCTTCGACCAACTCTACAATTTGTTCTTGAAGAATGGTAGTTTTTATTTTCACTACTCCAGCTTCAATAAGTGAATAACTTTTGTTTTCTATTTCTACTATTGCATAGCCTAAATTTCGGCTTCCAGGGTCTAATCCCAATATTTTCATTCACATCCTTATTCACATAGTGAAAAACTTTTTCACTTCAAAATCAAACAATTTTAGCCTACTTTGGTTAAAATGCTTAAAGTCATTTAGAACGGAGTATTTGTTATGAATATAGGTCAAAAAGTACTGCTTGAACTCAAACAAGAGATAACTCCGACTGAATATGAACGATATATCAAAAAGTTAGTGTACGACACCAAACGCTCACGAAGCAATATCGCCTACTTTTATGCACCCAATATGATTATCGCCAAATGGATAAATACCAAATACAGTGACAAAATCGCCCATTTGTTTGAAATAATAGACGGTGTCAGACCAAAAGTAGAGATTGATGTCTCTACCAATGATACAAACATAAACAACGCCAAACAAAAAAACACGCCAACTGACAAAAACCAAACAAAAAGCACCTATCTCAACTCCTCTTTCACTTTTGAAAGTTTTATCGTAGGAAGCTCCAATCAATTTGCATTCACTACTGCCAAATCAGTCGCCGAAAAACCAGGCAAACAGTACAATCCACTCTTTATCTACGGCGGTGTAGGGCTTGGGAAAACACATTTATTGCAAGCTATTGGCAACTACAATTTAATGATTGGTAAAAAGGTGATTTTCACCACTCTTGAGCAGTTTATGAACACTTTTACTTCTCATCTTCGCACCCAAACTATGGATAGATTTCGAGATAAATTTAGAGATTGTGATCTTTTGCTTATTGATGATATTCAATTTCTCTCCCACAAAGAAGGAACACAAGAGGAGTTTTTTCACACTTTCAACGAACTTTATAATGCCAACAAACAGATTGTTATCACCTCAGACAGACAACCATCAAAAATCAGCGGACTCGTAGACAGGCTCAAAAGTCGCTTTGAGTGGGGGCTTATGGCAGATATTCAGCCTCCAGGAGTCGAAACCAAAATCGCTATTATCCAAAAAAAATGCGAGATTGATGGTATTTACTTAGACAAAGAGATTGTTCACTATATCGCCACACACATGGGAGACAATATTCGAGAGATAGAAGGAACGCTTATCAAACTTAATGCACTCTCATCGATGTTTAATCAAAAAATTACCCTTGATTTTGCACAAAATGCCATCAAAGACCAAATCAAAGAGCAAAAAGAGAACATCTCAATCGATGATATTCTCCGCATCGTTTCTACCGAACTCAATGTCAAACCGTCCGATATCAAATCCAAAAAACGCACTCAAAACATCGCTGAAGCTCGTCGTACCGCTATCTATCTCGCTCGCGAACTCACCAAAAACTCGATGCCACAAATCGCCGTCTATTTTGGAATGAAAGACCACACCGCTATTTCTCATGCGATGAAAAAAATCAACGAGATTATCGAAAACAATGAAAACTTTAAAGTAATGCTTGAAGAACTTCTAAACAAAATTAAAACATCTCAAGCCTCTCAAAACTAACATCAAAAAAGCCCTATTTTACGGCTTTTGACATAACCATATAATTATAAAAAAGATATAATTATCAAAAAGCGAAAAGTCGCGAGAGCTGTCGACACAAAGACAACCCATAACGTTCATTAAGCATTATTTTGAGTTCTTGCAGAACTCTAATGTGAAAAGATGTGAATAAGTCAATCTTGTTTGAGAGTTCTTTAGCCCCTCATTTTGATATCAAAAATAAGGTTTTCACATATTCATAGCATGCTACTACTGCTATTAAACTATTATAAATAAACAAAGGAAAAAGATGAAGATTAACGTTCAAAAACAGACAATCGAATCAATACTCATCAATTTGCAACCTTTTTTAGAAAAAAAAGACGCAACACAAATCACCTCTCACGTTCTTTTTATCGTCAAAGAGAACTACTGTACTATCAAAGCTACTGATATGGAAATTGGTTTACAAATTGTGACTGATACTATCTCTGTTTTAGAAGAAGGTGCTTTTACTGCACATGGTAAAAAGCTATTGGATATTATTCGTATTCTCAAAGATGAAGAGATTGTGCTTGAAAATAGTAATGATACACTTCACATCCAACAAAAACATTCTAAATTTAAACTTCCTACTTTTA
>DYPM01000111.1 GCA_020719895.1 Sulfurovum sp. | reverse complement strand
GTTGGTGTTGGTGTTGGTGTTGGATTATTAGTTGGCGTTTCTGTCGGAGCAATGGTAGCTGTTGGTGTAGGATTCTCTGTAGGAGACTCCGTACATCCAACAAACGCAAAAAGAACAAAGATTAAAAAAATATGTTTCATTTGATCACCACGATATTGTCAACTTCCCATGTACCCGAAGTACCCACTACTGCATTGGTATGGCGGAATGCAATATATCCATTGTTTCCAGCAAAAGCAGAAAGACTCATCGCACCTGAAGAGACAAGCGTAAAATTGCCTGCACTGGCTGTATAGGTTGCAAGAGTTGTCCATGTCGCTGACGCAGGATCTCCCGCACCATTATAATCAGTCGAAACGAGTACTCTACATGTACTGCCTGTATGATTTAGTACATTATCAAAAGTAAGGGTTTGTCCATTTACAAAAGTAAGTTCGGGAGAGACGATCCAGTCGTCTGACACTGCACTGCTATCGCCATATCCTGTGACTTTAAGAAGTGGCGTACCGTAAGTTGCAACTGTCCAATCCTTTGTGCTTGAGTAGCTCTTAGGTGTCCAGCCTTCAAATGTGCCTGTGTTAAAATTTGTTGTAAGTGAACTTACTACACCGCCTGTGCCACCATCGCCTGCTCTTGTACCATTTGCATCGGTGATATTGAGGTCACACCATACAAGTCTGTGATCTGAAGAGTTTTCTCCATTAGGATTTTGCTCCATAAGATAGTGTTTTACGTCGTTCAACTCTGGCCAAAACACATGACAATCATCAATTTCAAATCCAAAAAGAGAAGGAAGTACATAGTCTGCTCTCATACTCCAGTTTGCCGTATCGTCATACTCACGTTTAGCCACACCTTCACTTGTCGCACCTTTGCTTTTTGGAGTGACTGACGCATTAATATATGGATTGCTAAGGAATTGCATAATTGCATTTTGGTAACTATCACCTTCATCTGGATCTGCATTTTGGTCACCCAAGATCACGAAGCGAGTATTTGCTTCCATACCGCCAAAGTTGTTGTTGTCGTCATACATATAGTTTTCGCCTGATACATAATCGGCCCACAAACGAATCTCGTCATGGTTTCTTAGACCATTCCAATCGACTGCACTCGCTGTGACATCTTTGTCACCATCATCAAATGTTGGTGGTGTTGGGTGTGATGCAAGTACGTGTATGATTTTGCCATTGACATTTACAGGAATATCCCAGTGGTTTTTCGAGGAGAGTCTATAGATATCAAGCACTTGTTGAATGTAGTAGCTTGATCCATTTTTGGTTGGAAGGTTTGCACTTGGCATATCTTTCCATAAGAAATGAGTAAAAGTACGGATATTGGCACTCTCTATTGGATACTTAGAAAGCACCACCATCGCATACTGACCTTCAAACTCACCAAATCCATAAGAGTCATCACCATACGCTTGTCCTGAGCCTGGAGCACCAATCACGCCGTTATTGTTGATATCTAAACCTGTCGGAGTACCTGTGTTAGAAGGCGCTACATAATAGTACGGATAGTCGATCGTATCAGCATCTCCTTGTGCAACATTAAGATAGTTTTGGATCAAAAGATCAACGTTTGCAGAGCCGTTGTAGTCAAACTCATTGATCAAAATGATATCTGGTTTGACCATTTGAATAATGTGTGCCACATTTTTTACTTGTGTATCATTATCTCGCACAAGATCACTGTAAAGCTTTCCGTATGTTGTTCTATTGAGGTATGAGTTGAATGTTGCTACTCTAAGCTGTGCGTCATTTGCAGGTACTTGCTCATTGATTGGATTGCTAATCTTGATAGCTTTTGCCTCTGTGGAGATGACGGCACCCTCTTTATCAGTCACGTTTAATGTGACATTAAAATTTCCTGCTGTTGTGTATCTGTAGCAGAAACTCTCTTCTGTTTTTGTCGTACCATCGCCCATATTCCAACTATAAGTGTATGGTCTTACGCCAGCGCTTACACTGCTTTTGAATTCTGTATAGTCGATAGTAAGTGCTGTTGCTTGACTCATCGTAAACTCTGCTTGGAACGGCACAGTTGCAGAACCTGAACCTTTGATTACTATATCGTCCACTTCCCAGTTTGCCACTTGATTGCTTGTAGTGCCTGGTGCTTCGTGATAGAAAGCGATATACGCATCACCTGCATACGCCGAAAGATCAATATCCCCTGACGCAGTCCATAGATAGTTTTTCACTTCGCTTGATGCGATGGTTGCATTGAGTTTTGTCCATGTCGCATCTCTTGGATTGCCACTACCTGTGTAGTCTTTAGAGATATACACAACAATATCCGAACCCTTATACCCTTTTGCAGAGTTGAAGCTCAATTTCTCATCACCACTAAGTGTAAGTTTCGGAGAAATAAGCCAATCTTTGCTCGGCTCATCAGCACCGTATCCACTGATATACGCATATCTGTCGCCACCATAAGTTGCATTGACCCAGTTTGCAGTGCTTGCTTCGCTGTAAGTCTGCCATGGTTGCATGAGTCCACACTCAAAATCGCTACCAAATACAATGCCACCGCCTACTGTATAGCAACTACCGCTTGCTGATGCACCATCAAATGGAGCAGTTTGAGTATAGTCTATTGTTTGGGTTGCGAAAAAACACTGATTGAGTGTTGAATTCCATACTTTATGTGCCTCTTCACAATCGCTTTGTGTAGTTTGTATTGTCAAATTGGAGGTCAATGCATTTTTGATACTAAAAACTCCCACTGTAGACTCTTTGGCACTTGATGGGTGTTGTGTCACAAATGTCATATAAGAGTAATCGTTGATATTTTGATACCAAAATGTACTTGTAGCCTCTGCACCTACTGGAACGCTTCCGATACGAGTAAGATCTCCACTGACTACATTGTATGCCCACAGCATATTGTTGGTATGTCCTGAAGTGTCTTCAGCGATAATCAATGTGTCACTGTTTGCTATATATGTAAGGTTATCTGGACCTGAAATACCATTCACATCACAACTATTGCCTGCATATGGTGTCCCTGTATAGTCTTTTGTTTCACCATAGAGAATCGCATAGAAGTTTTTCGCTTTATAGTTTGTCCCAAGAGTAGTGTCACTTTCGATATCAAGTGCATAAATAGCACCACAACCGTTCCCTGACAATGCGATATCTTTACTACCACCTTTATCATAAGTATCGCTTTTGGTCATACCATTTGTCACTTCACTAATCGCGACATAGAGTCTATTGTGTACAGGATCATAGTCAATCCCCTCTTCTTTTCTAAGCTCTGTTGTAGCACCTTTCATCGCAGCGTAACGGCGTGTCTCAAGACGTGAAGCCATAAGCTCTTTGCCCTCTCTCACTTTCAAACACTCATGACCTGTTCGTGTATTGATAGAAGTAAATCCTGTCGGACACATATCTGCACACAAAGGCTCTGCTACGTCAAAAATATCAGAGAATGTCGGCTTTGTTGTCACCATCGCACGGATTTCGCTATCGCTTGCATGACCTAAATCAATCCATGAGAGATTGAACGAACCGCCTTTATTGGTTTGAGTCTGTTCAAACTTCGCTGCATAAAGCTTACCTGCACTCAAATCTGACGCAGTATCGGCGATAAACATATACAATCCGACGTTAGTATCATCATCTGTCATATAAGATGTTTTGCTATCAGGCATCACATACTCAAGCTCGTGAGAAAAACGTCCCATATTGTAGTGTTTGGTGTAGTCTGGCGTACCATTTGCAATTTTTGTTTCAGTTGCCCATCCATAATAGTATGGAGAAACCAATGACGCATTTTGGTTCCAATATTTTTTTACTTCAGTATAGTAACTATCGCTACTGCCATTTCCAATTTTGCGTGCATCAGGCTCATATTCTTCACTTCCAAGGTGGCTCTCCCACGGTGTCTTCATCCCTGCACAGTGTGTCCAGCCACCAAACTCGCTACTTTGATCAATAAACTTCAACGTACCACTCTTTGGTGTCATCACGCCTGTTTGAGTATTTTGCTCAAGCTCAGCCATATACATCGCACCGATTGAACACTCAAACTGAGATACCATATAGAGTTTATTGTCTTTTTGTAAGATAGAAGTGTAATCAAGCCCTGAACCAACACCGCTATTGGTACCATTACAAATATACGGTGAACCATCACCAAAAGTCATCAACACGCCGTTGTGATCTTTGACACCACCGAAAATTTCGCCATTATCGGTGCGTCCTGTTCTCATTAGCTCCGAGTAGGTCACATCAGTAGAAACGCCATCAACTGCCACGCTGTGGGTGTAAGAAAAAGCATTTTGATTGGTTGTCTCTACTGCGACTGGTGCAAAAGCAAGGGTTTTTGAAGCTTGCACTACAGGTGCGGGAGCGGGAGCGGAAGAAGTTTTCTTTTTATCTATAGTACATCCACTCATTGTCACGATCGCAACTGCTGTCGCAAGCGAAAGTAACATTTTTTTATCTGTTACATTAAACATAAACTATCCTTTTTTGGGTTTTTATAATAGACTTCTTGCAAAACAAGAAGTCTAAGCACGAAGTGCGTGAGTCCTCATGCACGAAGACAACTTAGCGTTAGCAATCTTTTGAAAAGAAAGTTGCCTAAATGGCAAGTTTTTTCAAAAGACAAACAATGACGGGAACCTCTAAAAACATAGATTGCTTCACAACGTTTGCAATGACAAATTCAGTCATTGCGAGGCTTTGTAAAAGCCGAAGCAATCCAAAATGTAGTTTTTAGAGATTCCCTGACGTCAATTAGGCGTTATTTTGAACTTTGCAAGAACTCTAATTAAAAAGCTTTCAGGGTTTTGCTCTTTGAGATTACACTAATGCTATGCTCTTTTTGAAAGAGAGTTTGCACACTTTGTATTTAAGGTTTGGTTTTGGAAGAGATCTGTTTTTGTATCCAATAAGCGACAAGGACAAATGTCCATGCCATCTCCTAAAGCTATTGCACCTTTTGGCACAGTAGTTTTAGGTTTTTAAAATCAAAGTTATTTTACTTCAACTTCATATATTGCAGTAGAACCACTCACTTCGTAAGCAACAAGAAGGAGATTTTTACCCGTTGGAGAGACGCCTGCTGGTACAAACTTCATCCCCTCTGGAGAGATATCACCTGCTGTTTCGGTGATAAAGTAGCTTTGGAATTTCACATCTGTAGGATTGGTGATATCATAGATAAGAATTGCATTTTGTCTCTCAAGACCTACAAACGCATAAGTTTTACCGCTGATAGCACCTACAGTCAATGCTTCAGGCTCACCACCTTTGTTACCACTTCTACCATCTATGGCACCGTTGTCTTGATTGAAAAGTGCAGGTTGAACTTCTGCGATTTTTTTGGAGATCAAATCACCACTGTCATAAACAAGGTTTCCATCTGTACTCCAAATAGAGAAGCTTCTTGCACCATAAGCATAGAGTTTATCGTAGTCACCATCAGTGTCGACGTCGCCCATATCTTTTACGACTTT
>DYPM01000110.1 GCA_020719895.1 Sulfurovum sp. | reverse complement strand
GAGGTTCCCAAAAGTGCGTAGCATCAGTTTCTAATCTATGTTTGTCTATAATTTCGGTCTACAAAAGAGGAGAATATGATGAAAAAAGTTTTTGTGTTGTTTTTGGGTATGACATTAGGTCTATTGGCATCAAGTTATAAAATTAAGATTCGAGGGGTTAAGATGGGAGAGATTGAAACGCTTCAAACTCTCAAAAGCGATTACCTTAAAGCCAAAGCTTCGAACTTCACAGTTCGTTTGATATTGGGTGAAGATAATTTTGTGTTATATGCCAACCAAAAACCCGATATTAAAGATGCAGTCTATAAAGAAGATAAAACTTTGATGCTCTATGCAGTCAAAGAGGCGATGGATCATCATCCCAAAGAACATATCAAAGAGTCTGGAATCAATCGACGAATGGAGCTTCGTTGTAGTGGATTGCAGTGTCAATTTAATTTTACTTATAAGGGAAAGTTGAGAGGAAAGGGATATATTATTTTTGATGAAAATCAAGAGTTATTGCTTTTTAAAGATGATATAAGTACATTAGAAATTTCCAAAATTTAACTTAGGGATCAAACAATAAAACAATATTCAATTTTTAATGCCGAACACTATCGAACGCTCGTTCAAGAGTGTGAAATGTATATCGTCGGACACAAAGTGTTTGTTCGTCTCAAAGATATACCAATGTATCTCTCCAAAAAAACAAAAGACAGCATTCGCAACCGTTACTCTCACTCTGTTGAGGTTGGATTGAGTACTGAATATCTTCTCTCAAGTATCAGTCAAAGATTGGGCGAAGGTGTTGATCTCAATTTTTTCGGTGTAGCTAAGATAGTTGGTTTGCTTCATGATATTGGACATACAGCGTTTAGTCATGATGGCGAGATGATTCTTGATCGTATGGTAAAAGAAGCCTCAAAAGAGTTTGATACACCAGTGCGGTTTAATGCCAATCTCAATAACTTTCGTCGTATCGAAAAGTATGGTCTTTTTGATTTTTTGCCAGAAGATATCAAAGAGTATGCTTTGGCTTCACTTCTAAAAAGAGCAGATGATATAAAAGAGTATCCTGAGTATAGTTATTTGCACGAGTATCGAGCCAAAGCGATTGGATTTGAAGAGTCTTATCTTGCTTCTTTGGGAATTGTAATTCAAAACAAACAAAACAAAACGATTCTTTGTCAAGTGATGGATATTGCCGATGAGAACCGCTACCGTGTCACGGATATTATCGATGTGCTCAATATCTACTCCAAAGAGAAATTAGCAGAGATTCTTCATCGCACCATACAAAGTACACTACGCGTCAAAGATTTACAAAAAATAGTGCATCTCAAAAAAATAGATTGCGACAAAATAGAAGATGGACATTTTGAAAAGATGAAAATAAAAGATTTGTTAATTTCACTACTTTATCGTTCAAGCAATGCCAAAACAGAATTTCAAAATGTGATGAATACTCTATCCATGGCATTTAATCGTAATTTTTCACTACAAGAAGATGGAAAAATAGTGCCTGTAGATGAAGAAATAGAAGCGTTGCGTCGTGATTTTCATCGTATTGCTGCTACTTATATTTGGGGATCTAAAAAAGTAGTGAAGATCAAAACACCTTACAGGCACTACTTTTCAACTGTTGTGGATTATTTTCTTCACGATAATTGTCAGATGGAACTCATCGATAGCTACTCATACAAAAAAGCATTACTCGCTTCAAAGGAGCTTGGAATCGTAGGCAGAAAAGAGGAGTTGGAGCATCTTCGTAACTTTTTGGGTGGTTTGACCAATCTAAAAATTGTAGAGCTTTACAAAAAAATAATGATATTAAAGTTTGAAGCAAGATTGGGAAGAAAATTGGAGAAGCGAGAGGAGCTAATCGAAAAAGAGTCCATCAAAAGCTTAGAGAAAAAACTTCAAAAATATGCGGAACGTTTTGGAAGTCCTCTTCTGTTTGTAGGATAGTTTGCAATATCTTTTCTGTATTTATAGTAAAATTGTGATATTTTCTTGACAATAAATATAAAAGCCACTATAATATATTCCACAAAAAAATTAGTGACATTTTTAAACCGTTCCGGATTAGCTCAGCGGTAGAGTAGGCGACTGTTAATCGCTTGGTCACAGGTTCGAATCCTGTATCCGGAGCCACCTTTTTATCAATTATTTTTATTCCGGATTAGCTCAGCGGTAGAGTAGGCGACTGTTAATCGCTTGGTCACAGGTTCGAATCCTGTATCCGGAGCCACTTCTTTTTCTCCACAAACAGTCTTGCGAACAACACACAAATCAAATACATTCTAATCGTGCGTTATTTTGAGTTCCAAAAGAACTCTAATAAAAAAACAGCCAATATTCATACCATTCAAAGTATCATAATGCAAATAAAATTAGGAAATTAAAAATGGTTATAAACAAAATATTTGACGTAGCAGTAATTGGCGGAGGAGTGGCTGGAGCAGCATTTCTTTTTACGCTTGCACGATATACAGATATTAAAGATATCATTCTTTTTGAGAAATATGAAGAGGTGAGTCTCCTTAATTCTAATCCTAAAGCAAACTCTCAAACTCTCCACGTGGGAGATATAGAAACAAACTACACCTTTGAAAAAGCTCAAAAAGTCAAAAAAGCTTCATTTATGGTGAGCAACTATATTAAAAAATTTGGCAAAATTGGCGAAGTCGGATTTGTACGCGATAAGATGATTTTGGCAGTTGGAGAGGAAGAGATTGTAAAACTCAAAGAGCGTTATGAGCAGTTCAAAGAACTCTATCCTTATATTGAGTTGTGGGACGAAACCAAACTTGCCCAAATAGAACCTAAACTTTTAGAAGAACGCCAAGAGCTGATTATGGCGATTGGAGCAACAGGACAAATCACCACTGTGGATTTCAAAAAGTTAAGCGAGAGTTTCGTCCAGCACGCTCTTGATACAGACAAAAATATCCAAATGAGATACAACGAAGAGGTGACAAAAATAGAACGAAACGAAGAAGGAAACTATCACATTGTCACCGATACTACACAGTTTGTAGCCAAAAGTGTTGTTGTCAATGCAGGTTCATATTCGCTTCTTTTTGCTCAAGCGATGGGATATGGTCTTAATTACGCCACACTTCCTATCGGCGGAAGTTTCTTTTTTGCTAAAGAAAAACTTCTCAATACCAAAGTCTATACAATGCAAAATCCAAAGCTCCCGTTTGCTGCTGTACATGCTGATCCTGATTGTACACAAGAGTGGAATACACGATTTGGACCAACTGCATTTGCATTGCCACGACTTGAGCGGTATCATTCTTTGCATTTAAAAGATTTTTTTAATGCACTCAATATCGATAAAGATGTGATGCATGTCTATTTGGATCTATTTGCTGATAAAACAATTCGCAGTTATATCTTTAGAAACGTACTCGAAGAGCTTCCGACATTTGGTAAAGATGTTTTTGTAAAAGATGCTCAAAAAATCATTCCTTCACTAAAAGCAAGCGATATTGAGTTTGCAGACGGATACGGTGGAATGCGACCGCAGATTATCGATAAATCAAAAAGAGAACTTCTGCTTGGTGAAGCAAAAATCAACGAATCTGGAATTATCTTCAATATGACACCAAGCCCTGGAGCCTCAAGCTCACTTTCGATTGCGATGCAAGATGCACAAGCTATTTGTGACTATTTGGGTGCGACATTTGATACTCAAAAACATCAGAGTGAAATTGTGGAGTCTTCTTTGTAATTTTCTATGTCTAATCAATTTGTAGAGCTACACACTAATATTAATCAAACTCTTATCTCGCTTAAAGGAGATTGGACTCTTTCTACGGTGACAATCATCGAAAAAGAGTTGAATCTTATAGAGTCTTCTATAGAATACAAAAGTTCTATTGTGTGGGATTTGTCTTCTCTTTGTGATTTTGACTCTTCTGGCGTGTTGCTTTTTATTGATTATCAAAAAAAAATAGAACACGGTGCAATACCACAGATAATAGGAGCAAAATCCAATCATCTTGAAATCTATCAATTATTAACACAAGAGTCTTATATAGAGAAGATGCATCGTGTAAAAAGACCTTGGATTGAGAGTGTTGGTAAGAGTGCCGTAGAGTTTTTTGAAGCATTTAATGGCTACTTGATCTTTTTTGGTACACTTTTTTATTTGGGAGTTTTGAGTCTACTTCAACCGCATAAAATACGCTGGAAAGAGACGGTTTATCATATTTATCAATCAGGCGTTAAAGCATTGGTGATTGTTGGTATGACTTCTTTTTTGGTCGGTATGGTGATCGCTTATCAAGGTGCGGTTCAGTTGGCTAAGTTTGGCGCTGATATATTTATAGTGGATACATTGAGTATTTCGATGACACGAGAGATAGGACCTATGGTAACAGCGATTGTGATAGCTGGTCGGAGTGGTTCTTCCTATACGGCTGAAATTGGAGCGATGAAGATCACCGAAGAGATTGCAGCTATGAAGACGATGGGATTTGATCCATATAGATTTTTGGTTTTGCCTCGAATCATTGCATTGATGATCGCATTACCCTTATTGATCTTTTTTGCAGATATAGTCGGTATTTTGGGTGGATTAGTCGCTGCTTCTACGCAGTTGGATATTTCGGCGACACAGTTTATCGATAGACTTTATGAAGTATTATCGGTGGAGCATTATCTGTTGGGAATGCTTAAGGGTCCAGTATTTGCATTTTTGATAGCTTCAGTAGGATGTTATCGTGGTTTTCAAGTAGCTGGAAATACCGAAAGTATCGGGCTACAAACTACTGCTTCAGTTGTAAATGGTATTTTTTTGATTATTGCATTTGATGCACTATTTTCAGTCATCTATACGGAGATGGGATTGTGAGCATTGTGATAGAAGCCAAAGGAGTAAAAACTCATTTTGGTGATAGAATTGTCCATGATGGTGTTAATCTTAAGATTTGTGCTAATGAAATTTACGCTATTTTGGGAGAGAGTGGTTCTGGAAAATCTGTTTTAATGAAAGAGATGCTGATGCTGATGCAACCAGTAGCTGGAGAGATCACTGTGCTGGGACATCTACTTGGTGAATTGGATTTTTATACAGCTCAACAATTAAGAAAACAGTGGGGCGTTTTGTTTCAGTTTGGTGCACTTTACTCTTCATTGACTGTCGCAGAAAATATCGAAGTTCAACTCAAAGAGTATACAAAGCTCTCACCTATAATGAGAGAGCGTATCGTCTACTCCAAACTTCGTCTTGTGGGACTTGATGAGAGTGTGGGAGCACTCTATCCATCAGAGCTTAGTGGAGGAATGATTAAACGTGCAGCATTAGCAAGAGCATTAGCAATGGAGCCTAAGTTACTTTTTTTAGATGAACCAACTTCGGGTCTTGATCCTATAGGTGCAAGAAATTTTGATAAACTCATAGTGCAATTACGAAATCTTTTGGGAATTACAGTGGTGATGATCACACATGATCTTGATACGATTTTTGGTATTGTAGATAGAATGGCGATTTTGGCTGGTCACAAAGTGAGTGCAGAAGGATCACTTCAAGAGGTGTTACAGTCAATACATCCTTTTGTAGAAGCATTTTTCAAAAACGACTACACTAAAGAGCGATATAAAATATAG
>DYPM01000004.1:13581-30593 GCA_020719895.1 Sulfurovum sp. | reverse complement strand
CAAAACAAAGCCGTATATTTACCTTCGATAAAGATTGAGGATGAGCTAATTGATTGTGGGAACAAAAAAATTGTTATAATTAGAAAGTTATCGAAAAGAAGTTTATGAATTCAAAATACAAAGTCCCCTTTGGATTAAAAAATGGAATATTATATGAACCTTCACAAGTTGAACGTGGAAAAGCATGTAATTGCATATGTTCATCTTGCAATAACCCATTAACAGCAAAAAAGGGTGAGAAAAATATACATCATTTTGCACATGCCACAAACAATTCTTGCGAAACAGGCAGAGAAACAGCTATTCATCTTGCAGCAAAACAAATTATATTTCAAAACAAAGCCGTATATTTACCTTCGATAAAGATTGAGGATGAGCTAATTGATTATGGTATGGTAACTTTTGATGACATAATCTTAGAAAAAGCAATACTTGGAGAGACTACAGAATTTTTGATAATACCTGATATTACTGCGAAGCTTCATAGAAAAATAGATACTAAAAACCTGTATGTAGAAATAGCTGTTACTCATTTCTCTGAAGAGAAAAAAATAAATGAGTTTAGAAAAAAGAAATTATCTTCAATAGAAATTGATTTAAGTGGTTTGCTCAAGGAAGATTATGTAGATTTCAAAATGATAGAAAACATGATTAAGAGTGGAAATCATGCCACTTGGATTTATAACAAAAGATTAGAACTCGAAAACGAAAAAATAAAAAAAAGGGATGAAAAAGTAAAAAGAGAACGAGAATATATTCTCAATAAAAAATTAAATAACATGAAGGCTTTGATAAACCTATATAACGAAGAAAAAGAACGGAAGAAATATTCCATTAAAAGCAATAATCAACTACTTGATTATGCAAGACAAGCAATAGGCATTAATAGTCTTGATAATTTACCTGCATTTATTCTTCAACCTTGTGATATAGATGCCTTATACACACTTGATGGCAGATTGGTTAGGCTCTATATATATGAATACTTTATTCTTCGTAGAAAGAACATACCACAATTAAAAGATCGTGCATTTGGGGCTAAGAGTGTTATTCAATACTTAAAATCAAAAAAGCAGTTATATTCAAATAAATTTATTAATGATTGGAATAAGCTCATATTTGAGGATGATATATTGTTTATGGATGAGGACACTCCAAATTTCAATCCGAAAAAAATCATTTCTGACTATCTGTTTCATTTAAAAGATGCTGGAGTACTTATATACTCAGGTAATTATTTTTTTAAACTGCCTGGTATTTTTGAGGCTGATGGTAGCTTGTCAGTATGCAAGTTTTGTAAGAAACAGTTGCCTTTATCTGCAGAATATTGTGACAAATGCGGAGCCATACAATAAAATATTTATCATAGATCAGTGTATTTATGGTTTAGTGAGGGTATGTATGATAAGATTTTTTCCGCTCCCACGATTTCTATACAGATAAGCGACTCATACAGACAGTGCATACCGTAGTGAAGAGATTGAGAAGCACCTTGAAACACAAGAGTGTAAAAGTTATGTGCATAAAAAAGGCTACAGAAACAAACCATTGACACAAACACAAAAAGAGTCCAATAACACCAAATCCAAAATAAGAGCAAGAGTCGAACATATCTTTGGGTATATGACCAAATAGATGCATGGTACACTGAATATGCGATCTATTGGTATAGAGAGAATAAAATCAGCGGTATGGTTTCTGAATCTAACCTACAACCTCTTTAGGTATGAACAGCTTGTAAGGCTGCAAAAGGTGAAAATGATATAAAAAGTAAGAGAAATTGCGTGAATTTTACTCCAAAAAAGTAAGATTCACTCAACTTTTCTGAGATAAATGACGGAATTGTTGGAGATTAGATTTTAAAAAGTAGATGGGTTGCTAACAGCCCTTTTAAAGTAGGGTTATTAGAGGTACCCATAATCAAATCCTCTTAATCAATGCTCAAGTACGACAAAATCACTTGAGTCTATAGGTTTTAATTTTTCAAAAAAGGTAACACAAAAATGAAGCTATATTCTATGATTGGAATAGGCGTTGCAGGAAACTTTGCACGACACTTGGAGCAAGCAGGAGAGTTGGAGGATTTCAAAAATGTCAAAACTGCCGAACCAGATGCTCCAAAGGGAATTTTTCCTTTTTATCTTCCAAACAACAGTACATTTTTAGGCATTTTTCCTATCGACAAAAACGAACTTCATCTCCCAAACTATGAAGCAAATGCACAAGTTGAGCCAGAGATTGGGATACATTTTGAAATTATCTATGATGACAATCATCAAGTGATAGATCTCATCGCCAAACACTTTACCACCTTCAACGACTGCACTATACGAAAAGAAGGAGCCAAAAAAATATCCGAAAAAAAATCATGGGGAACACACTCCAAAGGAATCGGGGACAAATGGATTACAATTGACAAATTTGAAAAAGGTGGCATTATGGATCACTACCGCCTCTGCTCTTTTGTCAAACGCAACGGAACACTTCATCCTTACGGTATAGATGCACCACTTTTGGGATACAGCTACTTTTATGACAAACTTAAAATGTGGCTGATTGATAAAATAAATCATCAAGAGGACTTTGGTCCATTAGAAAATATCTATGAACATCTCAAAGCGTGTAACTATCCAAAAGAAGCACTTATCTCTATCGGTGCTACTGCTTACGCAACATTCGGCGAACACAATTATCTTCAAGAAAGAGATGAAATCTACATCATTGCCTACGATTCCTCTTGTGACAATGGCGATATATCACCTTCTCAAACCAAAGTGATTTTATTTCAAAAAGTAATATAAGGGAATCTCTAAAAACTATATTTTGGATTGCTTCGGCTTTTACAAAGCCTCGCAATGACGGGATTTGTCATTGCGAACGAAGTGAAGCAATCTATGTTTTTAGAGGTTCCCATAAAATAAAAAGTGCGTAAAGTCAGCTCTATGAAATCTCGAAAAAACAAAATCATTTGGAGAAACTACTTTGGAATTACTACAAAAATGTACCGTTGATGGTATTTTCAAACAACTATTTGCACATAAAAAAGAACTCATCATAGGCAATCTCATTGCTCTTGTTGCTACGATGATGATCGTGGTGATACCGCTACTTATCCCGATACTTGTAGATGAGCTTTTGTTGGGTAAGTCGGCATATTTTACCGAATGGATGGGTAGAAATGTGTGGCAAACTGATACACAAGGGTATGTACTTTTGACCATTTTTCTTATCTTGCTACTTCGGGTGTTAAGTGTGTTTTTGGGGATAGCACAAAGTAAGATTTTTGTCTCTATCTCCAAAGATATCGCCTATAAGCTCAGATGCTCTTTGCTTTTGCATCTCCAAAATGTTTCACTCAAAGAGTATGAGATGATGCGAACAGGGGCGATAACCTCTAAGCTGGTCACCGATGTGGAGACGTTAGATAGTTTTGTAAGTACGACAATCTCCAAACTCATTATCGCTGTGCTTACACTGCTTTTTTCTTCTGTGGTACTACTTTGGATACACTGGGAGCTTGCACTTTTTATTCTTATTACCAATCCCATCGTCGTCTATTTCACCGCTAAAATGGCACGTAATATCGGCGTACTTAAAAAAGAGCAAAATCAAGCAGTAGAGCAGTTTCAAGATGCACTCAGTGAGACATTGGAGCTTTTTGGGCAGATACGCGCTGCAAATAAAGAGTCCTATTTCTTTGAGCAAAGTAGAGCCAAAGCACTCACACTCAAACACCATGCTGTGGCATTTGACTACAAAAGCGATGCGGCATTGAAGTACTCCTATTTGGTGTTTTTAAGTGGATATGAGATTTTTAGAGCAGTGAGCATTCTTGCGGTGGCATACTCTGATCTTTCGGTGGGTATGATGTTGGCGATCTTTTCCTACCTTTGGGTTATGGTGACACCGACGCAAGATATGATCAATTTTCAATATGTTCTTGCTACAGCAAAAGCAGCATGTGGACGCATCAATGCTCTTTATGCATTAGAACAAGAAAAAACGGTAGTCCAAACGCATAATCCTTTTGTTGACGTTGATTCAGTAGGTATTAGCGTGTCTTATCTTTCTTTTGCTTATCATAGCGATAAGCCAATATTGACAGATATCTCCATGCAAATTCCAAGCGGTGCAAAAGTAGCCATAGTGGGTGCGAGTGGTTCTGGTAAAACAACCCTTGCACATATTTTAGTAGGATTTTACGCAGTAGATGAAGGGGAGATAGTGTATGGAGATGTTTCCTGTAAATCCTTGAAACTTTCTACGATAAGAGAAAATGTCCATCTGATCTTACAACACCCTAAACTCTTTAATGATACAATGCGTTTCAATTTGACTCTTGGTAAAGATTGTAGCGATGAAGCGATACACAAGGCACTTAAAATCGCACAGCTTGATGAAGTGGTTGAAGGATTGACTCATGGCTTAGATACCTTGATCGGCAAAGACGGCATCAAGCTCAGCGGAGGGCAACGCCAACGTGTGGCGATTGCTCGTATGGTTTTAAGCGATCCAAAAGTGGTGCTTTTTGATGAATCCACTTCAGCATTAGATGTGCACACCGAAGCAAAACTCTTTCACGATCTCAAAGCATTTTTGAGTAACAAAACCGTGATTACGATCGCCCATAGGCTCTCTACGATTCAAGATGCCGATAGGATATTTGTTCTTGAGAATGGAGAGCTAATAGACAGTGGCACTCCAAATGAGTTACTTGCAAAAGAGAACAGTTATTTCGCAAAGATGAAGTAAAAAAAGGATCATGATGACCGTAGTAGATGCGATTATTTTAGGTACAGTTGAAGGACTTACTGAGTTTTTACCGATATCAAGCACGGGACATTTGATACTTGTATCAAAGCTTTTGGGGCTTGAACAAACCGATGCACATAAAGCTTTTGAAGTATCGATACAGTTAGGAAGCATTTTGGCAGTCCTCTTCATCTATGCCAAAAAACTTTTAGTTGATCATACATTATGGCTAAAAGTGATCGTAGCCTTTTTGCCCACAGCAGTGTTTGGTTTTTTGTTTTACAAAATGATCAAATCGCTTTTTGGTATCGAAACAGTCTCTGTGATGCTGATAGTCGGAGGAGTGATTTTTTTACTGGTCGAGTTTTTTAGACGCAATAAACAACACGATGATGGTAAAACGATTGATGCGTTGACACTCAAAGAGTCGTTTGTAATTGGATTGTTTCAAAGCATCTCTATGGTTCCAGGCACAAGCAGATCAGGTATGACGATGCTCGGTGGGATATTTGCGGGACTCAAACGAAAAAGTGCAGCAGAGTTCTCCTTTTTGCTCGCTGTTCCTACGATGTTTGTCGCGACATTTTATGATCTCTACAAAAACAGTAGCACGATGATTGTGGAGGATTACACGCAACTATCAATTGGATTTGGTGTGGCTTTTGTGGTGGCTTTTTTTACTGTTAAAGCGATGATTAGGTTTTTGGAGACCCACACGTTTGTTGCTTTTGGGATTTACCGTATTCTCGTAGGTCTTGCATTTTGGTTTTTTGTTGTTTAACTAATCTTTACCACTTTTGCAAAAAAGTGCGTAAAACCTCTATAGATCTCGAAAAACTCGTTTTTCGTAGCTTTAGTAGATTGTAGGGACAACTTGTGCCACTACCACTCAAGCGGACTTGTTCGCTTGAGTGCGTAACATCGGTGATTAAGCGAAAGATAAAAACTTTTTTGAAGTTTTAAATGAAGACTTCTGGAAAGAACATAACATATGTCAAACCAAAAAGCCACAACGCTTTTTATGCTTCGACGAAGGAAATAAATGACATTTAAAGAGTTTGATTTTCATTCTGATCTCTTCAAAGGGATCAAAGCAGCAGGGTTCAAAGAACCAAGCCCAATACAAGAATTGGCAATACCTCTCATATCACAAGGAAACGATATAGTAGGACAAGCTCACACTGGAACGGGAAAAACAGCCGCATTTGGGTTACCAATCATCGACAAAATTGCCAAAGGTGAGATTGAACGTGCTTTAGTGATTACTCCCACAAGAGAACTCGCAACACAAGTAAGTGATGAGCTCTATCATTTGGGAAGATTTGCAGGAATACGAACTTTGACAGTGTACGGTGGCGTAGGTTACGGCAGACAAATTGCATTGATACACAAAGGTGTTCAGATTGTCGTTGCTACACCAGGAAGGCTCAAAGATCTCTATCGAAAAGGTAAAATAGAGGTATTTAATCCTGAAATTGTAGTTCTTGATGAAGCAGATGAGATGCTTGATATGGGATTTTTAGACGATATTCAAGAGATTTTTCAATACATTCCTCAAAACAGACAAACGCTTCTTTTTTCTGCTACGATACCCGAACCAATCAAAGATTTAGCCGAAGAAATTCTGTATCAACCAAGATTTATTTCTGTAGTGAGTGAGACAGAAGCAACAAACAATATCATCCAACAACGTTACTATGTCATCAAAGAAAATCAAAGAGACGAAGCGATTGTACGACTTCTTGAGACTGAAGAGAGTGACAAATGTATCATCTTTTGTCGTATGAAACGAGAAGTAGATAGACTCACTGAACATCTTCAAGCGTTAGGATTTAGTGCCGCGGGAATTCATGGAGATCTTGTTCAAAACGAAAGAGAGTCCATGATCAAGTCTTATCGAAGAGGTGAGATAAAAATTATGGTAGCAACCGATGTAGCCGCACGCGGATTGGATGTCAAAAACGTAACTCACGTCTTCAACTATCACATTCCTTTTGATCCTCAAAGCTATGTACATCGCATTGGACGAACAGGTCGTGCTGGCAAAAGCGGACAAGCCATTACATTAGTCACTACCGAAGAGTTTAAAGAGTTGCAACGTATCAGAAAGGAGGTTGGAGCAAATATGCAATTGGCTACAATCTCTATCGACTCTCCATCTGAGGAGAATCGCGTGATACAGATTCTCTCCTACATCAAACATCTTGAGGCTGAACCAATAGCCGATAAACTTCTTGAGGGCATAGAGGAATTTGACACCAAAGAACTACTCAAAAAACTTCTTACCCACCTTGCCAAAACCACTCCAGTAAATAGTTTAGAGGTGATTGGATTTGAGATGGAAGATGCAGAAGAGATGATGCAAGATTACCTTGAAGGCGAAAAAGAAACAAAAAAAAGTAATCGTAAACGAAAGCGACGATAATCTTTACTTTTTACCAAAAAGCAAGCAAAAGTAGTCTAAAATCAAACAATTTAACATTCAAACACTACAACAATAAGGTGAGACACACAAATGGAAACAGAAGTCAATCAGTTGCTCGAAAGTATCAAGTTTATGATTCTTGGTATGGGTGTAGTTTATGTTTTTCTTTTAATACTTATCCAAGCGATAGAGTTACAAAAGAAGATTATTCTTAAGTATTTTCCAGACAAAGATGCAGATGAGAATATTACGATTCATCAAGACAAAACTCTTCAATCTATCGAAAAAGAAGAATCTGCAAAAATCGCTGCGATTGTTGCAGCAGTAGCTGAGTTTAGAAAAGAAAAATAAAAATAAATCAACAAGAAGGTTAAGGTATATGGCAAAAAAATACATTGATATTATGGATACCACATTTAGAGATGGATTTCAATCTGTCTTTGGTGGTCGTGTTCTTATGGATGATTTTTTCCCTGCAGTAGAAGCGGCGAAACAAGCAGGATTGACTCACTTTGAGTTTGGTGGCGGTGCAAGATTTCAATCACTCTTTTTCTATCTTCAAGAGAATGCTTTTGAGATGATGGATGGCTTTAGAGAGATCGTAGGCAAAGATGCAAATCTTCAAGTTCTCTCAAGAGGTATCAATACTGTAATGCTTGATACTGGTAGCCGTGAAATGATTGATCTATTTGCAAAAATGTTTGCAAAACATGGTACGACAACAGTAAGAAATTTTGATGCTCTAAACGATGTAAATAACCTTATGCACTCTTCAGAATGTATCAAAAAATACGGTATGAACCATGAAGTGGTCGTTACTATGATGGATCTTCCTCCAGGATGCGTTGGTGCCCACGATGTTCCTTTTTATGAAAAAACACTCCGACATATCTTGGATGGTGGTATTCAGTTTAATTCTGTTTGTTTCAAAGACGCTTCGGGAACAGCCAATCCACATAAAGTCTACGAGACGATTTCTATGGCAAGAAAACTTTTGGGCGAAGATATACATCTAAGACTTCACACGCATGAAACAGCTGGAGTTTCAGTAGCAGCATATCTTGCTGCACTTGATGCTGGTGCTAATGGTATTGACCTTGCTGTATCCCCTGTGAGCGGTGGTACTTCACAACCTGATATTCTTACTATGCTTCATGCGACCAAAGGTACAAATTTCAATCTTGGAGATCTTGAAATAACCAAAATTCTTAAATACGAAGAGAGACTTCAAGAGTGTTTAGCTGATTATATGATTCCACCTGAAGCGACACAAGTATCTCCGCTTATACCATTCTCTCCAATGCCAGGTGGTGCATTGACTGCAAATACACAAATGATGAGAGACAATGGTGATCTCGAACGCTTTGATGATGTAATCTTTGCTATGAAAGAGGTAGTAGAGCGTGGTGGATATGGCACTTCTGTTACGCCAGTAAGCCAATTTTACTGGCAACAAGCCTACGCAAACGTAATGTTTGGTCCATGGAAACAGATAGCTCCAGGATATGGACGTATGGTACTTGGATATTTTGGTAAAACACCTGTAGAGGCAGATTCTGAAATCATCAAACTCGCAGGCGAAAAACTCAAACTTGAACCAACCACAGAAAACCCATTAGATATTGCAGACAGAGATCCGCATAAATCAATTTCACACTGGAGAAAAGTGCTTGAAAGAGAAGGTCTTGAGACAAGTGATGAAAATATCTTTATCGCTGCATCTTGTGATCAAAAAGGGATAGCGTTCTTAAAGGGCGAGTCGCCACTTATGGTGAGAAAAAATAAAACAAATGAGACAAACAATACAAATAATACGAATGGAGAAACAACAATGGCAGGAAATTATACAGTTGTAGTAGATGGCAAAGCGTATAGCGTTCAGGTAGTAGAAGGTGGTGGAGATGTAAAAATCACACCTATGGTTACAAAAGTAGAATCTCCAGTGCAAATCAACGCTGTTGCTGAAGCCGCAGCTCCTACAGCAATGGCAACTGCAGCAGGCTCTGAAAAAATTCTCTCTGAAACTCCAGGTAGCGTATGGAAGATTCTTGTAAATCCAGGCGATAAGGTTCAAGAAGGTGAAAAATTAATGATTCTTGAAGCAATGAAAATGGAGATTGATATTTTGGCTCCAAAAACTGGAAAAATAGCAACAATCAATGTCAAAGTCAACGATACAGTGGCTGACCAACAACTTTTAGTAACAATGGAGTAGTGATGAGAGTAAGACATATTGTCCTCTCTTTGCTCTTTAGTATTATGGCATTTGGTTCATTCGCACAAGCAAACGAACCAATACCAACTTCGGAAGTAGTAATAGCCGAAGAGCATAGAGAATATAAATCAAAAAGTATTTCAGAATTAGTTTCAAGCTTTTGGGCAACAACAGGAATCAATGCAATTATCAATACAAATGATGGCGAAATGACTGCTGAACCAGATGGCAAAGGAAGAGTTATGAGTGCTTTTGAGTCCTCAATTGGTCGTATTATTATGATAGGTATTGTATTTTTGCTCTTCTATCTTGCCGTAGTTAAAGGATTTGAGCCTCTTTTACTTCTTCCTATTGCATTTGGAGGATTACTTGCCAACATTCCACTTGCTCACATGGGTGGTGAACATGGAATGCTTGGTATTATTTACAATATGGGTATTGCCAATGAGTTTTTTCCACTTTTGATCTTTATGGGGATTGGAGCAATGACAGATTTTGCTCCATTGCTTGCTAACCCAAAAACTGCACTTCTTGGCGGTGCTGCACAGTTTGGTATTTTTGGATCACTTATTGGTGCGGTTCTTATCGGATTTGATTTGCAACAAGCTGCCGCGATTAGTATTATCGGTGGAGCAGATGGTCCAACATCAATTTTTATCGCCAATAGACTCGCTCCTGAAATGCTTGGAGCAATTGCTGTTGCCGCTTATTCTTATATGGCACTTGTTCCAGTCATTCAGCCTCCTATCATGAAAGCATTGACGACTCCGCAAGAACGCCAAATCAAAATGAGATCACTTAGAAAAGTGCATAAAAATGAAAAATTGGTCTTTCCTATCACACTATTGATGTTGTCTATTCTCATTTTGCCAGAATCTACACCTCTAATTGGAGCATTTGCATTTGGTAACTTTGCCAAAGAGTCGGGTGTAGTAGATCGATTGAGTGATACGATGCAAAACTCTTTAATCAATGTAATCACTATATTTCTTGGTCTTGGAGTTGGCTCTAAACTTGCCGCAGAGAAGTTTTTAGTGCCTGAAACATTAGGAATTATGATTATTGGACTTATTGCTTTTTCAGCAGGAACAGCAGCTGGAGTATTGATGGCAAAACTTATGAATAAATTCAGTAAAGATCCTATCAATCCACTCATTGGTGCTGCTGGAGTATCGGCCGTGCCAATGTCTGCACGCGTAGTAAGCAAAGTTGGATCAGAAGCAAGACCTGGAAATATTCTCTTGATGCATGCTATGGGTCCTAATGTCGCGGGTGTTATCGGTTCTGCTGTAGCAGCGGGCGTGTTGTTATCAATATTTAACTAAGAAAAGAGCAGTCAAAATGAACAAGAGAAATCCAAATGGAATTGAGAAACTTGGACTAAAAAATATCGGAGAAATCTACTACAACCTAAGCTACGACGAACTCCAAGAACACGAGATCAAAAACGGTGAGTGTCATATCTCAACGACTGGGGCATCTATGTGCGATACAGGTGTATTCACAGGAAGAAGCCCTAAAGACAAATACTTTGTGGATCAATCACCCTCAAATCAAAATATTGCATGGGGCGATGTCAATAAGAGAATAGAAAAATCAACCTACGAATCTTTGCTGGATCTTACACTTACCCAACTCTCAGGTAAAAATATTTATGTGACTGACGTGTATGCTGGTGCGAGTTTAGAGAGTAGAAGATCTGTTCGATTTATCTCTGAAATTGCATGGCAGGCACATTTTGTTAAAAATATGTTTATTCGTCCTACAGAAGAAGAGCTTGAGAACTTTACTCCTGATTTTACAGTTTATAATGCTTGCAAAATACTCAATGAAAACTATGAAAAACAAGGTCTCCACTCTGATGTATACATAATTTTTAATATTGAAGAAAATACTTCAATTATTGGTGGTACATGGTATGGTGGCGAAATGAAGAAGGGTATCTTCTCCATGATGAACTACTGGCTACCTCTTGAGGGCAAACTTCCAATGCACTGCTCTGCTAATGTCGGAAAAGATGGTGATGTGTGTCTCTTTTTTGGTCTTTCAGGTACAGGCAAAACTACTCTCTCTACTGATCCACACAGAGCTTTGATTGGCGATGATGAACATGGCTGGGATGAGCATGGTGTTTTCAACTTTGAGGGAGGATGTTACGCTAAAGTAATCAATTTAGATCCCAAGAGTGAACCAGAGATATTTGGTGCAATTATTAAAAATGCCCTTTTAGAGAATGTTATTGCTGATGAAAATGGGGTTGTAGACTATACCAACAATGTCAAAACAGAAAACACTCGTGTCTCTTATCCAATTGAACATATTGAAAACCACAAAGAAGATCTCCAAGCAGGTCATCCAAGCAATATTATCTTTTTAACAGCAGATGCATTTGGTGTCTTACCTCCTGTCTCTAAGCTCAATAAAGAGCAAGCAATGTACTACTTCTTAAGTGGTTATACAGCAAAAGTCGCTGGAACTGAAAGAGGCATTAATGAACCTGTTGCAACATTTTCTGCTTGTTTTGGAGAAGCATTTCTCCCACTTCACCCAACAGAGTATGCAAGATTATTGGGTGATAAAATAGACAAATATGGCGTCAATGTCTATCTTGTCAATACAGGATGGACTGGCGGTATCTACGGTAAAGGCAAACGTATGAGCATCAAAGATACACGAGCTTGTATCAATGGTATCTTAAATGATTCAATCAACGATACTACATTTGACACTTTGCCAATTTTTAATTTGAAAATTCCTCAAGCATTAGAAGGAATTCAAAACAGTGCTATTCTCAATCCACGCGAAACTTGGGAAAACAAAGAGGAGTATGATGCGATGCTTATCAAGTTAGCAGAAATGTTCCGCAAAAATTTTGATCGCTACAATAATCAAAGCAATGAATTTGATTTTGCTTCTGCAGGACCGCAACTTTAACCACAAGTACAATCTTAATTGTGTCACCTCCCTATAGAGAGGTGACTCTTTTATAACTCTATTTTTTTGATTCTCTTCTCAATCTTATATATTGTCAGATATTAATTTGCTTTTAACTTTTTATTATAAAAAGATCTATTTAGTAAAAGGGGTATTCTCCAAGGAGTTGCGATAAATGAACTGCTTCCAATTAGAGTTTGACGCTATAGATGAAGTACATTTCGTCGAAAATATTACAAAGATAGCAATATGTGCTAAATCATCTACTAATGCTGAGCGTTGTTCTATTTTTCTTTACGATATTAAAAGTGACCGACTTTATACTGTTTATGCTGATGGTATCAAAGGCAAACTATCGCTTAAAACAAATCTTGGTTTGGTTGGTTATTCGTTTCACAAAAAACGGTCAATCATAGAAAACTACATCAAAAACAGCACGATATTTTTTAAAAATGTAGATCAAAAACTCAATTATAAAACTTCCACAATACTTTGTTCACCGATCATAGGAACAGATCAAAAACGTTATGGTGTGATTGAACTACTCAACAATCCAAAGGGATTTACCTATAAAGATCAACTCAAACTTGAAAAAATATGCGCTACAGCCCTCCTGCTTTTTGAACCAAAACCCTCACTGATAGAAACTTTTAGACAAGAAAATAAATCAACACTACTACAATCAAAACTTGATTTTTATTTAGAGGACAAGAAGCTTTATCTAATGGAAGATCAATATGCTTACTACAAACTTGTCGGATTGGAAAGGGAATATTTTATTAGTGCAGATCAGTGTTATTTACTCAAAGAAAATGCTACGCCAATCGAAAGCTACTACTACAATATGGACGATGAGTTTTTACCTGCACCACCATTTTATATACGTTTTAATACAAAATTAAATACTATTGAAGTAGCCAAAAATGACCACGAAGATGCTTACCATATTATTCTCTTCAAGCAGACACATAAACTCTACAAACTCAATTTGAGAATTATTTAAAAGGTTCTATTCTTTATTGGCAAACCTGTTTATAGTGATGTTTATGCTAAAATTAACCTCTATTTAAAAGGATTGCGATGAAAAAACGTACAAAAATTATAGCCACCGTCGGTCCCTCTTCAGACTCAGTCGAAACTTTATACGAGATGATACGAGCAGGCGTCAATCTCTTTCGTATGAATTTTAGTCATGGAACACATCAAGAACATGATCGTATCTTAGCAAATATCCGCGAAGCGATAGCGCGGTCAGGTTTGGTTGTGGGAATTTTACAAGACATCTGTGGTCCTAAAATTCGTATTGGCAAATTAGATAATATATTTCATCTTCAAAGCGGTGATCATATCGAATTTGTCAAAGAGGAGATCATCGGGACTCAAGTAGGAGAAGGTCACTATCGCCTCTCTCTTAACCAGCCTGAGATTCTTGATAAACTTGAATTGGGCAATGCAATCTATCTTTATGACGGTGTCATTCAAGCAATTATCACAGAAGTTGGTGATCACATTATCGCAACTGTTAAAAACAGTGGGCAACTCTCCTCCAAAAAAGGGGTCAATTTTCCCAATACGCCACTCGGTATTGAGATTATTACACCAAAAGACCACGAAGATATGAGATGGGGTGTTGAAAATGGAGTAGATTTTATGGCTATTTCGTTTGTACAAAATGCCGATGATATGAAAAAAGCACGAACAATTATTGACTCTTTTGGAGGAAAACAACAGTTGATAGCCAAAATAGAGAAGTTTGATGCAGTGGAGAATATTGATGAAATTCTTGATGCAAGTGATGGATTGATGGTTGCACGAGGAGATTTGGGTATTGAAGTGCCTTATTATGAAGTACCAGCAATTCAAAAGCGTCTTATACAAAAAGGGATGGAGAGAGGCAAGCCCGTAATTACCGCTACGCAGATGCTACTCTCTATGACCGAAAAAGAGACTGCTACAAGAGCTGAAATTAGCGATGTTGCTAATGCTGTACTTGATGGTACAGATGCGGTTATGCTTTCTGAAGAGAGTGCAGTTGGACATCATCCAGTATTAGCAATTCAAACGATGCAAAATACCATTATCGCTACAGAAAAAATCTATCCTTTTTATCTTTTTGATCGTTTTGTAAATTGTAATACCACTGATATTGTAGAAGAATCAATGGTGAGATTAGCGAAACATCTTGATGCTAAAGCGATCTTTGCGGTCACTACAAGCGGTACTTCTGTCAAAAAACTTTCACGTTATCGCCCCAATAAACCAATTTACGCTGTCACTCACAGTGATACTACGGCACGCTCTTTGACTCTTGTGTGGGGAGTTGTTCCTGCTTTTTGTTTTACTCCAATTAGTCCTGATGCAAGTCGTGGAGAGTTACTTTTTGATATTATCAAAAGTGGAATTGAGCGAAATTTTATTGATCTTGACAGTACTTATATTCTCACTGCTGGTGATCCTGTCGGACAATCGGGCTTGACTAATACTATTCGTATTCTACGTCGTTATGAGATGGAATACTTTTTGAATCTTTTCAAACAAGAAAAATAAATCAAAATCATTGATGTTGCATATCTTAAATAAAAAGTTGTGTAACATTCATTTCAAAAATTTATCAATAAGGAACATCTAAATGAAAATCACAACAAAAGACACAAAAACATGGGTTACATTCGAGTTTGACCCAACACAAGAGATTGAGAGTGTAGAGGTAGTAGGTGAATGGAATGATTGGAATCCTGAACTGATGAAAAAGAAAAAAAGTGGTGAATTTTATTTCACAAAAATTCTAAAAGCTGGGCAATCATATCAGTTTGGTTATCGTACAAATAATGATTTATGGTTTTGTGATCCATCACTTCCAACGATAAATTCTCCACTTGGTACTCAAAATTCATTTCTTGAGTTGTAGTTTAAAGCTGAGGTTTAGCCTCAGCTTTGCGAATAGTCGCTCTTGTGAACACTCTAATTTTTCAGAGAGTTCAATTGTTTTATTTTTGGTAATCGTACATTTTCAAATAGTAGGCATTTACCATACGTCCAGAATTAAACTCTGTAGAGACATCGACAATTGCATTTTTCATGAGATTTATCCACTCTTCTGGATGATTGTAATACATAGGGATAATCTCATTTTCAAGAATATCCAACATATTTTTATTGTCTATTTTATCTTGTTCTTCGATAGAGAGTTTTGAACTTATAGGAGGTATTGTGAAGGAGTTTTTTTTGTCTCGAGCAAACTCAGGATGCCAACCATCATTAATAGAAAAATGTATCGAACCGTTCATACTCGCAGTCATACCACTTGTACCACTGGCTTCGCGTGTGATACGTGGCGTATTAAGCCAAATATCACTTCCTTGTTTGAGTAAACGTGAAAGGTACAACTCATAACCAGTAAGAACTGCTATATTTTTATAGTGGTGACTAATGCGTATCAACTCATTAAACAACTCTACCGCACCATGATCTAACGGATAAGGTTTTCCTGCCCAAATCACTTGAATAGGTGTTTTTTCGCATTTAATAAGTTTGACAAAACGTTCAAAATCATATTTAAGAAGTCCTGGACGCTTATACTCGGCAAAACGACGCGCCCATACAATCGTAAGCACTTCAGGATCAAACATCTTGCCCGTTTGGTCAGCGACAACATCAAAAAGTATTTTTTTAAGATGTTTTTTACGTGCAATAAGCTCATAATCCTCATGTTCATCTATCGCTTGCATTAAAGGATAATCTATCCAGTAATGACGATTTTGAGCATTTGTAATAGAGATAATATCGCATCTATTTTCGACATGTTTCCACATCTCATTTGCAACATCTCCGTGGATTTTTGAGACAGCATTGGCAATCTTGGCACTATGTAATGCTCCGACTGTAAGGTTAAATGTATCTGTGTTTTTATGACCACTGATTTCACGTACTTTTTGGATAGTAAGACCATTAAAAAAACCCATCTCGTGTAAAAAATGAATATTATGCTCTTCATTGCCCGCTTTTTCAGGTGTATGGGTTGTAAATGCAACATGTTTACGTATCTCTTCGATAGAGCCATAGTGATTAAAAAGCTCATATACCATTGGGAGAGCATGCCCTTCATTGAGATGGTAAATATCAATCTTTTGATTGAGTGCTTGAAGAACTTTTGTACCACCAATTCCCAAAACAATCTCTTGTGCAACACGAGTACGTTCATTGTTGTCATAGAGCTTATGTGTAATAGTGCGAGATAGATAGTCGTTCTCCTCGATATCAGTCGAAAGCAAAATTATAGGAGCTGTACCAAACACTTCAGGTTCAAGTAAAAATGCTTTTATTTTTACTGTTTCGCCATGAATACGCACAGTAACATTCACATTTAACTCTTTAAGAAAGTAATAATATTTACGTGTATAGACAGGGTGTAGGGTACGATCTTCGTTACGTCCTTGGTCGTAATATCCAAAGCTCCACAAAAGTCCAACACCAACGATATTTTGTCTAAGCTCGTAAGCACTACGCATATGAGACCCTGAAAGAAATCCTAATCCTCCAGAGTAGATTTTGAGCGATTGATCAATGGCAAACTCCATAGAAAAGTAAGCAACGCTGGTTTTGTACTTAGGGCAAATGTCGTAGGTGTGAAGATTCATATTTTATTGTTCCTTTTTTTATTTGATAAAACGCTCAAAGAGCAAAGCC
>DYPM01000004.1:0-13481 GCA_020719895.1 Sulfurovum sp. | reverse complement strand
AGACGCTTAAAATAGAGTACGCTCAATGGTGGTAGCGTAATTTTCATAGAGTAAGGTCTGCTGTAGAGTTCCTCTTCTGTTGCAATGACGGATTGAGTTTCTATATTGCTCCATCCTTCGTATTGTTTGGATTGAGAGTTAAAAATCTCACTCCATTCACCTCCATAAGGCAAAGCAACACTAAAGCCATCACGCATCTCATTAGAGAAATTACAAACTACGACAATCGTATCTTCAGGGTTGTGCGATTTTCGCATAAAAATCAGACAATTATGAAGATAATCACGATCATCAATCCACTCAAATCCATCATATTTTTCATCCAAAATATGCAAGGCAGGCTCATTTCTATAAAGCATATTGAGTTGCGAGATTATTTTTTGAACTCCAATATGCAACGGAAACTCAAGAAGATGCCAATCAAGGCTACGCCTGTAATCCCACTCTGCAAACTGTGCAATCTCAGCACCCATAAAAAGAAGTTTTTTACCAGGATGTGCGATCATATAAGTATAGAGAGATCTAAGATTAGCGAACTTTTGCTCCATAGAACCAGGCATTTTATTGATAAGAGAGCCTTTCATATGTACCACCTCATCATGACTTAGTGGCAAAATAAAGTTCTCATTGAAACTATAAAGAAAACTAAAAGTTAATTGATGATGATGATATTGGCGGTGTATCGGATCTTTGGAGAAGTATTTAAGTGTATCGTGCATCCAGCCCATATTCCACTTAAATCCAAATCCCAATCCTCCCGCATCAGTAGAACCAGTCACCATCGGCCAAGCGGTCGACTCTTCAGCAAACATTACGGTATCAGGGAACTCTTTATAGATAGTTTTATTGAGTTCTTTCAAAAAATAGACTGCTTCTTCATTGTCGTTTCCTCCCTTATGATTTGGTTCCCACTCTCCTTCTTTGCGACCATAGTCAAGATAAAGCATCGAAGCAACAGCATCAACACGAATCCCATCAAAGTGGTATTGAGACATCCAAAAGTGTGCACTACTAATCAAAAATGCACGAACTTCATTTTTGCCATAATTGAAGATATAGCTTCCCCACTCAGGATGAAATCCTTTACGTGGATCAAGATGTTCATAGAGTGCAGTACCATCAAAGTTGGCAAGTCCATGCATATCTACAGCAAAGTGAGACGGCACCCAATCCATAATCACTCCAATACCATTTTTATGCATTACATCAACAAATGTCATAAAATCTTGTGGCGTACCATAACGTGCGGTTGGTGCAAAATAACCTGTGACTTGATAACCCCATGAACCAAAATATGGATATTCAGTAATTGGCATCAATTCTATATGGGTAAAGTGCATCTCTTTAAGATAGATTGCCATCTCTTCTGCCAACTCAAGATAAGTGAGATAGCGATCGCCCTCCTCTACTTTGCGTCTCCAAGAACCCAAATGAACTTCATAAACACTAATAGGTGCATTGTGAGCGTTGTGCGTATGACGCGTCTTCATCCAGTCGCTATCACTCCACGAGTATCCATCAAGAGACCAAATACGTGATGCGGAGCGTGATGGTTTCTCCCAATAAAAAGCAAAAGGATCACTTTTGTCATGGATAATTCCATAGTAGTTGGAATGAATGTGATACTTATAAGTGAGACCGTGTTCTACATTTTCTATAAAACCTTCCCAAATACCAGAATCATCTTCTCGACGTTTGAGTGGGTGAGATTGTGTATCGTAGTGATTGAAATCTCCTCGTACACTTACGAAATGAGCATTTGGTGCCCAAACAGCAAAATAGACACCATCCACACCTTCTACATTCATCAAATGCGAACCAAACTTCTCATATAGCGTCGTATGTGTTCCTTGACCAAACAAATAGGTATCAAACTCACTAAATCGACTCACATCGTATCTTATGGCGTAGTGCATTGTTTTTTTCCTTATCCGCGACGTTTTCCGAGCGCGTAGTAGTAGACTTTTTCATAATCTTTTGCCGAATCATCCCAACCAAAATGTTGTTTCATGGCACGTTTCTTCATGGCAATAATATGTTCGGGATTCTCATACCATGTATCTACTGCCCATTTGACAGTGCCATAAAGTGCATCACCTGTCGCAAATTCAAACTTAAATCCTGTTCCTTCTCCTGTTTTAGGATCATAGTTTTCGATTGTATCGTCCAATCCGCCTGTTGCACGTACAATAGGAAGTGTTCCATAACTCAAACTATAAAGCTGATTGAGACCACAAGGTTCAAAAAGCGAAGGCATTAAAAAAAAGTCACTTCCTGCTTCGATTTGATGAGCAATTGCATTGTTATATCCAATGTAACACGCGAACTTATCAGGATATCTATTGACAATATCACTAAAAAAACGTTCCGCCCACATCTCACCTGCACCCAATAAAACAATTTGCAAATCAAGATGCATAAGACCGCCAATGACATGAGCAACCAGTGCAATCCCTTTTTGCTCCGCCAATCTTCCTACAAATCCAATCAGTGGCACATCGTCACGCTCTATCAATCCAAACTGCTGTTGTAGTGCTTGTTTGCACTCTGCTTTACCACTAAGATCATCTGCACTAAATGTGGCTTTGATGTAAGAGTCGCAAGAAGGACTCCACTCATCATAGTCTATGCCGTTAATAATACCAATAAGTTTATGGCTATGACCTTGAATATGATGCTCCAAACCCCAACCAAAAGCTTTGGTCTGAATCTCCTCGGCATATTTAGGACTCACAGTTGTGAGCATATCACAATGGGTAATTCCGCCCTTAAGAAGATTGACGCCTCCAAAAGACTCTAAAGAGAGCGGATTAAACTCTTCCCACGGCACTCCCATAACATCCATAAGACCTTTATAAAAATGTCCTTGATACTGAAGATTGTGGATCGTTAGTATAGATGCAGTTTTTTCAAAAAATTCATCATTTGCAAAACTAGTATTAAGCAATATAGGCAAAGATGCCGTATGCCAATCGTTGGCGTGAAGAATATCGGGTTTGAAGTCTATCTTTTTGCATAGTTGCATTGCTGCTTTACTAAAAAAAACAAAACGGTTGTCATTGTCTCCATAAGAGTAGTGACCATCGTTATAAAGTCCCTTGCGTCCAAAAAAGCCTTCATGTTCAATAAAATATATTGGCACATCAGAGTTTGGAAGTTTTCCTTCATAAGCACCACACCACATCTCACCCATACTTCCCATCGGGACACCAAGCTCTCCTTCTATGGGTTGAAGAGAATATTTTTGGCGATCTACAACATAATAACGTGGCATCACAACACGCACATCATGACCTAACGAAAAAAGAGTTTTAGGTAATGCTCCAGCGACATCCGCAAGTCCACCTGTTTTTGCAAAAGGTACGACTTCAGATGCAACTATCAAAATTTTTAGTCTATTCATATGGTTCTCCTATGGATTCACTTTAAGAAGCGTTGCACACTCTTCGGGTGCAACAGGATTGATCATCGTCTCTGTAGATAGTTCAAAACCACCATGTCGATAGATTCGTGGTGTAATACGCAACACAAAACGACACACCTGATGCCTATGGTCATAAAGGTGCATCGTATCAAAGCTACGGTGCATCGGTGGATGAAGAAAAGAGAGATTAAAATCAAAGTTTCCTAACTGCACAGACATTGTGCCAAATACCTTTTGAAGTAGTGTGGACAAACTTCTAAGTTCGTCAATATCAAGTTGCTCTAAAGAAAGAATCTCTTTTCTAGTTACAATCATCACTTCGAAAGGATACGAACTTGCATAAGGACAAAATGCAAAAAATATCCCCTCTGTAGCGATAATGCGAATACCATCATGCTCTTCTTGAGTAATGATACTCTCTACAATACCTCGACCATGCTCTTGAAAATATCGATAGTTACGCTCAAGAAAATGCACTATTGATTTAGGAACAACAGGCAAAGCGATAAGCTGTGTGTGTGGATGTGATTGTGTCGCACCTGCATTGACGCCGTGATTTTTAAAAAGAGAGATATAAAGCAGACGCACATCACCTCGTAAATCTCTCAAACGCTGTTGCATAATAGAGAGCCAATAGTAGTACTCTGCACTGCTCCATGTCACCATACTGTGATGGTGCAAAGGCGTATCGATAATCACCTCGTGTGCACCAAATCCTTCCCAAGTGCTATAAATTCCATGGCTTGAGAGGTGGTTTGGTGCTTCTATCTGCACTGCTTTATAGAGATTAGGCACGACACGACTTTTCCATGAAGTAGCATTGGGTTTGCTCTCTTTGCTTCGTATAGCATAGATTTCAGACGGTGTCATTACTTCGTTTCCTTCGCAAAAAGGACAATTTTTGTCTATATGCTCCTCTTTACGCCACGCCATATAGTCAGGACGATGGAGTCGCTCTGGAGCAATAATGACATATCTATCATCAAGGAGGTTGTAACGGATTTCAGACATTTTCTACCTTTATATCTCCAAAGAGTTTGAGCTGTCGTTCAAAAGGAAACAAAAGTGCAAATGAAAATGCTTGTATAGTCAGTTCATATCCCTCTTCGCTTTGCGAAACACTCAAAAGCGATGCGTAATGGAGTGTGAAACGTGTATCAGAAGTAAAAACAATCGTTTTTTGAGTATAAGCATCAAACAACCTAAACTGATTGATCGATACCAAAGTGCCTTCTTTTAAAGGTGCATCATTGATAGTGACTGCTTGATAGTCTGCAAAATGCAAGTTCAGTTCAAGTGCATAGTTGAAAAGTGTATCACATTCACTTTGGAGTGTGATTTCAAACTCAAACCCATCTTTTGTTGGAATAAATAGCTTTTGCATGGTTGTTGGATATTTTTCTGAAAGATAAATGCCGCCATTACGCTCGAAATAAAGACGGTCACTCTCTATAGTCATCTCAAAAGGCTGATTGGCAAAATCTCCAAACTCTCTAAAACGACACTGTTTAAAGTTTTCAAGACTAAATGATGCATCGCTAATATGGTCTATAAAAGAGTGTTTGAGATACCAATCATAGACCAACGCGTCACGAACTTCTTGTTCAACACGATGATCCACAGTATGAATCGTATCAATACCGTCAGATTCGTGGGTTTGTGGCGTTTGTGGATTGTGGTGGGCTTGGAGAATCTTTTGGTGATATGCCTCTTTGCGACGCGTGAGAGTATTTTGCCAATTAAAACCGCTCTGTTTACAATCAAACTCAATCAACTGTCCACCATTTTGTGCATCAAACCTTAAAATATGTGCATCAGTAGCAACCAACGCTTTAGGATAAGGATCCATTTCAGGATTATGCTCCGTAATGCTATTGATTCCTTGATGACGAATCGTCTCACATGCAATCAGATAACGATAAGCGTTGTCCCGAAGATTGGGCAGATAGAGTCCTCCAAAAACGCCATGCCACAACACATCATTGGTTTGTAAACGATAGAGATTTTGTGTAAATATCTCATTGTTTATTTGACTTTTCAGAAGAGACAACTCAAGCATTCGTTTGTGTATGCGATTGCTCTCGGCGTATTTGACCAAAAAGTTTTTCCAAATACCGCCTTTGATAAATTTGACTCCTTTGGATTCAAAATAATCAAATTCCATTTCTTTGATGAGCAACTCAAGAGACAACGCATCATCAGCACCCAAACTCCATTCTCCCATCTCATAATAAGAGACGTTGGGCAAATAAGCAATTCCTCGCGGACGATGATTTGCAAAATAGCTACCAAAATGCATCGGCTCTATCTGTTCATCGCTAAGCACTGCTTCAATAAAAGAAGCAAGCCATCCTTTTTCATAGACCCATTTGTGAGTATTTGGCCACATTCCAAACTTCTCTGCATCGTCAAACAAAATTGCTACCGAATCATTTTCTCGTGCATAGCTTTTTATCGTTTCGATTGATTTTTCGACTGAAAGAAATGGAATTGCATAACGAAGTTTTTTGCTGATAGGAAAAAGTCCCATCGGCATACCACTCTCTTCGGTCATATAGTAACCATCCAATCGTGCTTCATCAAAACCCGTACACAAAAAGTGATAATCATCCATCACCGTGTAACGAATGCCCGAAGCGTAAAGATCAGGGATAAGAGACGCTTCCCAAACACGTTCGGTAAGCCAAACACCTTTTGGGCGTTTACCAAAATAACTCTCTTTTGTGTCACTAAGAAGATCTATTTGGCTACGTCTATCGGGAGAAGGAATGCTACTAAGAATCGGCTCATAAAAACCTGCACCAAAAAGCTCAATCGTGCCTTGATGTGCCAATCTTTGCATTCTTGCAAAAAGTTCAGGATATCCATCGCAAATCTGCTCCAAAAGCCAACCGCTACAATGTACAGAAAATTTAAACGCAGGATAGCGTTCAGCAATCTCAAAAAAAGGACCATAGCAGGTAGTAACTGCCTTTTCGATAACCCAAGCAAAATTATCAACAGGTTGGTGCATATGGATTCCGAAAAGAAAAGCTGTTTTTTGTTTCATATATAACTCCTTTTTAGACAAACCAATTTTTTTGATATGCCATTGATGTTTCGATCTCCAAAGCACCGTATCCGGGAAGAGTCTGCACTATCTTATCGCCACACTCAATCTCCAAACGAAGATGCAAAGGATGCACTCCAGCAAACAGAAGAGGTGGAAATTTGATTTCAATTTGCTTCTTGATACGAACTCTAAAAGGGGTATCAATCATACAACTATTGAGTCCAAACGTATAACGTCGCTTTGACTCTTCAAAAATAATATTGAGATGACACTTTGAGGCAGAAAACATCTCAAGATTTCCCAAAAGTGAAAGATAAAGATTGCCCTCTTCATCATAACCATAAAGAATCTTTTCTATGGGTCCTCTCTCACGCTCCATAGTTGAGTAGAGACGTGTCTCATCAATGCTTCCCGCACCAATCCACTCAAAAAAAAGTCGATTGTCACCATCTATTTTTGGATGAATAGGAGATTGAGGTTTTACCATAAATGACGCAGTACTGATATGTTTACCAATAGGCTCAAACACATCAGCAGGCGGATTTGTCTGCATCAAACGATAGAGATCAATGAGGTGTCTACGAAAGAGAGTATCAAACTCCAAAGCAAATGAGGTGCTGTGATCATCACCATACCACCAATACCAATCCGAACACTCCAGCTCAAGAAAATGACGCTGAATCTGTTGGCGATCTTCGGGAGAGATTTTGTCGATACGGCTCTCAAAAATGCGTCTTGCATCAAAAAGAAACTCCCATGCACGATTTTTTTCGCTGTCTCCTGACCATGTCGTGAAATCTCCACGAATCCAACTCCCTGGTGATAAGTGATCAAGTGGATAGGTTTTGCCCTGACTCACCTCATCCATTGTGACTGTTTTGCACCACGAACTGCTTTTTTCAAGTTTTTGATAGAGTTTTTGAAAAAATGGATAACCATTCTCTGCATAATACTCCCACGCATTTTCACCATCAAGTATCACACTTACAGTAGCATCTTCATGATGTGATTTGATAGCTTTAAGACGATCTATAAAATGATTTGTCGCATCTTCTGCATTACTAAAACGATAATCAAATCCGATCAGATTGCTCAATCCTTGATCTCGAAACGTCATCGTTATGCCATCAAATTGGTGAGGACGAAAAAGGTGTGTACGATTTTGGTCGCCTATTGACTTAAAAAGAATCGCTTCATCGGTAGATATCCACTCGATTCCGTGTGCTTTAAATATCGCCATACTCTGTTCGCACACTGCTCCTTCGGCTGGCCATAAACCTGTGGGAGGTTTACCAAAATGTTTTTTATAAAGTGCAATTGCTTCACTCACTTGAAGTTGTGCATCTTCCAAAAGAGAAATTGGACTATTTGGAATAGGAGCGTGAGGATTGGCGATTTTTGCATTTTGCATATCAATCAGTAGTGGCAAAATAGGATGAGTAAGAGGTGTTGTCGAAAGAGATATTTTGCAAGATTCCATCATCGTACGATAATAAGGCAAAATAGTCCCGACAAACTTACCAAGTGCTTGAAGTAGCACTGCTTTGTCTTCTTGTGTATAATCTCGCTTTTTTGTGAGCATCTGTGCTACTGTGGTGTTATTTTGACGCAAAAAAGTACCACACCACGAGAGCATAAACTGCATCTCAAGATCAATAAACTCCTCTTCGCTGTAATTCTCTTTGCTATAAAGTTCTGCAAATCGCTCCAGTGGACGAATCATAGTGTCATAATTACCTGCTTTACAAATCTTTACAATCCAATCACGCTCGCTACTTCCAAGAGCAGAAGGATGCATTATCCAAAGTTGCAAAAAGAGATCATACGCAGTAGGATTACCATAGAGTTCAAGTTGCTCCATTAGCACAGGCGTAAGATTAAAAGTCGCCTTTTGGGTCTTAAACATAGAGAGTATCCACGGCATATCATAGTAGTCCTTGATAGCATGGAGAAAAACCCATGGCATTTGCATAATTCCATCTTTGTTACGATAATCAGGCTGGTGCATATGCCAAAAAAAAGCAAGTTTCAACATAGTATTACGCTTTTGACCATTGTTTTATCTTCTCTTCGTATTCACCACAGAGCTTTTGTCCTTCTTCTTCATTGCTTGCTTGCACATAAACATGAAGATAATCACTATAATGGTCAGGAATCATCAGTACCCAATCTTTTTCATTTCTCCAAATCTTTACTCCATCGATATTGGAAGATTTTTTATCTTTGGCATCTTCCAAAAATTTACGCATCATCTTGCCTTTGAGTGCTTGAGAACACGCTATCTGCGTAGAGTGATAGTAGAAATTTTCGACATTAGAAACAACCTCAGACATTGTGACGTGATGTTTTATCGTCAACTCCATAATCTTAAGACTCGCATACATCGCATCACGATGCATTGCAAACTCTGTAAAGGCGAGGTTTCCATCGACTGTTGCTATCAAATCATAGGTTTTCATCTGATTGGCATTGAAGTTGGCATATTTGCCACGTTCGATAATAAGATTTTTAAATTGATCATCCATGATATCTGGAGCCCACGCAGGGAGGAATACTTTGCGTTTCTTCTCTTCATTGGAGTCCAAATTGTAGAGGAAAAGTACAGAGAGTAGTGCTTTTTCTTTTTCTAAAAGTTTGCCTTTATCACATACGATAATGAGTTTGTGTGCATTTGGATAGATCACAAAACCCAAATCAAGTCCCAAACTCGTGACAATCCCAGAGACATCTCTCACTGAACGCTCTTTCATAACAGCTTCGTTCTCTTGATGCTCTTCATGAGAATTGCTATTGAGTGCAATAACATCAATACGCAACCTGCGCAATATCTCTGTATAGGTTGAGCCGATACTTCCATGCATCAAATCAACTACCATACGAAATGGTCTGCTTTTGAGTGTAGTCGCATCAATCGTACGTATCACATTATCGACATAGTTATAACACTCACCAAGAATATTAATATTTGAAATAGCACCAATATCACTAAATTCAACACGACGAAAATTTTCGGTGAAAAATGCACGCTCAATATTTTTGGTCACTGAACTATTGAGGCGAAGTGCATGCTCATTAAAAAACATTATCTCTGTACGCGTTCTATCATAAAGATATTGTCTAAAATGTACACCCGCAGAAATCGCTTCATTGTTTGCAAGATTGTAACGTGAAACTGTCGACGGTGTCGCTTTAAGATCTATCACATTCACACCTGCCGAAAGCAAGCCACCCAAAAAAGCACGTTTAAGCATACGTGAGTTTTTGGCGTGGTCACGTGACATATAGACTTTGCACCCTTTTGGGAGTTGCGTACCAAATGCTTCGCCGAGTTTTGTCGCCATTTCACAAGAGAGTTCGACATTGCTTTGACCCACAACACTACCATTTTCAAAGATGGAGTTTTTGTATTTGTTGCCCCAAATAACATTATGACTCACAATCGCTGCTTCATCAATCTTTTTGTCTGGCCAAACAATCACATCGCTCTCAAAACGTGCAAGTTGCCCTACTTCACATCCTTCAGCAAGAATCAAACCTGCTTTGGCTTCGACATTTTTTTCGATGATATTTTCTTTACAAATGACACCACTATCAAGTTTGACATTTTTTTCTACAGTGACATTTTCCCAAAAAACAGTATTACGAATTTTACAGTCGGTGCCAATGGAGACATTATCGCCCATCACTACGTTGTTGAGTACTGTCCCGTTACCAATAGAAACATTTTTACCCATAATCACTTTGCCGATAATCTCAACATTTGCTTCAAGCTTTAATGGCTCTGTACTATAAACAACACCATCTGGAAATTTTGTTTGGATACCTTCAAACTTCAAACCTACACGTCCTTTGAGAATATCATCATAGACTTCACGATAGCTTTGAGGATTGCCGACATCACGCCAGTACCCTTCGAGGTTATAGCCCATCAGTTCGATTCCTTCTTTCATCAAAAGAGGAAAAAGATCTTTACCAAAGTCATAATTTACACACTCTGGAATATAATCAAGAATTTCTGGCTCGATAATATAAATTCCCGTATTAATCGTATCGCTAAACACTTCTCCCCAACTTGGCTTTTCTAAAAAGCGTTCGATTTTTCCCTCATCGTTGGCGATGACAACACCAAACTGAAGAGGATTTTCGACCGATGTCAAACCAATAGAGAGTTTTGAATTCTTTGCTTTATGAAAATCAAAAATTTCTTGAAAATTAAAATCAGTGACAAGATCTCCGCTGATAATAATAAAATTCTCATCACCGATATACTCTTTAGCCAAACGTACAGCACCAGCCGTACCATAATCATCATCGGGAAGCACATAAGTGATAGAGATACCTAACTGTGAGCCATCTTTGAAGTGATTTTTGATGATATCGGGTTTGAAATAGAGCAATACGATAAATTCGGAGATGCCAAGATCACGTAATGCACACATTGTGTGTTCCATCATTGGTTTATTGATAATTGGCAACATCGGTTTAGGTGTAGAGTGAGTTAATGGTTGGATACGGGTGCCAAAGCCTCCCGCCATAACGACAGCTTTCATAAGGTGAACTCCTTGAGATTTGTACGATTTCTAATAGTAACTAATTTTTTTATCAAAAAAGTTGAACGCTATCATACGTATATCTCCAAAGGGTTGGATTTTGCTCACGTGGATTAATCAAAACTCTACTTCAAGCTGTGTTTAATAGAGCAATCTATATGATTTCGACCTAAAACAAGGAGATAATGAATCGTGACCATTCATAGCCTAAATGAAAATTGATTATAAAAAAATAGCTAAAAATACAGGGTTTTTGTATATTCGCATGGTGCTTATTATGGCTGTGAGTTTTTATACCATTCGAGTGGTATTACAGATTTTGGGAGAGACCGATTATGGAATCTTCACTCTTGTAAGTTCATTAGTGATGTTTCTTACGATAATGAACAATATGCTTACATCAAGTACACAACGTTTTTTATCTTTTGAAATTGGCAGAAATGATCACGACAAACTCCAAAAAACATTCTCTACATCACTGATTATACAAATTGGACTCTCTGTGGTTATTTTAGTGTTTGGAGAAACCATCGGGCTTTGGTTTTTGTATCATCAGCTTTCGATTCCAATAGAAAGAATGGATGCTGCGTTTTGGGTTTATCAACTTTCGCTTTTTTCTGTCGTAGTTGCAGTGTTACAAGTGCCATATCATGCGTTGATTATCTCACATGAAAGAATGCAAGTGTTTGCCTTGATTAGTATTATTGAGGCGATACTCAAACTCGTTGCAATTTTTGCATTAGAGTGGATCTCTTATGACAAATTGATTGTCTATGCTGTTTTGATGTTATTGGTGTCAATGTTTATTATGCTCTACTATCGATACTACGCGATCTCTCACTATCCACAATCTCGACTCAAAGCGGTGTATGATAAAAATATCGTAAAACAGATCATTGGATTTTCAGGATGGACACTTTTTGGGACTTTGGGATCAATGGTGGCGATGCAAGGTGTAAATATTCTTCTCAATCTCTACTTTGGACCACTTATAAATGCTGCTTACGCTGTCTCTTCACAAGTCTATGGAGGTTTGCAACAGTTGGTGAATAGTTTTCAAACCGCTGTTACTCCACAAATCATCAAACTCTACGCTGCAAATCAGATTCACGAACTTAATGAGTTGATTTTTCAAAGTGCCAAATATGCTTTTTTACTTTTGTGGCTTGTAGCGTGTCCGATACTTTTAGAACTCAAAACCATTATTTCTATTTGGCTTGTTCATCCACCACACTACACGATTGAGTTTACAACATTGATGATTATCTATGCACTAATGTACTCTCTTTTGCGTCCTTTAGTAATGGCGATTTATGCGACTGGAAAACTCAAAGGAGTGCAACTTACTGCTGGAGTATTATTGATTTTAGTACTTCCAATCTCTTATGGATTACTTGAAAATCACTTTCCACCATACTCTCCATTTGTTGTGACATTAGTTGTATGGTTTTTTCATTTGGCAATTGAGTTGTATTTTTTGAACAGATATATTGGTCTATCAGTAAAAGCTTTTTTTATAGAAACACTTTTACCTGTAGTGGCAATTGTGGTAATTTCACTTTTGCCAAGTTATGCTCTTTCGGTATCTATGGAAAATAATGGCTGGAGTATTGTCGCGGTTTTATTTTGTTCGACACTTTTTACGATACTCGCCTCTTATAAAATTGCACTTGACAAACCTACAAGAGCAAAAATAAAAACAAAACTCAGTACGTTATTTTGATTTTTGAACTAATCTTAGACAGATAAAAAACTATTTTTAAAAAGGCAATCCAATGAAATTTGCAGACCCAAAAAACGATTTGGCTTTTAAAAAAATCTTTGGTGATATCAATCACAAAAATATCCTAATCTCTTTTTTAAATGCAGTACTTGATTTTAAAGAGGGGTTTACTATCGTTGATGTCTCTTTGGCTAATCCCTATCAAGTCCCAAAAATCGAAGATCTCAAAGAGACGATATTGGACATCAAGGCCAAAAACCAAAATGGCGACTCTTTTATTATCGAGATGCAAAAAAAAGATTTGGGCAACTTTGCCAAAAGAAGCCTCTACTATACCTCCAAAGCCTATGTAGAACAGCTCCCAAAAAAGGGAGATTACTCCACATTAAAAAAAGTCTATTTTATTGGGATACTCAACTTCACTCTCTTTGAAAACCAAAACTATATCTCAAGGCATTTGATTATCAACCAAGAGACACAAACCCAAGATTTAGAAGATTTTGAATTTAGCTTTATTGAGTTGCCTAAGTTTACAAAAGATATTGATGTGCTTGATACTACTTTGGATAAGTGGGTATATTTTATTCAAAACGCTTCGGATCTAAGCGTCATTCCATCGCAATACGATAATCTCGAAGATTTTAAAGAAGCCTTTGATATAGCCACTCAAACACTATGGGATACCAAAGAACTCGAACTCTACGATTACATCACTCTCAAAGAGTATGATGA
>DYPM01000003.1:28799-30615 GCA_020719895.1 Sulfurovum sp. | reverse complement strand
AAGCATATACTTCTGGTACCACATTGAGTATTTTGATGGCGAAAGCCCGTAAAATAGGGATTCTTATTTTTGAATTATGGTTGTTTTGGGTTGTTTTTGGGTTGGAAATGATGAAGTTGGGTTAAGTGTATTTTGGCAGAGAAAAGTGCCTAAGTGTAGTGTTATCGGTTTGGTAGTTTAGCTTCTATACAAGCTTGTATTTATGCTTTTCTCCACCGTGCAAACACTTCGTCAAAGTTGATTTGTGGTTTACGCGCTGTCTCTTCAAATCGGTATGTTTGAGATAGATAATCTCCCTCTTTGAGATATTTGCCATTAAACAATCGATATATTTTTGCTTTGCAATCATCTGGATAGACTATCACGTAATATCGAACGCTCTCTTTTTCATAAAGCTTAAATTTAGTCTGTTCATCTCGTTTTGCAGTTGATTTGCTGATCACTTCTATGATAATCTCGGGAGCTTTGGTCAGATACGCCTTACCAATTTCGTCACATGTGAGAATCACATCGGGACGAACTACAGTATCTTCGTTGACTTTCCAATCCGTTTCTCCCAAAACCAAACAGTTTGGACATTTGCCTACAGTATTGCTAATCTGTGTGATGATCTGCGAAGCTATCGCTTGATGACTTATCATGGGTGCAGGTGATATCGCCAATGGAATACCTTCGATAAGCTCCCAATCTCCTTCCCATTGTGTATATTCATCATAAGTATAATATTCGACTGCACACATTGCTTGTTTCTTCCTTTTTTGGGTGTTTTATGGATTATATCATTTGAGTAATTCTCAACCCAAACATCAATCTACCCTACAAATCAAAATAAAATACATCTCCATATCGTTTGAAAAGTTCCATGCGTCGTTTGTCGCTCAACAAAAAGAGTGTTTCGCATGGTGGTGGTTCTTCTATTTTGAAAAAACCGTCACTAAGCACCATAAGCATCGCATCGAAAGTCGCGTGTTAAAGTCACTCTGTTTTTCAAAAAAACTCTCAGTCATATAGGTGTGAAGCAGTGTCGCAAGGTCGATTTTTGGACGAATTACCTCGTCGATAAGTGTCAAAAATGAAGCTGGGAGATTGCCTTGTTTGCGTGCTGCTCCCATCACTTGTACAATCGCTGCGTCGATCTCCTCTTCTGCGACTTCACTCTCCTTCCTCCTGTATCAAGTCTTGTTTTTGCTGGTTTTGGTTCTCTTCGTCGGGTTGCTCTTGTGCTTCGGTACTCTCTTGGTAGAGGATTTGGTACACCTCTTCGACACTTTTGTCGCGAAATTTCTCAAGCATCACCTCCTCTTTTGGGCGTTCGCCTATCCTTTCAAAATCACTCATTGGGAGATTGATCACGATATAGCTACTACGATTCCACACTTTTGCATCGCGATTTCTCATCCTAAATGGGTGTTTGAGAATGATGTGAAGCAAGATATGTGCATAGAGGTATTTGAGCTGTTGATCACCATAAGAGACACATCGTGCCTCATCGATATAAACCGCTCTGCCATCGGTCTCCATCGCTTCCCGTTGATTTTGTCTCAAACGTGATGGAAGTGAGAGTGCCAAAACACTCAAAAATGGATGATCAAAAAGAAACTGTACCCGTATTTTCTCAAGACGTGCTACAAACTCAGAGGATATAGTCGCCATAGTGTGCCAACCACGTATCAAAATCAGGATGCAACGCCAACGACTCATCTTTGACGATCACATCTTTGATCAGCATCACACAAAATTCCGTTGCAATGTGACGGCTAAACGCCATAAGATGTGCTTTGTGAAGATCAGATCCATCGTAATACTCGACCAACGC
>DYPM01000003.1:0-28699 GCA_020719895.1 Sulfurovum sp. | reverse complement strand
TGCACTTAATTCTGGATAGTGACCGTCATAAATCGCACGAATATCAGGAATCTTCTCATACACCTTCACATACGAAGTAGACTCAATCACTGCACTATAACCAATCGTTCCGTAGATGATCGGATAAATCCGCTCGATTTGCACCTCTTGTTTGAGGATATTTGAGAGCATATGATAACTTCGTGGCGTTGCAAAAGCTGGGTTGGCATCATCATCTACGACAGGTTCACTTGAGAGTAAATCGGGTCTAAAGCTCAAAAATCCTATAACATAGTGGTGTAGTTTCGCACGCAACGCAAACTGTTTGAAGTCATCAAACCGTGCCTCGACATGCAAATGCACCATACGATTAGCAAGTGGTGTCGGGAGTCGAAACACCACACCGCGATCACTCACACGGTTTCACGCACAGATGATTCGCCACCCTTTTGGCAAAAGATACTCACCCATTTGGCGGTTGAGTACCAACTGATAGATTGCTGCTTGTACCGACGGTGGTGCGGCATTGAGCTCATCAAGGAACAAAATCCCTTCTGAATCGGGATCTTTTGGGAAAAATACAGGAGGCATCCACACCGTTTGCTCCTCTTTGATCGAAGGTATCCCACGCAAATCGACAGGATCCATCTGCGAAAGTCTCACATCCACAAGCGTCAATCCTCTTTTTTGTGCCACGTCAGCTACGATATACGATTTGCCAATTCCTGGGCTTCCATGAATAAAAAGCGGAGTATCAGTCTTGATAAGCAAATCAATAGTGTTGTAAAGCTCTGATGTTGAAATAGCAGGTGTTCTCATCGGGTTTCTTCTTTCAAGGCGGTATTGAAGTAGCTCAATTTTTCTCTTTCGCTGATTCATAAAATGTATTATGAAAATGCAAATTTTGTTCTTGATGATGAATATGGTAGATTTTTACTCTTTTTAGTAAAATTGATTTTGATTTAGTGAGAAGAAATTGTCGTATTTATTACACCACAATCTTTAATATTTTTGCATATTCAGCAGGCATAGAAAATCGTTTTTTATAAATATATTGTTTAGCCAAAGTATTGATCCATCTGCGTGAACTCTTGATATCGTTGATGATAAAGAAAAATGCACTCCCTTCTTGGATAATCTCATAATGATTTATTGCGAGAATCAGTGGCTCTTTTTCTCCATCAAGCATCACTTCGAGATCTATTGTTTTAAGTTGGGAATCAAATTCGAATTTTAATATTTTTCCATATTTTTCGATGTAACTGTTGGCAAATTTTCTTGCAACTATCGATAGGATTTTGTCTTTGACTCCAACTGCTTTTTGTGTGAATATGTCTATCACAAATCTCCTTGATGGATTGTTTTAAAATTTTATTTTTATCATGAAAATTCATATTCTGGTGTTACTATAGCGATTCTTTATATTATACAATCGCATCATTTTTATTCCCTTAGTGTATTATCTGTTGAGTGTTTATTTTGTTCTGCAAGTATTTCCATAGCTTCGTTGATTTGTCGTGTGCTTTCATTGACTTTATCAGCATACGCATGGGTATTTTCAACTGCTCTTTCAAAAGAACTTTGATGTCTTTTTTTGTCTATTTCCATAATCTCTCGAAGCTTTTTTTTCATTTCTTCTGGTAGTGTGTTGTCACTCTCTTTTGAGATAAGTTTTGGTATCTCATTTTTATCTACTCTTGAGCCATCAAACTCATATTGAGAAAAAACAATTGCCATACTTTCATGAGCCTCTCTTGATATTATGTATTCATTTTTAGGTTGTTCTTTTCCAAAAGGATTAAAAATAAATAGATAAATCATCACTCCCATAATCGTATACGGAAGAATATAACCAATGTATTGAATAAAAGAAAGCTTCTCTTTTTTTCGTATGCTATTGATGATATTTTGATCATCATGACGATTTGCATTGGCGTTATTAAAACTTTTTGCAATAATAATAGAGTGTGCTCTAATGATAACTTCGTGATTGGGTTTCTCTTTTTTAATCTGCATCGCTGCTCTTTGAAGTATCAGCCTCTCATCCTCATTGATTGCCAAATCGCTTAAGGTGCGATTGATATCATCAGGCGTTCCGAGCATTGATTTTATATCCTCAAGAATCTCATTGATTTCTGGACGTTTAAAATTGTGCATTTGAATTTCCCTCTGTATTTAAATTTCCCATAGACCCGTTTTGACTACAGGTAATGAAAGTATACGAAAGGGCGATGACAGGATATGTCCAAAAAAGATAAAATAAAAATATTTATATTTTTTGTGCGTAAGAAAGATATGAAGAGATGTTTTCGAGTAGTTTTTCTCGTAGAGATTGTGGTGAGACAATACAAATATGTGGCATCCAGTAACGAATCGTACGGAGTATCTCATCGTCGTAAGCTGCCATTGTAGAGACTGTAAGTGATTCTTTTGAGTGTTCTATGATTTTTTGCACAGGAATAATATCGCGTCTAAGAAAATATTCTGCCACTAAGATATCAATCTTAAGTATCACTTCAAACTCATTTTGACCAAACCACTGACCTTGATGGTTTTGAATGCGGTTTATAACATCAGTGTCGGGAATAAATTGTTGATTGAGAAGTTCAAACGCCTCTATTTTTGTAAAAGTAAATGTTTTGAGAATATCATTTTCTACTGCGAGTAGATACCAAATACCATTTGTATTTAGTAGTTTATATGGCTCAACACATCTTTGTTTTTCTTTGTATAAAAATCGAACTTTTTGATGTGTAGCAATCTGTGTAGCGATTTGATCAAATAGTGTTTGATGTACGCTAATATCTTCATAAGAAAATCCTTTTACTAAAAGAACACGATTGACCTGTTTGTTGAGAATATCTGCAAACATCTTTTGATCAAGCGAAGGATAAAGCCCTTGTATTCCACTAAAAATTGCAAACTCTCTGATATTTTCTTGAGTGAATTTTCCCAACACATAAGGTTCAAGTTTGTAACTATCTTTCTCCTTTATGAGAGGCAAAAATGCAAAACGTTTTTGTAAGTCTCTATGTATAGTTCGTTTACTAACGCCAAATTTCTCCGACAATTCAACGACAGTGACACTATCACCATTGTTTAAAATGGTCAAAATATCTGCAAGTCTTTGTGCTAATTTATCGTGTTCTTTCCCCATTTTTTCCCTTTTTGTATTGTGTTGTTTTCCGAAACTTCTAATGACTAAATTATTGAGTTCTCTTTGAGAAGTTTAAAATTTGAGTCAAACTTTTCAAGTAGTGTATCGTATGGGGATTTAAACTTTAAAGCTTTTAGTTTCTTTGGATTATACTTTTAATACTAAAATATCCAAAATAAAGGCTAAATCATATTGCAAATCTAAAGAGGAGAGGTTGTGAATATAAAAGTATCTTATGCTGATTTTCTTCTTCTTGTAAATATGTAGTATCAGCCAAAAAGGATAATGATATGAGTTATGAATTGGTTATTGAAAGAACAAAAGAGATAGAAAGCATTTTGAAAAATGAGGGGGCGGTTGGACGTGGATTGCACTCCCAACTCTCATCGATGGAGCATCGATTGGATAAAAAATTAATCAAACAAATTCGGTTTATTGCAACAGTAAGAAACAAATTACTCCATGAACATAACTATACAATGTCTCAAAAAGATTATAAGATCTTTGACAATGTCTCTATCGAGGTCATTGGCAAACTTAAAGTAAGCTTCAAAAAAGAGACACTTCCATGGTGGAAGAAACTTTTTCGTTTTTTGTCTTAGATTTTGACCTTATGCACTCAAACAAATAAGTCCGTCAAGATCACTTATCAAAGCGAAAACGCATAGATATTTTCAAAACGTACGCGACTTTTGCCGTAGCTCATGTGGACAAAACGGTGTTTGTTTTGGAGGTGGTATTGCTCATAGAGATCAACGATATGTTTTGCACCCAACGGGACATCGGCAATCACTTTTTTGAGTCCACGAAAGTAAAGCACACTACGCATCATCTTTTTGGCTTCCTCTTCAAAACCGACGCGAACTTGCCATGGTCATAAATAAACTTGTCTTGCATTAACCACGCTGGAGTGTTTAAAACCATTTGGCAATGCAAACTTAAGAGAGCTGTGACGCTCCATCTCATCAAGCAAAAAATCCATCCGATTTTCTCCAAATGTGTCGCGATCTATTGTTTTGATAATCGCATCGAAGTTACCGCTATCAAGTTCTTTGGCGTGTGCATTGGTGAAATTGAATGGCGGAACTTTACCGACATTGACAAACCGTCCAACCTCCATCTGTACCTCAAATCCAAATGACTCAAAAAACGGCACCATCGCAGGAGTGGTATGAAGATAGATATGTTCATAATCACTGATACCGAAATTTTTGAGATGATAAAGCATCGTCGAAGCACCATAGTGTTTGCCGATAGGAAACTCTCGTGTCGCACCCACTTCAGAAGCATCAAACGGCTCATAGGCGTTACTTTGTTTCATCATTCCATCAGCATGAATACCGCTCTCGTGAGCAAAAAGTCGCTCGCCTACAATCGGTGCATTGGGTGAAAGTACAATGCCTGCTGCTTTGGCTACGATGTGAGTCAAGTTTCGCATCGCTGTAGCGTCGATCACTCTTGATTTGCCGTAGAGATGTTTGAGTGCCATACTTATCTGCTCAAACGACGCATTTCCCGCACGCTCTCCGAGTCCTATCACTGTCGTATTGACTGATATCGCTCCCGCGTCAAGACCGCTTAAAGCATTGGCATTGGCAAGCCCATAGTCGTTGTGCGTGTGCATCTCAATAGAAAGCAGATCAAGAGAAACAAGATGTCGAATCGTTTCAAAAGTACGCGAAGTGGTCAAAATCCCAACCGTATCGCAGTAGCGAAACCGATCCGCACCAAGAGCTTTACCCAAACACATCACCTCTTCTATAAACGCAATCGAAGCACGCGAAGCATCTTCTCCGCCGATACAGACATAGAGTCCTTGCGATTTTGCCACGCTAACGACCGACTCCAATTGACGCAACATACGCTCTTTGTCACCGCCAAACTTCACATTGATCAAAATATCAGAAAGAGGGATTGATAGATCAACCGCACGCACACCGCACGCAAGAGAGGCTTCAAGATCCTCTATTGTCGCACGGGTTCCACGTCATCATCTGCACATTTAATCCAAGAGAGAGAAGCTCGCGTATATCCTCTTGCTCTTTTTTGCCCATAGCAGGAATCCCGATCTCCAACTCATCGACAATCAATGTCATATCAAAAAAGAGGCTGTTCTAAAAAGAAGATTTGGGAGGATTTTGAGTGTGGTACCTCGAGTCGGAGTCGAACCGACACGGGCAAGCCCACCAGATTTTGAGTCTGGCGTGTCTACCAATTTCACCATCGAGGCGTTGTGTATTTAAAAAAGGTGGAGCGAATTATATCTTCAAAAACTTAAATATTTATTAAAAATAAAGACATTTTTACACCGTACTTGCTTTTTCACTCTAATTGATAATGTGTTATAATCTTTTTTCATTGAATTTTTACTTTGAGGACAACACTTGAAAATACACTTTATATTGATTTCTATACTTTTTGCTTATGTTGCATTTTCAACCTATTTTGCAGGAACAGGCACAACAGGCACTGCGGGAGATAAGATAGGGGATGGAAATCTTTTGCTTTTTGGATATTTTGCATATATTGATGTTTTTGTTTTGGCATTTGGCATTTTGCTTGTGACACAAAAAAATACACGTTTCCAAAGATTGGATTTCTATTTGGGATGGATACTTGCGAGTTTGGGATTGGTACTGCTTCAAGGATTGGTGGCAGATTCTTCGCATGCAGGTTATATCGCTACGCAGATTATCGTTGTCCTAAAACCTTGGATAGGAACACTTGGATTGTGGCTCTTTTGGATGGTTATAGTGACACTTGCGGTGGTATTTGTGATAGAAGATATGAATATACTCCAAAAAAGAATACATACACCATCGACTCTTTTTGAAAGTGAAATTCCTCTTCCGCCATTGAGTGAATCTGAAAAGATAGATGACAAAACACCCAAAAATATCAAGGCATATTACAATCTTGATGATATTGTATTGGATGAAAAAGGTTCCAAAAAAAACAAAAAAAATACTCCTTCCCAAAACACACAAAGTCCTGATATATCTATAGAAACTCCTTCAATAACACCAACACCAAAAATAAAACCAAACGATAAAGAACAAAAAAATCCAAAAGATTCGATACCCAATGAGAGTTTTACGCAAGAGCAAAAGATCAAAGAGACTCCTGTAGAACAAAAAGTGTCAGTATCTGATGATATACAAAACCACACGCCAAAAACAGTAAATGTGAATGCGGAAGAGGATATTTTTGATGCGATTTTTCAAGAGACAGACTCAATAATTGAACCAAAAAACCAATCAAAAACTACTCCAAAAATTGAATATGAATTGGCAGATCTTATAGAAGAGAATGAGCTTCAAAAAGAGACAGCAAGCATCGAAATTGAATCCAAGATTGAATCTGAACCTAAAATGGATTTAGATCACAACGATGCTATAGAAATGGATATTGCATTGGAAGATACAGTCGAAGAGTCGTTGGTTGAGTGTGATGTAGATCACCAAATTGACTCCAAAGAGAGTCATGATAGCCAAGAAGAAAAGCTTACATTATTAGAGTTAGACGAAGAAGATGCTTTGGACGATAATGTGTTGTTTCGATTGTCAGGAAAAAATGTGCAGATTGTCGATGAATTAGAGGAGAATACAAAACTGATGCAAGATATAGAACAAGGAGAGTGGCAAATCTCGAGTGATTTTGTGCTACCAAAATTGGAGTTTTTGCAAGAAGCTCCGATTGTAGAAAAAAAATCCAACGAAGCAGAGATTGATTATAAGATAAGTAAACTCCTCTCCAAACTTAGAATGTTCAAAATCGATGGTGACGTGATACGTACCTACAGTGGACCACTTGTCACTACTTTTGAGTTTAGACCTGCACCAAATGTCAAAGTCTCTAAGATATTGGGACTTCAAGATGATCTTGCGATGACACTCAAAGCTGAAACTATCCGTATCCAAGCACCTATTCCAGGACACGATGTCGTGGGGATTGAGATTCCTAATGAAACGATTGAAACCATCTATTTAAGAGATATTTTAGAATCTGATGTCTATCGTAACTCCGCTTCGCCATTGACAGTGGCATTGGGAAAAGACATTGTTGGAAAACCATTTGTGACTGATATTCGCAAACTTCCGCATCTTTTGATAGCAGGTACGACAGGTTCTGGAAAATCAGTCGGTATCAATGCGATGATTCTCTCTTTGCTTTATCGTAATGATCCTGACCATCTCAAACTTATGTTGATTGATCCTAAGCTATTGGAATTTTCTATCTACAACGGCATTCCTCATCTTTTGACACCAGTGATTACTGAAGCCAAAAAAGCAATTGTTGCATTGTCAAATATGGTCAAAGAGATGGAGCGTCGTTATCATCTAATGGCAGAAAATCGCACTAAAAATATTGAAAGTTACAACGAAAAAGTCAAACGTGACCAATCAGAAGATCCTTTTCCTTATATCGTAGTGGTGATTGATGAACTTGCAGACTTGATGATGAATGGCGGTAAAGAGGTGGAGTTCTCCATCGCACGATTGGCACAGATGGCAAGAGCATCAGGGATTCATCTCATCGTTGCGACACAACGACCAAGCGTAGATGTTGTCACAGGTCTTATCAAAGCCAATCTTCCTTCGCGTCTAAGCTATAGAGTCGGACAGAAGATAGACTCCAAAGTGATATTGGACGCAATGGGAGCAGAGAGTTTGCTCGGTAAAGGAGATGCACTTTTTACGCCTCCAGGAAGTACGGGAATGGTACGTCTTCACGCACCGTGGAGTAGTGAAGAGGAGATAGATACGATCGTAGAGTTTATCAAATCCCAACGAGAGCCACAATATGATCGTAGATTTTTGATTTCAGAAGCAGAACGAAATGATGTAGAGGAGATTTTGGATTGTGATCTTGATGAACTCTTTGATGAAGCAATTGCAGTGGTGAGAGCAGATCAAAAAACTTCAATCTCTTATCTCCAACGCAAGCTTCAAATAGGCTACAACCGTTCAGCAAACATCATCGAACAAATGGAACTCAAAGGGATTTTATCCCCACCAAACGCCAAAGGAAATCGAGAGATTTTGTGATGACATTTTTTAGTTTGGAAAATGCAATGTAAATTTGCTTCCTTCTCCTTTTTTGGAGTGAATATTGATTTTGATGTGGTATTTTTGACAGATGAGAAGTACGATACTTAGTCCAATTCCAAAACCGCCACGTTCTTTGTTGGCACGTTTGTAGCGTTTGAAAATATCTCGCTGTTCTTCGTCGCTCATTCCGATGCCTGTATCTTGGATGGTAAGTTCTCTTTTTTGTGTTGTGATGGTGATTGTGTCGCCTCTGTTGGAGTATTTGATGGCGTTGGAGAGAAGATTATCGATAAGACGTTCAGTGGTACTTTGTGTGATATTGAAAAATAATGGATCTATTTTTAGGATCACTTCAAGACGTTTAAGCTCAATCATCTCTTGCATATATTCTATGCGTTCTTTGAGGATTTGGGCGATATCGTGTAGTTCATCAAACTCCTCTTTGCCTTCGAGGCGATAGGTGAGAGAGCGATACATCAGCATTAGACGTTTGGCACTGGCTTGTAGTCTTGCGAGCTTTTTTTCTTCTATGTTTTTGAGTGACTCTACAGTCATCAAAATCGCAGTGATAGGCGTGTTGAGTTCGTGTGTTGTATCGACTATAAAACGATCAAGAGCTTCGATCTGTTCTCTTATAGGTTGCATAAAAAGCCTTCCCAAAAAGTAACCCACTATGCCCATCACAATAAACAAAAAAATCAAATAAGAGATGATTTTCATACGCAAAACTTGAAGTGTGTGTTGCATTTTTGACTCTTTAAGAACGATAAAACGCACATTTAAATGTTCGCTTTCATCTTCTATTACGCAGTAGCATTCATTGTTATGGATAGAAAACTGCTCTCCAAAATTTTCAAAAGAAGAAATTTTGCTGTAGAGTGGATCTCCATAAAGGTCATAATATCCCACTTCAAAACGACACAAATCAAGTGATTTTAGAAAACTATTGAGGTTGAAATTGGTATTTTGATTCTCTTCAAGTGACATTGCTTCGAGAATGATTTTAGAGGAGAGCATACGTCCTTGATACATCATCTCAAATTTCAAAGCATTCATCATTGAGGCTTGGTTATTTTCAAAAAAGAGATATCCAATAATCGCCAAAAGTACAAAAACAGAGGAGAGATAAAGTGTCAAAAAGCGTATTAACGAACGCTTTTCATAGTGTGTTAAATCTATAGCCTTCTCCTTTGATATTTTCAAAATACTCTTTAGTAAAAAGTTTGCGGATATTTTTGATATAGGTACGAATCGTAGCGTTTGTGGGAATATTTGTATCGTCCCAAATATTCTCTATCAACTCTTCAGCGGAGATGATTTTGCCACGATTTTTGAGAAAATATGTCAATATTTGTGCCTCTTTTTGGCGTATCTCTATCGTTTTGTCATCGATAATCAGTTGGTGGGCTTTAGGAATAAATAGGATTTCATCAAACACTATCTCCTCTTCAAGATGGTAGCGTTTGATGATATGCTCGATACGCACACGTAACTCTTCAAGGTCAAACGGTTTTTTGAGATAGTCATCAGCTCCGATATCAAACCCTTTTTTGAGAGATTTGACACTGTCCATCGAAGTGATATAAATTGCTGGTGTAGTGTTGTGTCGTTCTCTAAGATAGGTCAAAATTTCAAATCCATCAATATACGGAAGATTGACATCCAAAAGCAACAAATCATATTTTTTTTGGGTGATAGCATCAAGTCCTCTCTCTCCATCAAAAAAACTCTCCACCTCATATCCGCAAGATTGAATCAAAAACTCTTCGATAATCTCTTGTAGTATCGCATCATCTTCGAGTAGTGCTATCTTCATCTTTTTGCCTTAGTGAGATTTTAAACGCAGAAGCATATCAATCTTATGTTAATCTATTTTTTAGAGTTTGTCTAAAAATCTATTTTATGCTATTTCAGAGCCAATTTGAGATGTTTTGTCTCTTTTTTGTGACTATCTTTGTTAGAATGCGAGACTTTAATTTTAAGGAGACAAATGTCCGATTTACTTAATGATAGCCATACCGAAGAGGTATTGATCGAAGAGAGTATGAAGGGATCTTACCTTGACTACTCTATGTCGGTCATTATCGGTAGAGCATTGCCTGATGCAAGAGATGGTCTTAAACCGGTACATAGAAGAATTCTCTATGCGATGAGCGAACTCAATCTCTCTCATAGAAGTCCATATAAAAAATCCGCACGTGTTGTTGGAGACGTGATCGGTAAATATCACCCACACGGAGATAATGCTGTCTATGATGCGTTGGTTCGTATGGCACAAAGCTTCTCTATGAAAGAGCCGTTGGTTGATGGTCAAGGAAACTTTGGATCAGTCGATGGCGATAATGCAGCAGCGATGCGATATACCGAATCTCGTATGACAATGCTCGCAGAAGAGTTGATGAGTGATCTTGACAAAGAGACAGTCGATTTTGTCCCAAACTATGATGACTCTATGCGTGAGCCTGATGTTCTTCCCAGCCGTATTCCAAATCTTTTACTTAATGGATCAAGCGGTATTGCTGTGGGAATGGCGACTAATATTCCTCCACATAGAATTGATGAGATTATCAATGCGTTGGTTCATCGTATCGAAAATCCCAAATGTGAAATTGACAATGTAATGCAGTTTGTAGAAGGACCAGATTTCCCTACAGGTGGAATTATCTTTGGTCGTAAAGGAATTAGCGATGCGTATCGCACAGGAAGAGGGCGTATCAAAGTACGTGCCAAAATTCATATCGAAGAGAAACGTAATAAAGAGGTGATTGTTGTCGATGAGTTGCCTTTTCAAGTCAATAAGGCAAGATTGATCGAAAATATCGCCCAATTGGTCAAAGATAAGCAACTCGAAGGAATCTCTGAAATACGCGACGAATCAGACCGTGATGGAATGCGAATGGTGATCGAACTCAAACGTGATGCGATGAGCGAAATCATTCTCAACAATCTCTTCAAAAGCACACAAATGCAAGTGACTTTTGGGATTATTATGTTGGCTATCAACAACAAAGAACCCAAAGTATTTAATCTTCTTGAGCTTCTTGATGTTTTTATCAAACACCGCAAAACAGTGGTGATTCGACGTACGATTTTTGATCTTGAGAAAGCAAAAGATAGAGCCCATATCTTAGAGGGACTCAAAATAGCAGTGGACAATATCGATGAGGTGATTCGTATCATTCGCTCGAGTGCTGATGATACTGAGGCCAAAGAGAGATTGATGAGTGCGTTTGCACTTTCAGAGATTCAAGCCAAAGCGATTTTGGATATGCGACTCAAACGATTGACGAATCTTGAGATTGAGAAGATCGAAAATGAATTGGCACAACTTAGAGCGTTGATTGAAGAGCTTGAGGGAATTCTCAAATCCGAAGAGAAGATTAATACAATCATCAAAACTGAACTTATTGAAATCAAAGAGCGTTACTCTAAGCCACGATTGACTGAGATTATCGATGATTATGATGATATCGATGTAGAAGATTTGATTGTCAATGAGCCAATGGTGGTGACTATCACTCACCGAGGATATATCAAACGTGTGCCACTCACACAATACGAAAAACAACTTCGTGGCGGTAAAGGCAAAATGGCGGTGACCACTTATGATGATGACTTTATCGAGAAGTTTTTTATCTCCAACACGCACGATACATTAATGTTTGTGACAGATAGAGGACAGCTTTATTGGCTTAAAGTCTATAAAGTCCCAGAAGGTTCACGCATCGCCAAAGGTAAAGCAGTAGTCAATCTTATCAATCTTGAAGCAGACGAGAAGATTAGGGCGATTATCCCTACGACAGATTTTAGTGAAACCAAAGGTTTGGTATTTTTCACCAAAAAAGGGATTGTCAAACGTACAAATCTTTCTGAATACTCCAATATAAGAACCACAGGAGTTAGAGGCATCACTCTTGATGAGGCTGATGAGCTAGTCGAAGCAAGAATTGTGACACCTGATACCAAATGGCTTTTTGTGGCGACGCAAAAAGGAATGTGTATTCGCTTTTTAGTGGAAGAATCCAGAGAGATAGGACGTGTATCTCGTGGTGTAACGGCGATCAAGTTTAAAATCAATGATGATGTGGTGTGTGGTGCGACAACTATCGAAAACGAAGAAGATGAGATTTTGATGCTTAGCGAAAAAGGACTTGGCAAACGTACTACAGCAAGCGAATATCGCGAACAGAGCAGAGCAGGCAAAGGTGTCATTTCGATGAAACTTACTCCAAAAACAGGCGATGTTGTAGGTGTGGTTTTTGTCGAAGATGACAAAGATTTGATGTGTTTGACAAGTATCGGCAAAATGATTCGTGTAGATATGCAGACGATTCGTAAAGCAGGACGAAACACTTCAGGCGTTAAGGTGGTCAGCGTAGAGAGTGGCGATAAGGTCGTAAGTCTTGCCAAATGTCCAAAAGGAGAAGATCCAAAAGATTTGGATATTGAGACTGATGAGAATATCGAACAGATTGACATTAAATTAGGATTGGAAAGAGAATGAAAAAATACAACATAGCAGTAGTAGGTGCATCAGGTGCAGTTGGTGAGGAGATTTTTAAAGTACTTGAAGAGATGGATTTTCCAGTAGGCAATCTACTTCCTTTGGCAAGTGCGAGAAGTGCAGGCGAAGAGATTGTTTTTAAAAACAAAGAGTACACCATTGAAGAGTTGACAGATTCTGTTTTTGAGGGACGTAATATCGATATCGCTTTTTTTTCAGCAGGTGGAAGTGTGTCAGCACACTATGCGAAGTTTGCTGTTGAATCAGGTGCTTTGGTGATCGACAACACTTCACATTTTCGTATGGATCCAAACGTTCCACTCGTAGTGCCAGAGGTCAATTCCGAAGATATCGCACTGTGGGAAGATACAGGCATTATCGCCAATCCAAACTGCTCGACAATCCAAATGGTACAACTGCTCAAACCACTTTATGATCTTTATGACGGAATTAAACGTGTCGATGTGAGTACCTATCAAGCCACTTCAGGTGCAGGTAAACACGGAATGGAAGAGTTGGTACAACAGATGCAAGATTTTTTTGCATTTAAACTTAATGAGAGTGAAGTAAAAGCATTTGCACACCGCATCGCACTCAATGTCATTCCTCACATTGATACACCACAACCCAACGGCTACACCAAAGAGGAGATGAAAATGGTCAATGAGACCAATAAAATCATGCACTCTGATTTTGCAGTCTCTGCGACTTGTGTGCGTGTGCCAGTATTACGAAGCCACTCTGAGGCGATTACGGTGACTTTTAGAGAAGGTGTTGAAGTGAATGTCGAAGCGGTTCGAGAGGCGTTGGCAAATTTTGAAAATGTCAGAGTAGTAGATGACCTTGAAAACAAACTTTATCCGATGCCGATGACTGCGACTGATACTGATTTCACTTATGTTGGACGTATTCGTAAAGATATTTTTGCACCCAATATTTTGCATCTTTGGGGCGTTGCAGATCAAGTGAGAGTCGGAGCTGCGACAAATGCAGTAAGAATCGCACAAAAATGGATCAAAATGAAGGAGGATATATAAATGATAGAAGCTATCTTTGAAGGGGCGATTTGGAGAAGTAGGTTTGTTGTTATTTTGGCTGTTATTTTTGGATTGTTGGGCGGTATTGTACTTTTTATCGTTGCGTCTCTTGATATTTGGGGGATTGCAGTGTATGCGTTTGAGGCGATTATTTCTCATACACACCCTGAACATTTTCATGAAAATATCGTAGCGGGGATTATTGGAGCGGTGGATTTGTATCTTATTGCGGTGGTGATGCTTATTTTTTCTTTTGGATTGTATGAGCTTTTTATTAGTGAGATAGACGAAGCGGCCAATGACAAAGAGACAACAAGTAAAATTTTGGCGATTCACTCTCTTGACCAACTCAAAGACAATATCGCCAAAGTGATTGTGATGGTATTGGTGGTGAATTTTTTCCAAAGAGTTTTGCATACAGAGTTTAAATCTCCACTTGAGATGCTCTATTTTGCAATGTCAATTGCATTTTTAGCAATCGGTCTCTACTTTTTGGGAATGGTAGGAAAAAGCAAAGAACCATATAAAACAGCGGAGAAAAGACATGAGTAAAATCTTTATTGATGCGTGTTTTGGCAAAGAGACGCCTTACACACCTGTATGGATGATGCGTCAAGCAGGACGTTATTTAGCTGAATATATGAAAGTCAGAGCAGAAGCGGGAAGTTTTCTTGATCTTTGCCATGATCCAAAAAGAGCAGCCCAAGTGACACTACAACCACTTGATATTGTCGGTGTTGATGCGGCGATACTTTTTAGTGATATTTTGGTTGTCCCTGATGAGATGGGAATGGATTTGAGTTTTGTAGGTGGAGAAGGACCGAAATTTTCAGATCCAATTCGTACTCAAGCAGATCTTGATCGATTGATTGGTGGCGAAGAGGTGGCGGATAAACTCACTTATGTTTATGAAGCAATCCGTATTTTGCGAGAGCAACTTGATGCAAGAGGTGACGAGAAGGCACTGATTGGATTTACAGGTGCACCATGGACTTTGGCGACCTATATGATCGAAGGAGAAGGGAGTAAAACTTACGCTATCTCCAAAAAAATGTTGTATGCTAATCCTACGCTTCTTCATTCGATTCTTGCCAAAGTGACTGAAGTGGTCAAATATTATCTTGAAAAACAGATACAAGCAGGCGTGGATGCAGTGCAGATTTTTGACAGTTGGGCATCTGCGATTGAGCCAAGCCGTTATGATGAGTTTAGCTGGAAGTATATGGTGGAGATTGCTGAATATATCAAATCCAAATATCCGCATATTCCTGTGATTTTATTCCCAAAAGGTGTTACTGCGTTTATCGAACGTGGATTGGTCTATGGCAATTTTGATGTGTTTGGTGTCGATTGGGGAACGCCAATGGCATTAGCAAAAGCAAAACTTGGCGAGAGATATGTGCTTCAAGGAAATATGGAGCCGTTCAGACTCTACTCTGTGGAGGCAACTACAGCATGCGTAGAAGCGTTACAAAATATCATGGAAGGCAAACGACATATTTTCAATCTCGGTCATGGAATTTTGCCTGATGTACCTGTGGAGAATGCAAAACATTTTGTACGCGAGTGTCAGAGGGTTAGTAAAATAGATATTTGATTTGAGTTTCTTTAGAACTCCATTGACAAGCGGTGACATTTGAGAGATACTTCGGCGGTAGAATTTCTCAAATGGAGCGTTTATGTGAAAACTATTGGTTTTTTTCTCCAAAATATAGCTTTATGTAGTTGTTTATTTGCACAGTCGGGGGAGTCTATGGAAGAGTTATTGGATACGTTTGTTCACAATAGCGATTTATCCATCAAGACACGTCTTCAAAACGCAGGGAATGTGATTGTCTTTACGCGAGAAGAGATAGAAATGATGCAAGCACGTAATCTCAAAGGTATACTCAAGTCTTTGCCTATGCTTAGTTATAGAGAGAACCGCTTGGGAATACCTGATCCATTTTATATCTTGCAAGATTTGCCTTTCAATAGCAACAGCATACGCATTTATATCGACAATCAAGAGGTGACCAGCGCTTCGTATGGAAGTGGATTGTTTTTTATTGGAGATATTGATATTGGTTTTGTAGATCATATCGAAGTGTATTCGCTCAATCCTTCCTTTGAATACTCTACTGAACCTGCAAAATATCTAATCAAACTCTACTCCAAAGTAGCCCAGCGTGATAAAGGGATAAAAGCAACGTTAAATTATGGAAATAGAGGATTCAATCAAGAAGCAATTCAATACGCTTCTGTCGCAGAAAAAATCTCCTCTTTTGCTTATCTTTCAAGAGTAGATGATCATCGTAAAACATATCAAAGCTTTGATCACACACTTTCTAAAGACAAAAAGCAATATTATTTTTTTGGAACACTAAACAACAAAGAGCATCATCTTCAGATCCAATCTCTTGAAAACGAAAGAGATCTTTTTATTGGATTGAGTACAGATGCAAGACCTAATTTGGCACAAAATAAGGTTCGTTATCACCATGTCGGATATGAAAATTACACTGTGGAGAATCTCAAACTTCGTGTAGTCGCTGAAAGCAGTGCATCTAAATTTCTTCTCTCAAATGACAAAGAGTTGTTTCGTGTCTCTTCGCATGATGAGCTATTGACAGTAGACACACAATACAGATGGCATAAAACAGAAAAAAATGAACTCACCATAGGTAGCAAAATAAGATACAAACACTTTATTACAGATCAACTTCAACGTAATGGTTTTGATTTTCCTGATTTGGAGTTTGATAGACAGACGATTAGCACACTCTATTTTGAAGATCACTACGCACTGACGCCACAATGGCTTTTGACATTAGGTAAACAGATAAGCAAAGTACATAACAATTCAGAAGTCAAAGATGATACGCTTCATCTTGATAGAGTAGGTGTAGTTTATAGTGATCATCAATGGGTATCTAAAACATTTTTTCATAATTCTGAATTTCTCATTGAGCCATATCTCTATACCACTTCGGGGTTTGTTATCAAACATCATATTGAGCCAGAAAAAGTATCCAATATCACACATGAGTTTCAGTACAAAAAAGATGCCTATGAGTGTCACGTTGTGTTGGGTTATTCCAAAATAAAAAATATGCCAACAAAAATAAGCAATGGTGAGATAAAAAATATTACTGATACGCTTTTTCAACATTTTTATTATGTCGATTTTCAGTATGAGATGGATCTTTACAACTCACTTTATTTTGGTTTTTCTTATGTCAAAAATAGCAATTTTGATGATTTAAATGATTTTAATCAATACAAAAGCACAATACGTCTTTTAGATAAATTGGGCAGATTTGATATCTCCAATGAGATAATTTATTTTCGTGATACTTTGCCAGAAAGCTACTATTTTAATCGATTTGAAACCACTTTTCCAAATAAAAACTATTTTGATTATAGTACAGGAGTGCGTTATCGCTACAGTGATTCTTTGAATTTTTCATTAAAAGGTGAGAATCTTTTGGATAGAGCTTATAATGATTATTTTGAAAGAGGCAGACGAAATCCCTTGACAAAAAAATGGCAATATATTGATATCTTGCAAGCATCTCCTATAGAAAAGCGTATCTATTGTGGAGTGGAGTATTTTTTTTGAATCGATGGTTTTTGATACTGTTTATGTCGTTATCGTTATTTGGGTTTGATACATCAACGGCATCAAAAATTTTTGAAAAGATATTTACAGGAATCATACATAAAGAGCCAGTCAATGTGTACACTTCCAATCCTACCTATCAAGAAGTAGTAAAACTCTCCAACTCTTTAGAGTTGGTTGCCAAACCTTTTTTAGCGGATATTGTTTTTGCAGATAGCCATAATGAGATTCCCAAAAACTACAACGGTGTGATTTTTACTACCAATGTATCTGTATTTCAAACTTGTCAAAATACAATCGGTGCATTTTATTGGGAGCATGGCAGACCAAAAATATATTTTTTAAAACAAAGATTAGAAATAAAAAAGATACTGCTCCATGAAACTTTAAAACGTTATATTGTGATAAAGTTGCCATGAGACTGTTTCGTACTATTAAAGATCGTATTTTCATCACGCTCTCTTTTACGATTGTTGTGATATCTTTGATTGTGTATTTCTATTTTGTTTATCATCTTCAGATTAGAGTATTTGGTTTTTTTGACAGTGTAAACCAAACGATCAATACAATGTTAGTCAGCAACATAAGAGGGTATGTCTATAATCAAGATAAAAAAAATATGAAACTTTTTCTTGATTCTATCGAGAGTGAATACCTCAAAAATATTCTTATTTTAGATGTAAAAGGTAGAGTAATAGCACAAAAAAATTCCCATTATTTAGAGGAAGATAAATATAAAAACTTTGAAATACTTCGCAGTTTAAAAAATCAAAGTATCAAAACAAAAATAGATTACAAAATACTCACTACTTTTGAATTTTTGGATGTGACTTTGGGATATCTTGTGATAGAAGGAGATATAAAGAAGTATCAAGAAGTACTCAAAGAAGAGACTCGCTCTCTTATGCTTTTTGTGCTTATTGTTGTAACTATAATGCTATTTGTATCTTATTTTATCTCTATCGCTATCAGCAAACCAGTCGTTTTGATGGTATCTACGCTTCAATCTATTAAAGAGAATGAGCAGTTACATTTTGATAGATTTTTTGAAGAAGAGTTTATCTTTTTGGCACGATCTATAGAAGAGAAACACAATGCTCTTATTTCGCTTTATGAAAACTTAGAAAAAGAGGTCGCCTATAAAACCAAAGAACTTCAAGAACTCAATGACACTTTAGAGATAAAAATAGAAGAAAGCGTCAAAGATATACAACTCAAAGATCATCTCATCCAAGAACAAACCCGTTTTGTAGAGATGGGAAAAATGCTCTCTATGATTGCACATCAGTGGCGTCAGCCTCTTGCTGCTATCTCTACTTCTGTATTGGGAATACAGATTAAAATAGGACTTCAATTATATAATTTGGAAGATCCAAAAAAACAGAAAGATTTTTTAGAATATTTGGAAAATAAACTTACTTCAATCCATAACTATGTACAGGCTCTTTCCAAAACCATCGATACTTTTAGAAATTATTTTAGAAATGAACAAGAGATGAATGAGATAGTGATTAGTGAACCTATCGAAAATGCACTCTATCTTTTAGAGGCACTCATTGATAAATATGATATTGAGATAGATAAAAAATTTGAAAGCCAAAAAAAAATATTCATTTTAAAAAATGAATTTATACAAGTAGTGATGAATATTATCACTAATGCAAATGATGCACTGATAGAAAATAATATAGAACACAAAAAGATACAAATCCACACATACGATACTGATAATAGCGTGACAGTAAAGATTTGTGATAATGGTGGAGGAGTAGCCAAAGATATTATTGGTAAGATATTTGATCCTTATTTTAGTACCAAAAATGAAAAAAATGGTACAGGAATGGGTCTTTATATGGCAAAAATGATTATAGGAAAGCATCATAATGCATCAATTAATGTATTTTCAAAAAATAAAAAAACATATTTTACAATAAAATTTTCAGACAAAAGTGTTTGACTTTTTGTTAATTTATTGGTAGATTCTAAAAAAAACTTAATAGGCAAAAAAATGACTGACTTTACTTTACTTTATTCAAAAACGAAAAAACTAAAAGTTCTTATCGCTGAAGATTATTCTCCTGCACGCAAAGATCTCTTTGAAGCATTACAAGACTTGTTTAAAAGTGTTAAAGCAGTAGAAGACGGAGAAGAAGCACTTCGCATTTACAAAGAGTGTATGACTGATGAAAATAAAAAGATAGATATCCTTATAACGGATATAAAAATGCCAAAATTAGATGGCGTTGAGTTGTGTAAAGCAGTAAAAAAGCTTAATAGCAAACAAGAAATTATTGTTTTGTCTGCATATAGCGACAGTGAATATCTTGTCAAATTGATCAATTTGGGTATTTCACGTTTTATCAATAAACCGATGAATGATAAAGAACTTATAGAGACACTTTTAAAGATAAGCTCAAACATTGTAGACGAAGTAGATGATACCGATAATGCAGATTTTATAAATATTGGCAATGGGTATAGCTGGAATCGAAAAAAACATCTCTTATTTCAAGGAGAAACATTGGTGGAATTAACTTACTATGAATGTTTAATGTTTGATCTTTTGATTCAAAGAAATGGTTATGTGTGTACCAAAGAGACTATTATTGGTTTTTTTGATGCAAATGGCTTGATGCTCAGCGATGGAAGTATTCGAAATTTTATTTCTAAATTACGCATGAAACTTTCTGCTGATCTTATAGAGAGTGTTTATGGTGTCGGGTATAGATTAAATTATTGAAGTCAATTCATCAAAGTCATTAAAATGACTTTGATGACAATTTGAAGACATTTGCTGGTTATCATTTCATCGGAGTGGATGCTGGAAACGGTATTTGAAAAGACAAAATCTCAGTCGTAGAGGTTATGGTCAAAGTGTTCTAAATGTTGGGTGGATAAAAGGCGTTATTCAAGGAGTGGAGGAGCGTAATCTACTTACAACAATCCAAATTTTCCAAAATAATCTTTTTTTGAATTTTTTCGTAACTTTAGAGACGAAAGAGACAAGTTGTCACTATCACTTTAAAAAAACACATTCTTTATAGGTGTGCAATATCAGTTGATATTGGTATAAACTGCCTGCACATCTTCGTCATCTTCAAGCTTGTCGATAAACACATCGATCTGTTCCATTTGCTCATCACTGAGTTCGATAGGAGTGTTGGCGACATACTCTAAAGCGGCTTTGGTTGGGATAATTCCACGTTCTTCGAGTGCTTTGCTTAGTTCTCCAAATGAGGTGAATGCACCATAAATTCTTACAATCGCTTTCTCGTCGCCATTCTCTTGTGGTTCGATATCCTCTTCGATCTCTTCAAGACCAAAATCGATCAACTCAAGCTCCATCTCTTCGATCTGCATGTCAGGTTTTTTATCAAATACAAAAAGCGATTTTCGAGTAAACATAAAGCTAAGCGAGCCAGTGGTGAGCATCTCACCACCGTTTCTTGAAAGAATAGCTTTGACATTTGCGACTGTACGCGTGCCGTTGTCTGAGGCACATTCGATCACCATCTGTACACCAAAAGAGGCTTTTGCATCATAAATGATCTCTTTGATATCAGCAGAGTCTTTAGCAAATGCCCTTTTGATCGCTGCTTCGATATTGTCTTTGGGCATATTTTGTGCTTTGGCGTTGAGGATAGCGGTGCGGAGTTTGGAGTTCATATCAGGATCACCAGATCCTCCCTCTTTGGCTGCCATAGTGATTGTTTTGCCTAACTTTGGGAAAACGCGGGACATTGTCCCCCATCGTTTCATTTTTGCTGCTTTTCGGTACTCAAATGCGCGACCCATCGTGATTCCTTGCTTTGATGATAGAGTGGGATTATAACCCTATTTGGCTTAATGCGATTAAGTCGTATCAAAGAAATCGTATGTAGAATGGAAAAATGAAACTTAAAGAATTACACTTAAACAGCCCTTATCTCTCTTTGCCTTCGCTATGTTATGACAGAGTCAAGCCTACGCCTTTGCTCGGTGCTTATCTGATTCACGCCAATAGTGATGTCGCAAAAATGTTGCAGATAGACAAAGAGGAGTTGGATACCGAACACTTTACGGCGTTTGTCAATGGTGCTTTAGCAGTGGAGGGAAGCGATCCCTTTGCGATGTGTTATGCAGGACATCAGTTTGGCTATTTTGTCGAGCGTTTGGGAGATGGACGTGCGATCAATATCGGCTCAGTTGCCACACCGCAAGGTTTTTTACATCTACAACTCAAAGGAGCAGGGCAGACTAAATACTCACGTGATGGCGACGGTAGAGCGGTGTTGCGTTCATCCATTCGTGAATACTTGATGAGTGAAGCGATGCACGGACTTGGGATTGCTACGACACGAGCATTGGCACTCGTTGGCTCAGAGCATTCAGTCTATCGTGGCGAGTGGGAAAAAGGGGCGATTGTGTTGCGCGTCTCTCCTTCGTGGGTGCGGTTTGGGACATTTGAGTATTTTGCACATCACAAAAAATACAAAGAGCTTGAAGCGTTAGTGGAGTATGCAATCACTGAATCCTATCCTCATCTTGTCGGTAAATCCAATGCGTATCTTCTTTTTTTTGCTGAAGTCGTAAGCAAAACAGCGATGCTTATGGCACAGTGGCAAGCAGTTGGATTTAGTCATGGCGTGATGAATACCGACAATATGTCGATACATGGATTGACGATTGATTATGGTCCGTATGCGTTTTTGGATGAGTACGACTTTAGATATATCTGCAACCACACCGATACACACGGACGATACAGCTTCGGGAGTCAGCCTGCGATTGGCGAATGGAATCTGCGAGCATTAATGAAAGCACTTTCGCCGATGGCTTCTGAAGCATCAATGCAAGATGCTTTGATGGCGTACGGCAAACTCTATACCGAACACTATCTTTATCTTATGGGTAAAAAGTTGGGACTTGATAAGTTAGAGCCAAATGATATTGAACTCATTCGACACCTTTTGGGAATGATGCAAGGGCTTCGCACCGATTACACTCTCTTTTTTAGAACGCTTAGTCGCTATGATGGTGATCGAAAAGCGTTGCTTGGTGTTGGACTCTACCATCAACCGATGCACGATTGGCTTGATGTGTATGACGAGAGACTTAAGAAAAATGAGACAACGACAGAACAAAGACACGCCAAAATGTTGAAAGTCAATCCTAAATTTGTACTCAAAAACTATATGCTTCAAGAGGCGATTGATGCGGCAAAAACCAAAGATTTCTCGCTTGTCAATCAACTCTTTAAGATTGCCCAAAACCCTTATGATGAACATTTTGAATATGAAAGATGGGCAGGTGCTACACCCGATGCGTTTAAAAACAAAAAGTTGAGTTGTAGCTCGTAGATTTAAACCCCATATAAAAGAGAGTAAATCTCAAGATAAACTCTCTTGAATTACCAAAACGCTATAATTCACACAATTTTTATCGACTTTTTCATAAGGAAAATCACAATGTTTGAAACCGTGATTGGTCTTGAGGTACACGTACAGCTCAATACCAAAACCAAACTCTTCTGCTCTTGTCCCACCTCTTTTGCCGAACATCAAAATATCAACACATGTCCAACCTGCTTAGCACTTCCAGGTGCACTTCCTGTGGTCAATAAAGAGGCAGCGATTAAAGCGATGCGATTTGGATATGCGGTGAATGCTACTGTCAATCACAGCTCCTATTTTGATCGAAAATCTTATTTTTATCCCGACAGTCCTATGGCGTATCAGATTACACAGCTTCATAAGGCAATTGTGCAAAATGGAGAGTTGTTGATTGATCTCTTGGATGGTTCACAAAAGCGTGTGAGTATCACACAAGCACACCTTGAAGCAGATGCAGGCAAAAATATGCACGAAGGGAGCCACTCCAAAGTAGATCTCAATCGTGCTGGAACACCACTACTTGAAATCGTCTCTGGACCTGATATGCGTAGTGCAGAAGAGGCGGTTGCGTATCTCAAAAAGCTTCATGCGATTGTCCGTTATCTTGATATCAGTGATGCCAATATGCAAGAGGGATCATTTCGGTGTGATGTGAATGTCTCGATTCGTCCTAAAGGACAAGAGGCGTTTGGGACGCGTGTGGAGGTCAAAAATATCAACTCTTTTAGATTTGTATCACAAGCAATTGCGTATGAGGTCGAGCGACAGAGAGAAGCTTACGAAGATGGAAGATATACAGAGGAGGTGTGTCAAGAGACACGCCTTTGGAGTGTCGCTGATGGCGTGACAAGATCTATGCGAGGCAAAGAAGAGGCTGCGGACTATCGTTATTTTCCAGATCCTGACTTGAGAGTACTTACGGTGAGTGACGCGATGGTGGAAGAGGCAAAACACATTCCTGAGATGCCTGACGAAAAGGTCAAACGTTATGTTGAAGTATTGGGTATCAAACGCGATGATGCGTTGGTGATCACCTCTGATAAAGAGCTTGCTTTTTATTTTGAGGCGATGATAGAGCATGGTGCTGAACCAAAAATGGCAGTTACGTGGCTCACTACAGAGCTTCTTGGAAGACTCAATAAGATGGGTTGTAGTATCGAAAACAGCCTCGTGGACGCAAAAACACTCGGTACTTTAGTCTCAAAAATCTCTGATGATACACTCTCAGGCAAGGGTGCTAAAGAGGTGCTTGACTATATGATGGAAAACGAGAGTCGTGATATTGATCAAATCATAGAGAGATTGGGACTCAAGCAGGTGAGCGATGATGGTATGCTTTTGGCGATTATTGATGAAATATTGGCAGCCAATCAAGACAAGGTTGCAGAGTATAAATCGGGTAAAGACAAACTTTTTGGCTTTTTTGTCGGACAGACAATGAAAGCAAGCAAAGGTTCAGCAAATCCAAACAAAGTCAATGATCTTATCAAAGAGCGTTTGTCCTAAGTTTTAGGGGAGCTGATGATTTTGGATGCGGTTGTTAGATTTGCATATAAAGGTCAATAAACGAGAGTCGTTTTTGATCGTATGTGGTTATGGTCAAATGGCAAAAATGTTTTTACACCAAAACAAAAAAATCGGACATCACTATATCATCATCGACAAAGATCCAACAGGTGTTGAGCAGGCACACAAAGATGGATATTATGCAATTTTTGATGATGCAAGTAGATATGAGGTGATTTCAAAATTCAACAGAAAACAAGGCAAATCAATCGCCCAAAGTTTAAAAAAAGAGACACTTCGTATTCATATCATCACACCTTCAGCGGAGTGTGCAACGCTTGCAAAAGCAGATGGTTTTATGGATGTCGTAGTGAGCGATATCACCAAAGATGAGATTTTGGAGGCACTTGATATTGGCGGAGAGGATTATGGGAATCTCTAAAAACTACATTTTGGATTGCTTCGGCTTTTACAAAGCCTCGCAATGACGGGATTTGTCATTGCGAACGAAGTGAAGCAATCTATGTTTTTAGAAGTTCTCAAGCGGTATCAATCATAAGCTCGATGGTGGTGATGTGATTGTTTGTATCGGAGAGATGTCTGATCTTGAAAAGTTTGAAAATGAGATGACAAAAAAGAGAGAACAATAATGAAGATAGCAATTATCGGAGCAGGGCGATGGGGACAAGCACTTTATTATGCTTTTGAACAAAAAAATGAAGTGGTAATCACCTCTCGTACTATAAGAGATATCAAAAATTTTGTGAGTGTCGAAGAGGCATTGAGATGTGAACTGCTTGTTGTGGCGATTCCTGCACAGTTTGTAAGAGAGTGGATGAGAACCTATTTTGTTGATTATGGTCAATCTATTTTGGTGGCTTCCAAAGGGATTGAGATTCAAACAGGAGCATTTCTCAATGAAGTGTATGAGTGTTTTATCTCAAGTAATCGATTGGCGTATATTTCAGGTCCCTCTTTTGCTTTGGAAGTACAACAATCATTGCCAACAGCATTGGTGATTAGCTCTGTCAATCTTGCATTGGCACGTCGTTATGCTGATGCGTTGCCGTCGTTTATCAAAGGGTATGTCGATACTGATGTGATTGGAGCAGAAGTTGCTGGTGCATACAAAAATGTCATTGCAATTGCAGGTGGTGTGTGTGATGGATTAGGGCTTGGTAATAACGCACGCGCAGCATTGATCTCACGTGGACTTGTGGAGATGACACGCTTTGGTGTCCATTTTGGTGCGAAGCAAGAGACTTTCCTCTCTCTTGGTGGTGCTGGAGATCTTTTTTTGACCGCGAGTTCTACACTCTCAAGAAACTATCGAGTTGGATTGGGATTGGCGGAATCTTTGCCGATTGATTTGATATTGGAGTCTCTTGGAGAGGTTGCTGAAGGTGTGCCGACCACTAAAGCACTTTATACGATCTCTATTCAAAAAAAGATATATCTTCCTATTGCAAGAGAGATTTATGCGATGATTGAGGAGGGCAAAGAGCCACTAAAAAGTGTGCAAGATTTGTTGCGATAGAGCCGTCGTTGGCAATGAAAAAACCTCGTCATACCGTTTAGAGATACAAGCACTTCAAAAAGATAAAGATGAGTTAGCTAAAAAAGTCTGTAATTTGACAATTGAGAAGGATTTTTAGAGGGAAAGATAGTAAGCTTAGTCTCATCTAAAAGTAGAAAAATTTTTGTTGACACTAAGCTTGATATATCTCTCGATAAACAATGGCGAATTCGTCATTAAATAAAAGTTTTCAGGGTAATTGATGAAATTCAACGAAGATTCACGAGTAAAAATACCATCTATTTTGCATTTAACAAGATTGGGATATAAATACTTATCGCTAAAAAATACCACTTGGGATGAAAACACCAATATCTTTAAAGATATTTTTACTTCAAGTATTCAAAATATCAATAGCAACGAAAAGATAGATGAAAGCGATATAAATAAACTCTATGACATTCTTTCACTACTTCTTGAAAACGATGATTTAGGTAAAGCTTTTTACGAAAAGCTCATCGAAAAATCAGGAATCAAGTTTATAGATTTTGATAATTTTTCTAATAATACTTTTAATATGGTTACTGAACTTACATACAAAAAAGATGAAGATGAATTTCGACCAGATATTATCTTACTTATAAATGGTATGCCACTTGTATTTATAGAGGTTAAAAAACCAAACAATAATGATGGTGTTTTGGCTGAACGAAAAAGAATTGAAACAAGATTCCAAAACAAAGCATTTAAAAAGTTTGCAAACCTTACTCAACTTATGATTTTTTCCAATAATATGGAATACGACAACGAATCGAGTGAACCAATTCGAGGTGCATTTTATGCTACTACTTCTTATCACAAACCAATTTTCAACTATTTTAGAGAAGAGGAGGAGTTTGATTTAGACACTTTACTTACTCCAATAGATGATGAAATTGAAAATGATATTTTAAAAGATAACAATCTCAATGTTATTAAAAATAGTCCAGAGTTTATTACAAACAAAGACCCAAATACTCCAACCAATAGACTTTCAACATCACTTCTTTCTCGAGAGAGATTGGCTTTTATTTTAAAATATGCTATCGCTTATGTAAATGAAACAAATGGTATTGAAAAACATATTATGAGATACCCTCAAATTTTTGCAACAAAAGCAATCAAAGCAAAACTTGATGACGGAGTAAAAAAAGGGATTATTTGGCACACACAAGGGAGTGGTAAAACAGCACTTGCATACTACAATGTAAAATATCTAACCGATTATTTTCAAGCAAAAAATACCATTCCAAAGTTCTATTTCATAGTAGATAGAATCGATTTATTACAGCAATCTCATAAAGAATTTACAAGTCGTGGACTTGTTGTCCATACGATAAGTTCAAGAGATGATTTTGTAAAAGATATTAAAAAAACTACAGCTATTCATAATCATAGTGGAAAAGCTGAAATCACAGTTGTTAATATCCAAAAATTTGCAGATGACCCCGATGTAGTTACTACAAAAGATTACAATATCGATGTTCAAAGAGTTTATTTTTTAGACGAAGTACATAGAAGCTACAACCCAAAAGGGAGTTTTTTAGCAAACCTAAATGAATCAGACCAAAATGCTATAAAGATAGGACTTACAGGAACACCGCTTTTGGGAGATGATTACAACTCAAAAGCTTTATTTGGTGGATACATTCATAAGTATTATTACAATGCTTCAATCGCTGATGGTTACACTTTAAGACTAATTCGTGAAGAGATAGAAACAAACTACAAGCTTCAACTGGAGCAGATACTAAAAGATATTGAAATTCTAAAAGGTGATGCGGACAAAAAGATAATCTATTCACACAAAAATTTTGTAGAACCTATGCTTGATTATATTGTAAGCGACTTCGAGAACAGCAGAGTAAGATTTAACGATAATTCTATTGGTGGTATGGTTATTTGCGATAGTTCAGACCAAGCAAAAGAGATGTTTGAAATATTTAATACGAAGTATGCCACTCGAACCGAGACAAATCCAAAAATTGTTAAAACATCCGCTTTGATTCTCCATGATATTGGCTCAAAGCAGATGAGAAAAGATTTTGTGGAAGATTTTAAAGATGGGAAGATTGATTTTTTGTTTGTGTACAATATGCTCCTTACTGGATTTGATGCTAAAAGACTTAAAAAACTCTATCTTGGACGAGTTATCAGAAAACACAATCTCCTTCAAGCACTGACAAGGGTAAATCGAACTTATAAAGACTTCAAATATGGTTTTGTGGTTGATTTTGCAGATATAAGCAGTGAGTTTGATGCCACAAATAAAGCCTATTTTGATGAACTTCAAAGTGAACTATGTGATGAGATGGAGCATTACTCCAATCTTTTCAAATCAAAAGAGGAGATTGAAACAGAAATTATCGACATCAAAGATACACTTTTTAGATTTGATACACTTAATGCAGAGATTTTTTCACAACAAATTAGCCAAATCGAAGATATAAAACAGATGCAATCTATCGTAAAAGTTCTTGATAGTGCAAAAAGTTTATACAATCTTATAAGACTTTTTGGGCATTATGATTTATTAGAAAAGATTGATTTTGCGAAGCTTACACTTTTATACAGAGAAGCTCAAAATCATCTAAATATTTTGAATCTAAAAAACAAAATAGAAGATGGAACAGACACTACAAATCTACTCAACACAGCACTAGAAGATATTGTATTTATGTTCAAAAAAATTGGCGAAGAGGAGCTTGTCCTTGCTGATAAACTCAAAGATACACTTAGAAAAACAAGAGAAGCATTAGCAGTCAATTTTGATAAAAAAGACCCACAATTTGTATCTTTAAAAGAGGAGCTGGAAAGACTTTTTAAAGAGAAGAAATTAAGCGAAATAACTCAAGATGAGATGAATGCAAACATTGGAGCATTAAAGAAAATCCATGAAAAAATCAAAGAACTCAATCGTCAAAACAATCTTCTAAG
>DYPM01000216.1 GCA_020719895.1 Sulfurovum sp. | reverse complement strand
TATCCGCATGGACAGCAAACTGTTGGGCAGCAACATAGCATGGCTTAGCCGTTACGAACTGGTACACGAAACATTGCAGTTGTTTTATAAAGAGGCAAAAAAAATCGGCATCATAGATAATGTCACCAAAGAAAGAATGGATGAAATACTCAAGATGGACGGCAATAAAGTCGTTTACACCTGTACAAACGAAGAAGTAAAGACCCGGTTGCAAGAGCTTGGACATCTTATCTACAAGATACTGCCACTGTTTTCATCCTCCACAAGCGCCCATTACCAAATCCTCCAACGGGTTTTTAACGAGCAGTTTAAGGTAGATGAAAACAAAGTGGTTGTTGGCCGTGAAAAAGAAGATATTTCGGCAAAATCTGTCCAGTCGCCACATGATGCAGAATGCCATTACCGGGACAAGGATGGGAACAAGGTGAAAGGATACAGTGTCAATATAACCGAAAGCTGCGACAGCGACAAAGGTTTGAACCTAATCGGCAGTGTCAGTATGAGGAAAGCGAGCAGTTCGGATGTTGATTTTTTCCAAGACGATATAGGAAAAGTACAGCAAGTGTTCCTTCATAAAACTAAAGATGCACATGCTGATGGAGCCTATCACAGCCCTGGCAACCAACAGTTTTGCAAGGATAATGACATCAATCTGTACCTTCATGCCATACAAGGGGCGAAAGGTAGGTATCAATTGGATTTATTGGAAACAGGGGAACTCTCTGTTGTTGACAAAACAACAGGTCAACTGATTGATACAAAGATGATTGTTGGAAAGGATAATAACTTAAAGTGGCGCATTCAAACAGGAGGTGCTTACCGCTATTTTACAAAAAAAGAAATTGACACTTATATGGTCAGGAAACAGATAGAAGAAACTCCAATCGAGACATTACAAAAGCGCAATAACGTTGAAGCCACTATTTTTCAATTAGGTTATCATTATCCTAATGCCAAGAGCAGGTACCGGGGTGAAATTAAACACCAAATGTGGGCTAACATCCGTTGTTTATGGGTAAACTTTGTCAGGATACTCAAATATTTGAATAAATTATGTAAAGCAAGTCTCTTTTTTGCAAAATATATTCAACTTCCTTTTTGCAAT
>DYPM01000109.1 GCA_020719895.1 Sulfurovum sp. | reverse complement strand
TAAAATATTTATACCAATGAAATCTTAAACTTTATTGAATATAGAATATATTTAGGAGAAATATACTCTTAAATTGCAGAATGATTCAAGCTCTGCGAGTATATAATAACGTTACGTTTCGATACATATTTTTTATGAATGATGTATCGGCTTGAAAGTGTATCTATTGCTTTTACAGATTAGAAAGAGGATTAAAGCATCAATTGTATGAAAAAAGGGACATTTAATCAATCGAGACCCTTGAATGGTTCAATCAACTGTCGCAACACTCCTTCAAGCAGACAAAAGTTCATGGCAAGATAAAAACCTCACTCGTTGATGTTTTAAAATGATAGTATTTAAGCGTAGTCTAATTATGGAGATAAAGAAGTGCAGGATATTACTCTGATACTATTAGGAGCGGGAAACTCATCACGGTTTAATGCTCCTATAAAAAAGCAGTGGCTCTATAGTGGTGATAGTCCATTATGGTTAAAAGTCGCTAAAGATTTTGAGAGTTGCTTTGGTTTTACTCAAATTATAATTGTTTCTACAGCACAAGAGATTGCACTAATGTCACGTTTTGCCGATTATGCATATGTAGAAGGTGGAGAGAGTCGTCAAGAGTCGCTTTCAAATGCAATTGCAGAAGTACAAACACCATATGTGTTGGTTTCAGATATTGCTCGTTGCTGTATCGACAAAGCAATGGTAAGACGTATTTTGGACGCCAAAGAGCAAGGTGCTTGTATCGTTCCTGCTCTTATGGCAGTCGATACGCTTTATCTTGATGATGCTCCTATAGATCGTCAAAAAGTAAGAGCGATACAAACACCACAACTTAGCAAAACAGAGACACTCAAAAAAGCACTCCAGACTAAAATCATCTTTACCGATGAGAGTTCGGCGATTGCTTCTTTGGGAGAAAAAGTGACTTTTGTGGACGGTTCGGCTACTGCACACAAACTCACCAAAATCGAAGACCTCAATAAACTTCCTTGTCTTCGTCCGCCTGTTTCGCGTCACTTTGTAGGATTTGGTCTTGATACGCACGCATTTGAAGAGCAAAAAGCAATGGTGTTGTGTGGTGTTAAAATTGATGTGCCTTATGGATTTCAAGCACATAGCGATGGCGATGTTGCTATCCATGCGTTGATTGATGCACTTCTTGGTGCAGCTGGAATGGGAGATATTGGAGAACTTTATCCTGATAGTGATCAGCGTTACGCAAAAATCGACTCTACACTGCTCCTTGCTGATACACTCAAACGTATCACATCGTTTGGATTTGTGATTCACAATGTCGATATGACAATCGTGGCACAAGTCCCAAAATTAATGCCTTACAAAGAGAAGATGCGACGCTCTCTTGCTTCACTCCTTCAAATCAAAGCAAATTTTGTCAATATCAAAGCGACCACTTCTGAAAATCTTGGATTTATCGGACGCAAAGAGGGCGTGACAGTCCATGCTGTAGCCACACTTGGATATTACGATTGGCAACAAAACCTCAATCGTTTGATGCAAACAGTGGAGATTGTATGAAAATTATTATTGTAGAAAACGAACTCTACCTTGCACAAAGTATCGCCTCTAAACTTTCAGAGACAGGCTTTGAAACTGATATTTATAGTTCAGTCAAAGAAGCGATGGAAGCTTATGGGGATGTATATCTATTGTCCACAAGTTTACCTGGACAAAGCACTTCTCCATTGATACGAAAGTTTAAAGACAAAATTGTCATTTTGATGGTCGCTTATATCAACAATGACACGGTGAGCGAACCTCTCAAGTTGGGAGCAAAAGATTATATTGTCAAACCTTTTATGATAGAAGAGCTACTCCGCAAAATCCGCCACTTTCAAGAGTATCAACATCTCAAAAAACGGACTCTTTTTTATCAAGAGTATATTGATTATATGTTTCAAGAGATTCATAGTGATTCAAGTGAGACACTTGCATCTGTTCCTGTTGTGATCGAGACAAATTACCAAAAACTTGCCGATAAAGTAGTCCTTCGATTTGCTAAAGAGAGACAACTCTTGCTTCTTTTTATCTCTCCTGATATGCCCGATTGGGAGCAGAAGATTCTCAATGCCGACAAAGAAGCACTACTCTATATCGCCGAAGTAGATCAGCTCAAAAAAAACGAACTTGACCAGCTCTTTGAGAGACTCAAGGGAAGAGATTTTGTCCTCTCGTGTGCAAATCCTATCGAAACCACATATCCGACTATCTTGCTTACGACAAACGATAAACTCTATGATCACAACGATATACTCACTATCGATGATTATGTGAGATTTATCGTCAATCACTTTCAATACAAATTCCCCGATACCGAACTTTCCAAAAAATTGGGTATTTCACGTAAAAGCCTTTGGGAGAAAAGAAAAAAATATGGACTCTTTAAAAACAAATAAATCACTCTACATCGACACCGAAGCACTCTCCACGCTCGCATTAGTCCAACACGGACTTATTGCTCCAGTGACAAAACTGATGAATGCCAAAGAGTCAAAAGAGGTAGACAACACACACTATTATCGAGGGATTCCGTTTCCTTTTTCATTTATTTTGGCTCCAAAAGGGAAACAAAATCATGAAATACTCCAAACGCTCAAAAAGGGAGACAGAGTCAATCTCATCAATCAAGCCGAAATCGCAGGAGAACTTATCGTAGATGAGACTTTTGATATAGATCCATTAGAAAGGCTTCAACTTATCTTTGGCACTTCTGATCCTTACCATCCAGGAGTCAAACACACGCTTGCAAGATTAGGCACAATTGCAGTATGCGGAGAGTATCGCGTCACATACCCACCAATAGAAGAGAACATCAAACGCATCCAACATATCATCAACAAAACCAATTCCAAAAAAATAAGTGCGATGATGATTGCGGCCAATCCACTCAACCGTGCACATGAAAGAATGATTCGCCAAACCATCAGCGAAAATGATCTTTTGATTATCTTTTTGCTTAAACCTTTTACTAATGATGGACTCAGCTATGAGATTCGCTATAACGCTTTATCGAGATTTGTTGATCACTATCTTCCACGCAACAAAGTTGTGATATTGCCGTTTGAAAACACCTACATTTTTGCAGGGTTTAATGAACTCATCCTTGATGCACTGTTGGCAAAAAACTACGGATGCAAACAGTTGGTTGTGGGAAAAAATCACGCTGGACTCGGACTCTACTATGACAAAAATCGTCTCAATACCATCTTTGACCATTGCAAAAACATCGATATAGAGATAAAAACCATCGATGAGTATGTCTATTGCGATATCTGCAAAACACTTGTAAGCACCACCACTTGCCCTCATGGCCAACATCATCATGTACATTACTACTCTGACTCTATTTTAAAACTGATTCAAGCAGGTCTTATTCCGCCTCCTATTTTGGTACGCAAAGAGGTCTCTGCAAATATTTTAGCCGCCCTATTTCCAAATCGATTTACAAACCTGCAAGAGCTTCACTACGCACTTATGCCTGGGACAGGGCTACTTGAGCAACAAAGCGAAGAGCAGTTCTATAAAAAACTCATCGAACTCTATCAAACCTCATCACTGACGTAACAATCCAAAAAGGAACTATTGTGGAAAAAATTACCATTGCATTGGCAGGTCAACCCAATGTGGGAAAATCCTCGCTTATCAACGCCATCTCCAATGCCAAACTCAAAGTTGGAAACTTCTCAGGTGTGACGGTGGACAAAATGGAGATTGTTTTTACTATTTATGACGAGAATGCGTGCCAAAATTATGAAGCACACATTATTGATCTTCCAGGGGCTTATTCATTGACTGAATACACAATCGAAGAGAGAGTCACCAAAAGTTTTTTGCAAAGCGATGATTACGATTTGATTATTAATGTTGTCGATTCAACCAATCTACAAAGAAACCTTCTTTTCACCACACAGCTACTTGAGACAGGCAAAAAAGTGATCGTCGCACTCAATATGAGCGATGAGGCAAAAAGCGAAGGGATAGAGATAGACGAAAAACGGCTTTCAGTGATTCTTGGTGTCGCGTGTATCAAAACATCAGCTACTACAAAAGAGGGAATCGAAGCACTCAAAGAGGCGATTGTCACCACATATCACCAAAAAGAGTCCACCGCAAAAGTGATCTACTCCAATCCCATCGAAGAGGAGATAGAGCATATCATCACTTTTTTTCAAGAGAGAAAATACAACTCCACTCTTCCCTATCGCTATCTTGCGATTATGCTTCTTCAAGAAGACAAAGAGACCTACAAAAGAATGCATGAAGAGCCGATATGGATTGAGTTTTTGCCTGTAATAAGAGAAGCTTTACAGCATCTCTATCTTCACCACAACACCAAAGACATCAAAGAGATTTTTGAAGATGAACATTTTGCTTTTGCTAAAGGTGCAAAGATGGAGGTGATCTCTACTAAAAGCATGAGAGCAAAAAACTTCACCCAAAAGATAGACAATTTGCTGATCAATAAATTCCTCGGAATTCCTCTTTTTCTCTTTTTTATGTGGGGATTGTTTCAGCTTACATTTGAACTTGGCTCAATACCGATGGATATGATTGATGCTGTTTTTGGTTGGATGGGAGATCACGTCAAAAATAGCATTGGAGAAAACGAACTTAGCTCACTAATCGCCGATGGAATCATCGCTGGAGTCGGTGCTGTAGTGCTGTTTTTGCCCAATATTATTATTTTGTTTTTAGGAATTGCTCTTCTTGAGACGACGGGATATATGAGTCGCGTGGCGTTTTTGCTTGATGGATTTTTTCATAAATTTGGACTGCATGGCAAAAGTTTTATTCCGCTTGTGACAGGATTTGGATGTTCTGTGCCTGCGTATATGGCAGCACGCACACTCAAAAATGAAAAAGACAGATTGATCACTCTGTTTGTGATTGGATTTATGAGTTGTGGTGCGAGATTGCCAATTTATGTGCTATTTGCGGGAGCGTTTTTTGGCGAACAAAATGCGGGGAATATCTTGTTTGTGATCTATATTTCAGGTGCGTTGCTGGGACTTGTGATGGCTAAGATTCTTAAACTCTTTGTTTTCAAAGGAGAAGACGAACCTTTCGTAATGGAGATGCCAAAATACCGTACACCATCAGCCAAACTCATTTGGCACACCGTTTATGGTCAAGCGGTGAGTTATCTCAAAAAAGCAGGGACATTTATCCTTGCTGCGTCGGTAATTATTTGGTTTGCAGGAAACTATCCCAAATATCCCGATATCGAAGCTACCTACGCCGTCAAAATCGAACAGACCCAAAACCAAACAGAGAAAACCAAATACAACAACGAACTCCAAATGACACTTCTTGAAAAAAGCTATTTGGGAATGGTCGGTCACGCATCGGCTCCGTTTTTTGAACCTTTGGGATTTGATTGGCGTATGGCGGTTGCTCTTGAGACAGGACTTGCTGCCAAAGAGGTCGTAGTCTCTACGCTTGGTGTACTCTACTCGCTCGGCGATGAAGTGGATGTGGACGATGAAGGACTCATCTCTCAGATTCGCACACATATTCCGTTCGCCTCTGGAATGGCGTTTATCGTTTTTGTGATGATCTATTTACCATGTCTTGCCGCCTCAATGGTATTTGCCAAAGAAGCAGGCGGATGGAAATACCTCTCTTATCTCTTCATCATGACTACCGCCACCGCATGGATACTAAGCTTTGTAGCTTACCATATCGCTTTGAGGGTTT
>DYPM01000108.1 GCA_020719895.1 Sulfurovum sp. | reverse complement strand
TTTTCAAACCTCACTCACTCTTCTTCGCCTCTATTGAGCAAATCGCAAAACTTTAATCCGTGCAAAAAGATCGCCCATGAGAGATAAATCCACAAAAAGAAAAAAAGCAAAATAGAAACACTGCCATAGACACTCGTGTAGGTCTGATTGTATGTCACATAAAAAACAAATCCGCTTTTGGAAAGATACCACACCAACGATGCGATAAAAGAACTCACAAGAGCAGGATATAGCGAAACGCGGGTATTTACAGAGTATTGATAGAGAATATAAAAGATCATCCACACGATGAGATAAGGCACAACGATAAAAAGATGAATCGCATTGGTAAACGGATTTTTGTCAAGATAAGACTGTATGACACTTGAGAGATAAAACGAAAGTCCCATCATAAGCGGTATAGACACAAGGATTACGCCGTAGGTTCTAAACGCTTCCCAAATGCCTCGCTTTGGTGCACCAAAAATATCATTGACAATATAGTCATAGTTTTTGAAAAACAAAACAGATGCGATAGCCACATATCCGATTCCTATATAGCCCAACTGATTTGCATTTTTCATAAATGTATCAATATAATCTCTAATCACTTCATAATTTGTAGGCATGAGATTAGAGAATATAAGCACTTTAATTTGATTATGATAGGCATGAAAGAGCGGTTGTGTCGCAAAACCCCAAAGCAAAACTACCAACAATGGGATAATCGAAAAGAGCGTACTCCAACTTAGGCTTGATGCGTAGTGACCGATTTTATCATCAAACAAATCATCAGAAAAATCACGAAAAAATCGATAATAACTTTGCAAAAGGGTTGTGAACTTCAATCAAATATCCTTATCGATACACAAAGAATATTCACTATCGCATTGCACTATAGTCCCATTTTTCCTGGATTGAGGATATTGTTGGGATCAAATGCCATTTTTATATCTTTGAAGAGTTGCAACTCTCCAGCATTAAAAGCAATGTGCATAAACGGTGCTTTTGCTGTGCCGATACCGTGTTCGCCACTAAGCGTTCCACCCATCTCTACGACAAGTTCAAATATCTCTTCGATACACCGATGTCCCGCTTCGAGTTGTTTTGCGTCTTTGCCGTCCACCATCACATTGACATGGATATTGCCATCGCCTGCGTGACCAAAACACGGCACTTTAAATCCGTAACGATCACCAATCGCATAAATACGTTTGAGTGCTTCTGGAAGCATACTTCGTGGCACTGAAATATCTTCGTTGAGTTTTTTGCTACCGTAAATGGTGATTGAGGGAGAGGCATTGCGTCTTGCGATCCAAAGCTTGTCTCTCTCCTCTTTGGTGTGAGCGACGATGAAATCTTGTACGCCATTTTCTCTAAAAGACCTCTCGAGCGTCTCAAGCTGAAACGCTACTTCTTCTATAACATTTCCATCCACATCACCGATCAATAATCCGCCTGCATCTTTTGGTAGCTCAATCCCCAATTTGATTTTGAGTGCCTGCACCACCAAATCATCCATAAACTCCATCGCCACAGGATTCGCACCCGCAGAGAGTGATTTAAATACAGCATTCATCGCACTCTCAACTGAAGGAAAAATACCCATATAAGCTTTGACATATTTTGGTTTTGGTAGAAGTTTGAGTGTGATTTCGGTGATGACTGCCAAAGTACCTTCGCTTGCGATAATAATCCCTGCTATATTGTATCCCGCGACATCCTTGATAGTGCGTTTGCCCGCACGGATAATATCGCCATTAGGACGCACCGCACGCAGTGCCATCACGTAGTCTTTGGTAATGCCGTATTTGGCAGCTCGCATACCGCCTGCATTTTCGCTTACATTTCCACCGAGCGTAGAGTATTGCTCACTCGCAGGATCGGGCGGGTAGAAGAGTCCGACTGCTTCGACTGCTTTTTGAAGATCCATATTGATTACACCTGGTTGTACCACTGCGACCAAATTTTGCATATCAATCTCAAGGACTTGGTTCATATGTTTTTCCATCGCAAGGACAATGCCACCATTTGCAGGTAACGCACCACCTGTAAATCCAGAACCCGCACCGCGTGGTGTAATCATAATTTTGTGATGGTTGCAATACACCAAAATGCGACTCACGTCCTCTTCATGACGCGGAAAAACCACCGCTTCAGGCTCAAAACGCGTACGTGTAGCATCGTAAGAGTAGGCGATAAGATGGGCTTTATCGCTATAGACATTCTCTTTGCCTACAATCTCTTCAAGGTTTACAATATGTTTAGCGTCTAACATTCAGAGCTTCTCCACAATCTGATAATAGCTCTCTTTGAGTTCACTGTCAAACCAACCTGCTTTTTGTCTATCCAAACGATTAAAAAAAGGAATTTCTCCTTTGTTTGGTGCATCTTTAGATTTCATTGTAGAAATAAACTTTTGACTGATTGGATCAAGCAATACAATATCATTTTTTCGTATGACCACGACAAGTCCTACTTGATGTTGTAGTGCAAATGTTTGGAGATTTTGTCGTGTAGGCTTGTTCTCGCCATTTGTCTGCAAAAATAGAGCATAGAGATCAGGATGAATCCAATGTTTGGAGTAGATAGCTATAAATTTGGAGTAACTTTGTGCATCAGGAGCAATAAGAAGCACATTATTGTAAAGATATCCTCCAATGACTTGATCATTTTTGCCAATAGGAGTTTTGATAGTCGGCAGAGCGTCGTGTTTGATTGGATCTACGGAGAGATAACGACACTTTCCATCAGCTTTTTGTTCGATATAGGTAAGAATCGCTCCAAGAGAAGTGGTGTAGTAGTGAACCACTACGCCACTCATTCCTGCGACAGGAAGTGGTTTGTGAAGTGTAATCTCTTTGATGTCTGCCATATCTACAGTTGTCTGGACTTGAGAAGGAAAAAATTGTGCAAAAACAGAGATAAAACTCAAAAATATAAGTGCGACAAAACGCATTATAATGATCCTTTTTTGATTCATTATACTCACAAAAAAGTAAAAGTTCCATAATCCAAAGTGTAGGACTAATGGCTGTTTTGTTATACTTAAAGTTAAATTGAACCATCTAAGTTAATTCTCAAATTTTGAGCAAGCTCAAAATTAGGTCTTCAACAGACGGCTTTCGTGATTGTTCGCTCTTTGAGTTCTTGCAGAACTCTATTAGAATATTAGGATGTAATGAATGAAAATATTGGTGTGGGTGTTGATTGTCATAACGCTAAATTTTGGAGCTACGATAGAGAGTAAAAAATGGAAAAAAGGTGGGACATTTTCAGAATATTTAGACCAATACGCAATCACCAAAGAGCTTTTAGACAAGATCTCTTCTGATGATCAGAAGTACCTCAGCGAGATACCGTGCGGTGTGCGATATTACGAACTCAAAGACAAAAAAGACAGATTACTTCAGTCGCTTATACCGCTTAACGAAGAGTTGCAGATTCATCTTTTTAGAGAAAGCGATGGCTATGGGTTTGACATTATTCCTGTAGAGTATCTTGAAGAGGAACATTTTGCAGAGGTGAATATCACCACAAATCCTTATATAGACACACAAAAAACAATAAAAAACAAAAACGTTGCGAAACGAATCAGCATCGCTTTGGAAGGAAATATCAATCCAAAAAAGATTCAGCCCTCCGATTCTCTCTCTTTTGTTTATGCTCAAAAAAATAGACTTGACAAACACTTTGCTCCTCCCACAATTAAAGCAATAAAACTCAACTTTGAAGGTAAAGAAAAAATTTTGCTTGTTGATGAAGAGGGAAATGGCGTAGAAGAAGCAAAAGGTTCATACTACACTCAAGAGGGAGACTATCAACAAAAAATCAAACGAGAAAGTGTGATAAAAAAAGCTGGATTTGGTATGCCATTGCGTCATGTTCGTATCACTTCACTGTTTAGTTATCGCCGATGGCATCCGATTCTAAATCATTATCGTCCACATCACGGTACTGATTTTGGTGCTAGAAAAGGAACACCGCTTTTAGCAATCAATGATGGAAGGGTAACCTACTCGGGCGGAATGGGAAGCTATGGGAATGTAGTCAAGATACGACACAATCAAGGGTACGAATCTCTTTATGCACACCTTAGTCGCACAGGCGTACACACAGGAAAATCAGTCTCAAAAGGAGAAGTGATAGGCTATGTAGGAAACACAGGAAGAAGCACTGGCCCACATCTTCATTTGGGTCTCCAAAAAAACGGCAGATGGATTGATCCACTCAAAGTACTCAATGTCTCCTCAACCCATCGCAAAATAGAATATGAAACCGTCACAATCAAAGGAGCCAAAGAGTACAAAGATAGGTTGTTGTATTATTTGGGTCATTCGCAAGATAGACTCGCAAACAACAACTAACCTTGCATATCTTATTGAGCCATCTGATTAATGGATATCTCTAAAAATATAGATTGCTTCACTTCGTTCGCAATGACAAATCCTGTCTTTGCGAGGCTTTGCAAAAGTCGAAGCAATCCAAAATGTAATTTTTAGAGGTGACATAATGTCAAATTTTTTAGAACGTCATACAAAAAAGGCATACTATGAAACATACAATTAGTGATTTTACAATTCATCCGCTTGAAGATCCGAGCTACATCTCTCCTTTGTTGGTACGATACAATCAAAACGGCATTGCAAAAAGTTGGGAAGTAGTACAAGCAAGTGACAGTGTTGCAATTTTGATCTATCACACTCAAAAAGAAGCATTTGTACTTGTCAAACAATTTCGTCCTGCTGTTTATCTCAATAGAGTTCTTACAGAACCAAAAATAACGCACAATGAACAAAGTCCATTGTGCTACGCTAACGCTAAGTTGTCTTCAGCAGACAGCTCTCGCGACTGGTCGCTCTTTAATAATATCGGTGTCACTCACGAGCTTTGTGCGGGAATGGTAGACAAAGAACTCTCACTTGAAGATATCGCAAGAGAAGAGATTGAAGAGGAGTGCGGTTATGTTGTTTTGGTCGAAAATATCCAAAAAGTCGCTACATTTCATACATCAGTTGGATTTGCAGGAAGCAAACAAAATCTCTACTATACCGAAGTCGATGAATCGATGCGTATTTCAGAAGGTGGCGGTGTAGATTTGGAGATGATTGAGGTGGTTTATTTGCCTGTGAGTGAAGCTAAGGCAATGATATTTGATAACAAAATCACCACAACACCAGGCTTGATGTTTGCATTTTTATGGTGGTTTGAAAGGAGTACGACACGATGAAGATCTTTACAATCGCAATTGCACTACTGACACTCTCTCTTCTTTTTTGGCAGTTTCGTCATAAAGATATGGGACAAAAATTATGGATTGCATTAGGAAGCGTTGGCGTGCTTATTGCGATGGGCTTAGTGGGATCTATGCTCAAATCGATAGAGTGGCTTTTTTGGTTGCATCGGTTTGGATTGATAGTCGGATGGATTGGAGTTTTGTGGTATCTTTTGAGAGATCGTTTTTATGGATGGATGATATTTTCACCATTAATGACTTTTGGGATTTTTCTTTTGATTCATTTTCTTTTAGGGTTTTCTTAGCCTTTTGGGCTGGAGGATTCAATTGTCGCCCATCAAAAACGAAGAAAAATGTTATTGTCTCAAGCTTTCTATAGTCTCTTCGCTAAGCCCTGTTTTTGAAGCTATGGTTTTGTTGTCTAAAATATCAAGAAGATTTTTTGCTATCTCAATCGCTTTGGATTCCATTCCTTCTTGTCTCCCCTCTTTT
>DYPM01000107.1 GCA_020719895.1 Sulfurovum sp. | reverse complement strand
TTGGGACAATGCGTTCTTTTTTTGATTGTTTTATTATTCATTAACCTTACACATTTTTTTCAAAAAATATAAGATTAGTGGCTGTCGAAACTACAATCCCAAAAAAGCCACTTATTTATTGTAGTGACTAATGGATTCAAAGACTTTGAAATATGTAGGGAAGGTTTTTGCGACACATTCGTGGTCGTTGATTGTAACAGAAGAAGGAGAGAGAGCGAGTAGTGAAAAACACATCGCCATACGATGATCATCGTAAGTGTCTATTGTAGCGTGGAGAAATTTTGCTGGAGGTGTGATTTTGAGATGGTCTTCTCCTTCTACTACTTTTGCACCAACTTTTCGCAACTCATTTGCCATAGCAGTGATTCTATCGGTCTCTTTAACACGCCAGTTGTAGATATTGCGCAAAGTTGTTGTGCCTTTGGCAAAAAGTGCTGTTGTAGCGATGGTCATCGCAGCATCTGGAATATGGTTGAAGTCCATATCAATGGCTTTGAGCGTTCCTTTGCTTACCTTGATATAGGTGTCTCCCCACTCCACTTTAGCACCCATTTTTTCCAATACATCTACAAAACGAATATCGCCTTGGATACTCTTTCTGCCAATCCCTGTGACCTTGACAGTGCCTCCTTTGATGGCTGCTGCTGCAAGAAAATAAGAAGCCGAAGAAGCATCACCTTCTACCATAAATGTACCTGCACAGAGATAGCGTTGTCCGCCTTTGATCCAAAAACGTTTGTAGTTTTGGTTTTCCACTTTGACACCAAACTGTTGCATAATATGAAGTGTAATATCAATATATGGTTTAGAGACAAGTTCCCCTTTGATAGAGATAGTGATATCTTCACCAATCAACGGTGCTGCCATCAAAAAAGCGGTGAGAAATTGGCTTGAAATCGCGCCATCAATCTCGATTTCACCACCATGAAGTCCAATTGCCTCAATCGTAAGAGGCGGAAACTCTTCATTTTTTTGATAGGTAATATTTGCTCCTGCTTCTCTCAACGCATCTACCAAATGACCGATCGGACGCTCTTCCATTCTTGGTTCACCCGTGAGATGATATGTTCCTTTTCCCAAACACAGTACCGCAGTCAAAGGACGCATTGCTGTACCAGCATTTCCCAAGAAGAGTTCGATCTCTTGTGTGTGTTCAAACGCTCCACCATTGCCACGAACAACACACTCTGTTTTATCTTCTGAAAGTGTGTAAGAGACACCAAGAAGTTTGAGTGCATTGAGCATATGTTTTGTATCAGCACTCTCCAAAAGATTAGTAATTGTCGTCGTTCCTTCTGCTAATGCGGCCAAAAGCAATGCTCTATTGGAGAGACTTTTAGAACCAGGGAGATTGATCTCTCCATCAATGGTGTCGATTGGTTTGAGTGTGATAGAGTTCATAAAAACCTACTGTTGAAATATTTTAATTTGAGAAACGACATTTTGAACAACCCAATCAGGTGTGGAAGCTCCCGCTGAGATACCACAAAGTGATTTGCCCTCAAACCATTTGGGATTTAATTCGCTCTCATTTTCAATGAGATAACTATCGGGGCATTCATGTTTGCAAATACTATAAAGCTGTTTGGTGTTGGAGGAGTGTTTGCCTCCAATCACCACCATCACATCTGCTCTTTTTGCCAAATCCGCTGCGGCATCTTGATTTTCAAAAGTAGCATTACAGATGGTGTTAAATACACGCACCTCTTTGTGTTCTATGATAAGTCTATTGGCAATTTTCAAAAAATCTTCTGGTTTTCGTGTCGTTTGTGATACTAATGCGACTTTATTAGAAAAACGCAATTCGCTAAGCTCATCACTTCCAAGTACGATATGGACATCGTTTGGATTTTTGGCATAACTCACTACTCCTTTAATTTCAGGATGGTCTTTATCTCCAAAAATCACAATCGAATAACCAACATTACTCATCTCTTCGACAATTTTTTGCGGCGTAGTCACATAAGGACAAGTAGCATCAATGACTGTATTGTTTTTGGATTTGAGAATCGACAACTCTTGTTTTGGAATACCGTGAGTGCGAATGACGACTGAATCTCCCTCTTTAATCTCTTCGAGTCTCTCAGCAAGAGTGATTTCAAATCCCTCTCTAAGGCGGTTGATTTCATCTTTGTTGTGAATAAGTGGTCCGTAAGTTTTGCTTCCTTGATGCTCCTGAGCAAGTTGAATTGCTCGTTTAACACCAAAACAAAATCCATAAGCAGAAGCGAGTTCAATTTTCATAAGTTACCTTAGTACGGCTTGATGAGAAACGTGCAACGCTTCGATAATCGTTTGCATCGTGTACTCTATCTCACTCTCTTTGAGTGTATCTTCCATCGATTGGATAAAAAACCGAATCGTGAGACTCTTTTTTTCTCCCAATGAAGCATCTTGATAAACATCTACCGAAAAACTGTTTTTGAGCATTGGAAGAGTCAATCCTTTGATTACATTTGCAATCTCACCATACCCTACAGATTTGTCAATCACAATCGAAAGATCTTTATAGACTCCTTGAAAATTTGAGATTGGCTTAGCATTGATGTGATGTGGCAAGAGTGCATCAAACGCCATTTCAGCGATAAACGTGACAGGAAGATCTAAAGCCTCTTGTGCGACAGGATGAAGTTTTGAAAGATAACCGCACACTTTTCCATCTCTAATGATATCAGCAGATTGATATGGATGAATTAGTCCGTTATGACTACTGCACGGTTTAAACTCAAATGCTCCGATAACACCGCCCAAAAGTTGTGTAAATGAACCAAAAGTCACGTCTGTAGGTTTGCCTTGATTGCGTATGCTTTGAGGCTCTTTTTCTCCACACCAAATCAACGCCATCATTTCACGTTGCTCTCTTTGAGTATTAAAAACTGCACCAATCTCAAAGAGTGGAATGGATTTGATAGAGTAATTGATATTACGTTGTGTAGCAAAAAGTAGATTTGTAAGAAGTGTAGAGCGAAGTGTATTGAACTCTTCGGCTATCGGATTGGAAAGCTCTAAAGATTCATCGATAAGATTAAAACCATATTTTTCCAGTGCCATTTTATGGGTAAAAAGATAACTTACATTTTCATAAAAACCACATCCAACAGCACGATTTCTCAATGCTTTTTTGAAGTAATACCGTTCAAGTGTCGCATTAGTGCGATTTTGTTCTGCAAAAGTGAGCGGTTTGGCTTTGATATGATTGATACCGACGATACGAACAATCTCTTCGGCGATATCTTGAATATTGTGAATATCGTGTCTAAAAAGTGGCACATCAAGTACAAATCGATGCTCGTTTTGAGATGTGACTGCAAATCCAAGTCGCGCAAGAATATTAACCATCTCCTCTGCTCTAATCTCTGCTCCAATAATATCTGCTATTTCGTGGGTGTCAATAGTGATATTTTTGGGCTTCTTTGGCGTTCCAACTTTGAGAGTTTTTTGTGCAAACAAAATCTCTTGTTTTTTTTGCAACAATGCTTGAAGATAAGTCATACCAAAAGCAAGATCAGGACTGCTTCCGCGTGAGCTTTGATAGTAGAGTGCATCAGTTGATAGTTTGGTTTGTGCGACCGCTTCGACCAACATATCAGGATCACTATAACTCGCCTCCAAAAGCACTGTTTTAGAATGCTCTTTTGGAAACGTATTTTGATTTTGATTGACTCCAACAACAGAGAGTATCTCATCGCCATTGACAACCTCTACAATACCAACTTGTGGTGTACGAATCTCTAAGTCAATCAATGAAGTTTGCATCTCATATGCACGCAACAGTACACCTGTCGCATGTGTCGCATAAGCAAGATAAGCATCCAAAATATCTTCACGCATCTCTTCTACCATTGCCAATCGTAATGCAACCAAAAAAGATGCTTTTAAAGAAATCTTCTCTGCTACAACGTAGAGAAGTTGGGCATCGATTGTTTGTGTTTGGATAGCGAGAAATGACTCTATCTCTTGCGAAGAGTATATGATTTGTGGTGACTCAACAGTGTGAAGTGGTTTTTTGAGTGCAACACTCAAATCTCGTGCGACGCCATAAATACTCAAGCAGTCACCACGATTGGCAGTCAATTCCAATTCTATTACCGTATCAGAAAACACAGAATAACTTCTAAGCTCTCTTCCAACCACCAACTCTCCAATACTCTCATCAAGAATCATAATCCCATCACCAAGCGTTGGCAATCCAAGCTCTGTAGAAGAACAAACCATTCCTTCACTCTCTACGCCACGCAGTTTTGCTGGTTTGATATGAAAATCCTCAGGCAAAACTGCACCGATAGTCGCCACCGCAACATAAGTTGCATTGACCACATTCGCAGCACCGCACACAATCTGCTTGATCTGCGTGCCTATATCGATTTGACATACATTGAGTTTATCAGCATCAGGATGTTTTGCACACGAGATGATTTTGCCTACGACTACTTTTGGAGGAATTTTAAACTCTACAAGAGTATCTACTTCAAGTCCAATACTGTTGAATGTTTTGTAAAGCGTGTCGATAGAGACATCACCCAAATCGATAAATTCACTTAACCAACTTCGTGTTACTCTCATCTAAACTGCTCCAATAGTCGAATATCTCCCTCAAAAAGAGTTCTCAAGTCAGGAATACGATGAATCAACATCGCAAACCGCTCAACTCCGAGTCCAAAAGCATAACCGCTTACATTTTCATAGCCAACAGCTTTAAAAACATTAGGATCAACAATTCCGCATCCAAGTACTTCTAACCAGCCAGTATGCGAACAGACACGACACCCATCGCCACCACAGAAAATGCAAGAAATATCCACTTCAGCAGAAGGTTCAGTAAACGGGAAAAAACTTGGTCTAAAACGTACCTCTACGTCACCAAACATATAATGTAAGAAATCAACCAAAATTGCTTTGAGATTGGCAAAACTCACTTTGCCTTTCTCTTCGACAACCAATCCTTCGACTTGATGAAACATCGGCGTATGCGTAAGATCATAATCTCGACGAAAAACAGAACCTGGAGCAATCATCCGAATTGGTGGTTTTGTCTGCATCATTGTGCGAATCTGTACGGGCGAAGTGTGCGTACGCAAAAGTCCGCCATCTTTAAAATAAAAAGTATCTTGCATATCACGTGCGGGATGATGTTTTGGGAGATTGAGTGCTTCAAAGTTGTGGAAATCATCTTCCACCATCGGACCTGACTCCACAGAGAAGTTAAGAGCGACAAAATAATCAATAATTTTATCCATCGTATCCATCACAGGATGCAATGCACCTTTTTCACCACGACTTTCATAGAGAGAGACATCAATCGCTTCACTTTGAAGAATCAATTCAATCTCCTCTTTTTTGAGCAGTTCATATCGTGTATCAAAGAGTGTTTGGAGTCTCTCTTTGGTGTTATTGAGACCTTCAGCAAAGGCTTTTTTTTCGGAGGCTGGGATGGTTTTCATTTTGGCAAATTCCAAAGAGAGAAATCCCTTTTTGCCAAAGAGTTCAACACGAACCTTTTCTAACTCCTCAAGCGTTTTGGCTTGAAGAATTTTTTCGTCTAAATTTTCCATATTTTTCCGTCTTTTTTACAATAAAATTGGCTCAATTCTATCCAAAAATTTCTAAATAACTAACCTTTCATACTTTTTTACAAAAGTACATAAAACCTCTATCACACTTGAGAAAAGTTTTTTGTAGCTTTGGTGGGTTGTAGGTATAAATTCTCTCTATAGCTCAAATGAACTTATTCGTTTGAGTGTGTAATATCAGTTACTGTAAA
>DYPM01000215.1 GCA_020719895.1 Sulfurovum sp. | reverse complement strand
CAAACTTGTACAATCTGAACTTGTTTAGATTGTACAAAATTTATTAGTAGGAGAACTGATGAGACAATATCAACTAAGTGAAATTGCACAAAAAATAGATGTTCCTTTCGAAGGCAAGGATTGTACGATTACGGGAATTCATACACTCAAAGAGGCGACAGAGACACAACTTTCATTCTTAAGTGACAAAAAACATCTCTGTGACCTTGCCAATACTAAAGCCGTAGCAGTACTCATCGACGCACGTTATATAGACAATCTTCCCTCTACCACACTTCCTTTGATTACGAGTGAACCGTACCTTAAGTTGGCATACGCTTCCAAACTTTTTTCTCATGATATGAGTATAGAACGTGGTACGCCGTCGCTTGGTGTTGGATGTCATATCGACAAAAGTGTGAATTTTGGCAAAAATGTGACTATCGGGAAAAATACGATGATTATGGCAGGATGTTATATTGGCGACAATGTCGTCGTTGGATCAGACACACTACTTCATCCTAATGTCACACTATATCACGGCACACAGATGGGAAGTCGATGTATTATTCACAGTGGCACAGTGATCGGATGTGATGGTTATGGTTTTGCTCACACCAAAATGGGAGAACATATCAAAATCTATCAAAATGGAAACGTAATAGTCGAAGATGATGTAGAGTTGGGTGGAAACTGTTCTGTTGATCGTGCCGTGTTTGGCTCTACTTATATTAGACGCGGTGCAAAATTGGATAATCTAGTACATATCGCACACAACTGCGATATCGGTGAACACTCTTTGCTTGCTGGACAAGTGGGAATGGCTGGCTCTTCTATTCTTGGACGTAATGTCGTGATGGGCGGTCAAAGTGCTTTAGCGGGACATATGACTGTCGAGCCATTTACTACGATTGCAGGCAAAAGTGGTTTGACAAAGAGAGTTCCAGGAGGGAAAACTTATGCAGGTTTTCCTGCGATAGAACATAAATCGTGGCTTCGTATGCAAGCGATACTTGCAAGAATGCTTAAAAAACAATCTTAGACAACTGACTCTTTACGCACTTTTGTTAAAAAGTGTGTAAAGAGTCAGATCAAAGGATCAAAAATGCCCCAAAACACCGAAATATTTATCGACCCACTCACTGATTTTGGATTTAAAC
>DYPM01000214.1 GCA_020719895.1 Sulfurovum sp. | reverse complement strand
CAACCAAACTACGCACAAATGGAAACCCTTATTTGTGCTATCCAAAAACTTGTCATCAAAGATGTTGTTTTATATGCGGATAGAAAGATTGAGGCGACAAAAAGTGTGGTCAATTTTTCTGAGAATTTTCTATAGTATTGATTTGGGGGAACTTCTAAAAACATAGATTGCTTCACAACGTTTGCAATGACAAATCCCGTCATTGCGAGGCTTTGTAAAAGCCGAAGCAATCCAAAATGTAGTTTTTAGAGATTCCCTAAAGTTTTACATAAATGCCAAAAGCGATGCAGTGACTGCGACATTAAGCGACTCAACACCTCTTTGCATTGGTATCACAATCTGCTTGTCGCATATTTTTGCAATCTCATTACTTACTCCATCACTCTCATTTCCCAATACAAATACGGTTTTGTTTGAGTACTCAATCGCTTTATAGTTTTGTGTCGCGTAAGACGAAAGTGTATAAAGTGTCGCACTATTTTTTGAAAGCCTCTGAAGTGTTTGAGTGAGATTGTTGCTTCTAATAATTGGTATTTTAAAAAGTGTTCCAGCACTCGCTTTTATCACCAAAGGCGAAATTTGTGCTGCACCTTTAGTCGAAAGCAAAATAGCATCAATATTTCCTGCAACACAAGATCTAATAATCATCCCAAGATTTTGAGGATTATGAATCCCATCAAGAGCAATCACGCGATAGTGTGTATGTGTAGTGATAAATGTATCAAGATCACTAAAGTGATTCATCACAATATCAAGAGCGACACCTTGATCTTGTTTGGCATTTTTGGAGATACGAGAGAGAGCGGTTTTGTCATGATAAACGATAGGAATATGACGTTGGTTTGCTAATGCGACCATTTGGATAAGCTGTGAACTCTCTTGATTTGATGTGGAAAGATGAAGTTTATAAATCTCTATCGTCGTATCTTCAAGAGCTTCCATGACGGCATTTCTGCCGTAAATAGTGAGAAGAGCGTCATAAAAAGATTTTTTTTCGAGATAGGCTTCGGAGTCTTGTTGGTTTTTTGAAGACAAATCGTGTGTTTTTTTCAATGGAAAGTGTACCTTTTTGGTTAGAGTGCTTTCAATCTGATAGCTACAAACATCAGTTAAAAATGCAAGATTTTAACACAGTTGGGTAAAATTA
>DYPM01000213.1 GCA_020719895.1 Sulfurovum sp. | reverse complement strand
GGAAAATACTCCTCCAAAATACGAGGAAAAAGTCCAATCGTTCGTTTTGCTTTTGTGATTTGTGGCTCAAAAATCTCACGACTTGCAGGGAATTTCTCGATACACTCCTCGTAAATTTCAATCTTTGTTTCTATATGTGCCTCAAGAGCATCGAGTACCCGTTGCATTGTGTCGCGATTAGTGGCGTATTTCATAAGCATCTCAAACATTCGTTTGCGAGGTTGAATCGTCATCGAATCTCCAGCGACCAATGCAATCTCTTTGATATCCCAACGCGAAATAAAAACACCACTTTGTGTTGGTGCGATAAGTTGTGCGTAGAGTGCTTCGGTATAAGAAGGGTAATCTTTGAGATTGATCTCTTCGGTTGTCGAACACTGTTCGTCTTTGCAATCAATCATATTTTGTGTGAAATTTTCAAATGCTTCTTTTAATGTTTCTGTCTCTTTCATATTTTCCTCTTTTGATTTATTTGGATTCTTTGACAAATGTCTCGACAATTTTGCCTTTGCGTTGAAGCACAATCACACCTGCGTCCAATGCCTGCTCTTTGAGATCATCACTGATACTAAAACTGGCGATGGCAAAGTCTTGGTTGAACTCTTTGTAGTCAGGAAAAAGAGTATTGAAATTTTCTTTTTTGGTAGTCGCTAATTTTTCAATATCACTCTTACGGGCTTTGTATTTGACTTCAATTACTGCGACATCTTTGCCATTGATCATTACGACATCAAACTCATCTTTGATCTTATTGTAAAATCTTGAGACATTACGATCAATATTGTCATAACGCACTCCCGCCAACTCTTTTTTCTCTTCAAGAAAGTTATAGAAAAACTCTTCTGCTACTTCATTTTCAGTAGGCATACAAGATTGCCATAACTCTTCAAGACCCTTATTTGCTTTTCTTGAACATATCGACTTTATCAGCTCTTGATCTGTGATATTTTCATCATTATCATAGCTCGCCCCTGATAACGCTTTGGTGTAGCTAAGGGAGTTATGGAAAAACTCTTCAGTGGCATCCTCTTGAGAGTTTTCAATGCCACCTAAAAGCTTGGCTATTTCCTCAAGCTTGGCATCGGTTTTGGCTTGTGAAATTCTAAGTTCTGCGATAGCTTTAAAGGTTTGTGCGATGAGTTCTTTGAG
>DYPM01000106.1 GCA_020719895.1 Sulfurovum sp. | reverse complement strand
TAAAGTAGTTAAAGAGGTAAGTCAAGTTAAAGCTTTAAGGCGTTTGTGTGTTTTGGTAAATGCCAATATCTTTTGTTATACTTCCCTCAAAATTTTATAAAAAAGGATATTTGATAATGCAAAGATTGTTTTTGATTGTTACCCTACTTTTGCTCTCAACGCCATCTCATGCCTATGAGGGAGATCCCGAACAACAACTCAAGGAGTTTTTTCATGATGTTCAAAAAGCAGAATATAACTCTCTTTTTAAACTTTTTTCCAATAACCCTATGATGAAAGGTCAAAAGCAACAGATATTAGCACTTCAGCAACAACTCACTGTTTATGAGAGTCGTTTTGGTAAAGTCATCACGATCGAAAAGATTCACGAAGAACACATAAGTACAAATTTGGTTCGTTTTGTAATTCTCTCAGAGCGTCAATACCATCCAATTGTTTGGGAACTTTACTTCTACAAAGCTCCCAAACTTGGTTGGATAGTAAGTCAAGCGACCTTTAATGAAAGCTTCAATCTTCTCAACTCTTATCTCAAATAAATAAGGATTCATTTATGCTTCTCTACAAAAATAATCTATCTCGTTTTTTTATGGTGTCTATTTTATTTTTTGCACTTATTTCTATTTTGGGTTGTAGTAAAAAAGATTCTTCAGATGACATTAATCTATCAGATACTAATAGTACAATCAAAAATAATGAAACAAATACTACATTGATTAAAAATCCTCACCCTATTTTCAAAGATTTTAATGTCGGCTTTGGAGGCTCGTCATCTTTTGGTTTTGTGCCTGATCCTCAGTTGTGGAGTTCTAACGAATTGATTTGGATCAACGCAACAGATCTTATTTTAGATGAGACGATCGCAAATAATACATCTTATAAAAAAATAAAATTATTTAATCCTGATGCTTTTATTGCCCTACAGCAAAAACTTCAATCTACACGTTTTTTGGTCTATTGGTTTTCTAAAGGTTGGAAAGAGAATTGGTATAGCAAAATCAAAATTCAAGAAGCGATAGATCATGGAATTGTACCTGTGTTTGTTTATTGGTATTTTGGAGATGAGTTATTGACGATGATGCCAACCTCGCAAGAGCAGACAGCGTATCTGCAAGATGCTCAACGTCTTTCTAATTTTTTACGTGATCTTAATGGTACAAAACTTTTTATTATGGAGCCTGAATTTAACAAAGACAAAGTACTTGAAAGCGAAACAAACCAGCACGCTTTTGCGACGATTATAAAAAATGCTATCGACACTATCAAAACAAACACAAAAGATATACTCTTCTCTTTGGCGATGACTGATACAGGCAATCGAGGGTTTTTTGACGTTTTAGAAAGTTGTGGATATGCAAACTGTGCGTTAGGCGATCAAAAACGTTGGTCTGAACCCAATATTATTTATCAGGACCTTTCGCAAAGTCTTGATTTTATCTCATTTCAAGAGATGGTAGGACAGTTTAGTCGTAATCCAAAAAATCCTGGCACACTACAATCCCCTATTCCCATTCAATACAGTGATGAACAAATAGGTATTGACTATTTAGCACAACGTATCAGTAATTTCACACAATTTTTGTATCAAAAATACAATAAACCCGTATTTTTGCCTTATATCACAATCGCGACTGCAACATGGAGTGATGACAACAATAATAATGTAGTTGAAAATGAAGAAGTCAATGGAAGTGGTTGGACTATAAAAGCAGAACAAACCTATCGTCAAGTCAATGATCTCAAATCAACACTCCAAAGAAATGGGTTGTTCGGATTTGCACTGATGGCGCTTTTTGATAATCCTTCACACGCCAAAGGAGAGTATCAATATTTTATGCAAAACGAGTATCATCTTGGAGTGATTACGACAAGTGCAGATTATCGTAATGACGATAAAGCACCTTATGGGGATTTGCGTTTTAAGGGAGAAATTTTGGATTTGGTATTTGAAGAGTAGTTTTTGTTACGTATTTACCTCACTTTTAATAAATGAATAGATACAATTTCATTCAAAAAAACAATTAGGTTAGGTCGATATGAAAACACTCAAACTACTTCTTGCAACACTCGCTACATCTGTTATGCTTGTAGCGTATGACTACTCTGTGCTTCTTTATGGAGGTTTTGTTTCCAATATGAAAGAGACTCTTACTTATAAAAAATCTGATGAAACAGATATTCGTATTAAAGATGTTGAACTCTCTACTAAACCACTCACTTGGCCTGTATATTATGGACTGAGATTGACCAAATGGGATGATGTTACAGCTTGGGAAGTCGAACATACTCATCAAAAACTCTATATCGCAAACTCCAAACTAACTGGCAAACTTGAGCATTGGGAGATGACTGATGGATTTAACTTCTTTTTTGTCAATAGAGCATGGCAACTTAATGAAGAGTGGGGTGATACTGTTTTTAGAGTGGGTTCTGGTCTTTTGATTACGCATCCTGATATTACTTATAATCGTGAGCATTTTCACGGCAAAGGACATGGACCACTTACATTTGGTACAGGATATGATCTTTCTGGTTTTGTTATTCAAGCAGGACTCCAAAAGATTTTTGATATCAATGAAGAGTGGTTTTTCTCAGCAGAAGCAAGAGTCACATATGCGAGTGGTTGGTCAGAAGATGTAGGCAAAGGTATATCTGTTATTCAAAACAGAGCATTACATCTAAACTACGGAATTGGATATAAATTTTAATGAGACATTTTATGTTGATTACACTTTTGACTCTCTCGATTAATGCTATTGATTTAAGAGTATCTCTAAATACTCTTACCATTCAAGATTGTGAGGGAACAGGAGGAACTCTCGCCTATGCGATTTCTCCTAAGTTTGAAATCGAATCAACATACACAGAAGCCTATCTTAGAGGCGTAAAAATAGGCAACACAAAAGAATCATGGAACTCATTTCAAACCCAACGTTTGGGTGTTCGATATTATCTCAAATCTTATCTTGACTCACAAATAAGACTTTTTGTCTCTATTGGTGGTGAGTATCTCTACAAAAATACAAAACTTACCGACAAAACAGATACTTTCAACAGTTATGGTCTTTTTGGTGTTGATTTTGCGATTGATAGCTCATGGAATATGGAGTTTTTGATGGGCTCAAGCGGTAAAGGAGAAGATGCTACTAAGCTTCTAAATACTCCCAATTACGCTCACGGATTTAACAGTATCGTGTCTATCGGGTATCGTTTTTAGAAGATTTAGCGAAGTTTTTAAAACATAGCTACTTTAACTCTCCCCAATTTTTACCGATACTTACCGAACAGACCAATGGCACATTGAGTTTGTAAATATTCTCCATAACATCAACAAAACGTTTTACAATCTCTTCTGCTTTTTCTTCTTTGATCTCAAAAATCAACTCATCATGGATTTGTAATAACATTGATGCGTCAAGTTTTTCTTTTTGTATGATTGCGTCTATCTGATTCATCGAAAGCTTCATCAAATCAGCGGCACTTCCTTGAAATACGGCATTGACTGATTCTCTCATATAAGCAGCTTTTTGCATTCCATTGGCACTTTCATAATCAAAAAAGCGTCTACGTCCCAACAGTGTCTTCACATATCCATTGATTTTTACATGTTCTTGAATCTCTTCAAGATAGTGTTTGACAGTCGGGAATGAAGCAAAATAGGCACTCATCATCTCTTTGGCTTCTATCATTGTGACTCCTGTATCTTCGGAGAGTTTTTTTGGTCCCATACCATAAAGCAGACCGAAATTGACTGATTTGGCAATGTTTCGTTTTGCAGTCGCTTGTTCTTTGCCAAAAAGTTTGATTGAAGTTGCCAAGTGAATATCTTGACCCATACGAAACGCCTCCATCAAAGCAGCATCTTGCGAAAAATGAGCCAAGAGACGCAACTCTATTTGCGAATAGTCAATACTTACTAATCGATACCCTACTTTGGCGATAAACACTTCGCGTACTGATTTTCCTAATGCTGATCTTGTAGGAATATTTTGCAAATTTGGCTCTTTAGAGCTTAGTCGTCCTGTAGTAGTGCCTGTTTGGATAAATGAAGTGTAGATACGATGATTTGTATCGTTCTTGGCGAGTTTGAGGAATGGCTCGATATAGGTAGAGAGCATCTTTTGATATTCGCGATACTCTAATAGTTTGGAAATAACAGGATGTTGATTTACTAATGTTTGAAGTACTGCTTCGTCAGTCGAGTAACCTGTTTTGTTTTTTTTGCCTCCCTTAAGACCCAACTGCTGAAACAACACAACTCCTAATTGTTGGGTTGATTTGATATTAAACTCTGTGCCACTTAGTGTATAAATCTCTTGGGTAAGTGATTTTAGTTTTTGACTCAAACTCTCTTTGAGAAAAATAAGATGATCTATATCTACTTTGATACCGAGTTTTTCCATTCGTGCTAAAGTATTGATAAAAGGATATTCTACATAGGTTGCTTCGCTAAAAAGTGGTGCAAGAGAAGCGAGTGTCATCTTTTTTTCTAATGCAAAATAGAGCATACGTGTCATCCACGCATCTTCAGCAGCATAAAAGGTCGCCTCTTCGATAGTCACACTTGAGAAATCTTCCCCTTTTTTTACCATCTCTTTAAATGGCTTCATTGTATAACCAAAAAATTTATCAGCAAGTACATCAAGACCTACTCTACTTCCAGCATCACTCAGCCACGCCATAATCATAGTATCGGCAAATGGTACTATCTCTTCAAATCCATAGCGGTTATAGAGTAATGAAAGATCAAATTTAAGATTTTGTCCAACGATTTTAAATGCAAAAAGTTTTTTGATTGCCTCCAACGCTTCATCAAGCGTTACTTGTGTTTGGACACCCAAATAGGTGTGTGCTATGGGAACATAATAGGCTCGATGATCCTCAAAAGCAAAACTAAATCCTACTAAACTCTCCAAACGTGTATCAAGTCCAGTGGTTTCAGTATCAAATGCCACGATTGGATCTGTCGTAATAGAAGCAATCACTTCGTTTATTTTTTCATTTGAGTCAAGTGTAATGGCTTCAAAATGAAGAATTGAAGGTGTTTTTGATGGATTTTCTACTTTATTTTTGCTATCTTTTGGGTTATTTTCATTTTTGGCTTTGCGAAGTGCTTGTTTCATTTCGTATTTTTCAAACTCATCTACAAGTGCTTCAAGATAATTTTTGTTTTCAAACTTCAAAGACTCAAAATCAAGATTCTCATATAAATCTTCTCTCATCGTGACCAATTGACGAGAGAGAAATGCGTTCTCTTTATTTTCAAGAAGGAGTTTTTGTATTCGTGCTGTACCACATTGTGTGATATTGTCGTAAATTTCTTCAAGTGTATGATAAGTGTTGATAAGTCCGCTTGCACCTTTTTGTCCTATTCCTTTGACTCCAGGAACATTATCAGAGCTGTCTCCGACGATTGCTTGAAAATTAATAAAATCACGTGGATTTACACCAAATTTATGAATACAAGCCTCTTCGTCGACATTGCTTTTTTTGACCGAATCAAAAAGCACAACACGCTTATCATCGATAAGCTGATAGAGATCTTTATCGTGCGATACGATGCGGACACGAACGCCCTGCTCTTTTGCAATACGTGTCACAGTCGCAATCACATCATCAGCTTCAAAACCTTCTTTAGCAAAATGAGCAAATCCCATCTTCTCTATCCATTCGATTGCGATAGGAAGTTGTTTTATGAGATCTTCAGGTGGAGACTCTCTGTGGGCTTTGTACTCAGGATAGAGTTCTTCTCGAAATGTTTTGCCTTTACTGTCAAGAGCAAACACAAGATAATCAGTATTGTGTTCTTGAGGTAATGAATCGATAAAATTGATAAATCCACTCAAAAGTCCTGTAGGAAATCCATCTGAATTTTTCAGTGGAGGTAGTGCAAAGTAGGAACGAAAAAAGAAACCAAATGTATCTATGATGGTAATTGTCTTCAATAAAAAGCCTTATTTTTGATTTAA
>DYPM01000212.1 GCA_020719895.1 Sulfurovum sp. | reverse complement strand
CCATAACGTTCATTAGGCGTTATTTTGAGTTCTGCAAGAACTCTAATAAAAGAATCTTGAAATGTAATCTTACGCACTTTTGCAAAAGTGCGTAAGATTCATCGTCTCAATACAATCCCAAAATCTTATATATCGTTATTGATGTATGCTCTCACAACTTGTTGCGATTTTATATCCTAACGAATCAAGTATCTCTCTGTCTTTGTTTGGCGTAGCACCTTGAGTAGTGAGATAGTTGCCAATTACGATTGCATTTGCACCCGCATCAAACATCATCTCTTCGTAACCATCAAAAAGAAGCTCTCTACCGCCTGCGACCATAACAAGTCTGTTTTCTCCCAATAGCGTACGTGCTTTGCGAATGATCTCTAATGACTCTTCTTGTGAGATATTACGTGTTTTGATCGGTAATGCAGGATTGGGATGAAAAAAATTGAGCGGTGTAGCATCAGGAGAGAGAGTGTGAATGGCACTTAGCAGTGCGTCGCGATCTTCTTCCTCTTCTCCCATTCCAAAAATTCCTCCTGTACACAGAGAAAGTCCCGAGCGTTTGACATTTTCACATGTTGCATATCGCTCTTGCCAAGTGTGTGTAGTGCAGATTTGTGAATAGTATCGTTCGGAGGTTTCGAGATTGTGGTTATAGCTGTCTACGCCATGCGTTCGAAGATGATGAAGTTGTTCAAGTGTCGCTGTGCCATTGCAAGCGATGAGATGAATTCCTTGAATCTCTTTTTTGATAGCTACGGCTACTTTGGCTACAAACTCTGTTTTTTTATCATCAAGTCCTTTGCCTGCGGTCACCAAACAGTATCCTAACGCTCCATAAGATTTTGCTTGTTTTGCCTCTTCTACGATTTGGGCTATTGATTTATAGTTGTAGCGTTCTATATTGGCGTGGTAACGAACACTTTGCGTACAGAAGTGACAATCTTCAAGACACGTGCCTGAGAGGATATTGTTGATAGCACATAAAAATATTTCTTTGTTTTTCATCGTTCGATTATATCAAAAAGTATTGAGAGTGTGGTTCTGTGTGAGGAGCGACAGTAGTGAAAAAACCTGTTGTAATATAATCGTCTAAAAAATAGGAGTCAAAATGACTCCTATTTTGCCAAAGGCAAAGCTTTAGCAAACTTGTACAATCTAAACTTG
>DYPM01000211.1 GCA_020719895.1 Sulfurovum sp. | reverse complement strand
AGTAATAGCCCGAGGTGAAACCTTTGGTCTTATAACACGACTGATAGGAGCTATTAGCTTTATTGTTATCAAAATCATCTATTTTTCCACCACACTCCATTACCACCTCTTTAAGCTTTTCTACCGACGGGAGTCTTCCATCACTCGCACTACAGATAGCTTTGGCTTCTTCCAATGATGCTTTGCAGATACCGTTATCATTATTTATCTTGCCACCGTTGGTGGTACAGGTGGCGTTGGTTGGGGTAAGCCATTTGTAAATTGTTTTTGGATTGTTGTTTAATGGGTGTTTTTGTTCACCATCGGAGATAAATATCTCTGCTATTTCCAATTGATGGGCATTGTATTGAGGTGTAATATCAAAGTCTATTGTCTTTTGAGAACCAAAAAGTCTTTTGCCTGCCTCTCTTTTAAACATTGTTTTGATCTTCGTTGGCAATGCTTTGGAGTCAAAAATGGCTTTGATTTTTTCATTCCATGACAAGGCAAGTTCTATTGTTTGGGTGTCAGCATCGTAAGAGAGGAAGGTAGCCTTACCTATTCCACTGATTGATGTCTCCTCTTTGATGGCTTGGATGATCTTTTGTTCATACTCATTTTCAAGATTTTGTTTACGAGTAGTAAACTCTTCTGTAGTCTCCCATATATCTTTTTGGATACGCATAAGTTGGTTGGTTTTTTCTTGGATGAGACTTGTAATGGTATCGGTTTGGCATACGGCACCATTGGTAGCCTCTGCCTTACACTTCTCATACAGAGAAGGAGAAGTCCATAGGTATTCTAAAAACAAAAAACAAAAAAATACCGCTACTCTCACTTAAAATCAATCCCTAATAGTTGCGAAACTGTTTTTTCATCCAATACAAGAAGTTCAAGTGAATTGACCGATGCCAAAAGTTCATCGAACGAACCTATGGAGTCTTTTATAGCTGAGATGGTTTGCATATCTCTAAGTGTGGCTATCTGAAGTTTTGCATCTTGTTGATAGCTTTTGAGAAGTCTGTTTTTAGATTTGATATTTTCTAAAAACTTGTCCATATCGCCTACTTTTTTCATAGTCTCTTCCCACATCTTCATGGTGCTATTTTGAGCTTGTATCATTGCATCAAGGGATTTGAGTGAGGCATCAAGCTGTGCTTGAGAGATCTCGTTGTTTT
>DYPM01000105.1 GCA_020719895.1 Sulfurovum sp. | reverse complement strand
ACACCAACACCAACACCAACACCAACACCAACGGCTACACCTACACCTGCTCCAGATGAGTATGCAGATCTAAGTAGCAATCTTAAAACCTACTATAATAATGCACTTTATAAAAGTGCTTCTGAGCTCAAATCCGCACTTCATGGAGTTATTGATGGTCATACGGAGTACTCTTATACGTCATCAAGCACCGATGTGTGGGATATTCTTAAAGTTGCAGATAGAGATCCTAATAACTCTAACAATGTCATACTCATCTATAGTGGATGGTCTAAGAATGCCGCAAAAGAGTACGATGGTGGCAAGGGATGGAATCGCGAGCATGTATGGGCAAAGTCGCACGGCGACTTTGGAGAATCACGAGGAGCAGGAACAGACGCACATCACTTGAGAGCATCGGATATTTCCGTAAATTCAGCCAGAGGCAATCGATGGTTTGATGAGATTGAGCCAGGCGTTAATGGCTATGAGTATATCGATGGCGATGGTGCTACAGGTTCATACACCAGCAACAATGCATGGATTTGGGAGCCAAGAGCCGAAGTCAAAGGCGATGTAGCAAGAATGATGTTCTATATGGCAGTCCGATATGAGGGAGGCGGTGGCGAGCCTGATCTTGAATTGGTTGATTATGTTCCAAGCGATGATAGTACTACAGAACCAATCCATGCGAAATTATGTTCTTTGTTGGATTGGCATATACACGACTTGGTCTCGCAGGTCGAAAAAAATAGAAATAATGTAGTAGAGAGTTATCAACACAACCGAAATCCATTTATTGATCACCCTAAGTGGGCAATTGAAATTTGGGGTTCAGCCTGCGGATTGTAATTGGAACCTATGATTAAATATAAAGTTTATCAGAGCGACCAGTCGCGAGAGCCGTCTGCTGAAGACAACTTAGCGTTAGCGTAGTGCAATGGACTTGTTCATTGCACGTTATTTTGAGTTCTGCAAGAACTCTATTATAGAACCTCTAAAAAACTCTATTTCGTCATTGCGGGATTGACCCGCAATCTCTTGTTTAGGGATACAGCAGATGCCAAATCAAGTTTGGCATGACGTTTTTTAGAAATGCTCACAAGTGAAGACATCTCATAATCATAGATTTTTTAGCATTTATTTAATTTTGAGTAGTTTTTTGGAGATGGCATTATGTTATAATCGACCAATCTTTGTAAAAAGATTAAACATTTATCTCAATTATGGAGGACACTATTATGGCAGTTAGTTTATCAAAAGGCGGACGTGTATCACTTAGCAAAGAGGCTCCAGGACTCAAAAATATTAGAGTTGGATTGGGTTGGAATCCTAACGCAACAGACACAGGTGCACAGTTTGACTTGGACGCTTCGGTATTTTTGGTTGGTGCAGATGATAAAGTACTCAGCGATGCTCACTTTGTATTTTATAACAATGCTACATCGCCTGATGGTGCAGTTGTACACAAAGGAGACAACAAAACAGGCGAAGGCGAAGGCGATGATGAGGTAGTTGAGATTGATTTGGACAAAATCTCTCCACAAGTTGAGAAGATTATTTTTACTGTTACTATAGATCAAGCCGACGAAAGAAGACAAAACTTTGGTCAAGTGAGCAAATCTTATATCCGCATTGTTAATCAAAATGGCGAAGCAGAGATTGCCAAATACGAACTTGATGAAGATTATTCAAACGAAACAGCTATCAATTTTGGTGAACTTTATCGCAAAGATGGTGGTTGGAACTTCAAAGCTGTAGGTGCTGGATTTAATGAAGGTCTTGCTGGTTTTTGTAGAATGTTTGGGGTGGGTATCTAATGGCTATCAATCTTGCAAAAGGTCAAAAAATAGACCTAAAAAAAGACAATGGCTCTGCTCTCAATGATTTTTGCGTAGGTGCAAATTGGGGTGCTATTGAAAAAAAAGGTTTTTTTGGTACCAAAAAAGAGGCTGTCGATCTTGACCTCTCTGTAGGGCTTTTTGATGCTAATAAAAATCTTGTCAAAGTAGTTTACTTTGGTGATTTGAGAGCTTCTGGTATTCAGCATTCAGGAGACGATAGAGCTGGAGATACGGGTGGAGATGACGGTTTGGACAACGAAGTGATCTCAATCACTCTCTCTTCGATTGACAACAATGTAGATCAGGTGGTATTTGTACTCAACTCCTTCCAAGGACACGATTTTGCAACCATTCCTTATGCTTCTATTCGTCTTTACGAAGGAACACCAAGTAGAGTCAATAGTACTTTTGCAACCTACAATATCGCAAGTGATTCAAAATTTTCGGGATATGTTTCTATGATATTGGGAAAACTCTACAGACGCAATAATGAGTGGAAATTTTCAGCGATTGGCGAACCAACCACAGACAGAAGATTAGAAGATACTCTAAGAACTGTCAATCAGAGATTTTTGTAATCTATTACAAAGGAGAGAATCATGGGAATCAATCTTAGCAAAGGCGGTCGAATTGATCTTGCCAAAGAAGCTCCAAGTCTTACCAAAGTTGGTATAGGACTTGGTTGGGACACCAATAGCACAGATACAGGCGTTGATTTTGACCTTGACGCGTCGGTGTTTATGGTCAATCAAAGTGGAAAGATTCCTCAAGAACTCTACTTTGTTTTTTATAACAATCTCAAATCACCAGACGGCGCAGTCGAACATACGGGCGATAACCGTACGGGTATGGGTGATGGAGATGATGAAACTATCAATGTAAATCTAAGCAAAGTAGATGGCTCTATTTTGGAGTTGATATTTGTGGTGACAATCCACGAAGCAAAGTCAAGAGGTCAAAACTTCGGACAGGTACGAAACGCCTATATTAGACTTTACAATCAAGAGAGTGGTGCTGAAATCGCCAAATACGAACTTGATGAGGATTTCTCTTCAGAGACTGCGATTGAGTTTGGGTCTTTGTATAAAAAAGATGGTTCGTGGAGATTTAAAGCCGTAGGCTCAGGATATAGTGCTGGTCTTCAAGGATTTGTCGATAAGTATATAGGATAAGAAGGAAAAAATTATGCCATTAGATTGGAATAAAATCAAACAAAAAGCAAGTGATTATTACACCGAAGCGAGTAGAAAGGTGAGACAATACACTCCCGAAAGTTTCTCGAAAGAGAAAAAATTTGTCAATTCATTGGTTATCAGTATGGCACTTATGACGATGGCAGATAAAAAAGCAGAAACACAAGAGGTGATAGTATCGATTGATTTGATTAATGAGATTGATGAAATCAAAGAGCTTCAAATGACACAAGAGGCGATCGAACTCTACGAAATGCACATTGAAACACTCACTAAAGCAGTAGAAAGCCCAGTAAAATGGACGATTGAAGTAGGCAAACTTTTATCAGAAATTAGCAAAATCAAATCTTATCCAGAGTATCCACCAATGATTGAAAATCTGATTGAATATATAGCAAATGCAGACAACAATCTTGATCCACTCGAAGTAGAGATGCGTACTAAAATTTTGGGAGCAATAAAATAATGAATCACTTTAAAAGTTCTTTGATTGTCACGGCTATTGGTTTGGTGTTGGCGTTTTTTGTTGGTGGATTTACTGCAGTTTATATTACGGCGATTTTGGCGATTTTGGAGATCTCATTGTCGTTTGACAACGCTGTAGTGAACGCTAAAGTGCTTGACACAATGGAGCCAAAATGGCAAGAGCGGTTTATTACCTATGGTATTCCTATCGCAGTTTTTGGAATGCGTTTTATTTTCCCTATTGTGATTGTATCAATCGCAGGCGGTCTTGGCGTAATCGAAACCTTCCGATTGGCAGTGGAGCATCCTGAGAAATATCAACACACCCTTGAATCTACAGAGCAGTTGATTTATGCGTTTGGTGGATCTTTTTTGTTGATGGTTTTTTTGGACTTTTTGTTTGATGCAGATCGTGAACAACACTGGATTCATATCATTGAAAACAGTAGTGCAGTGACAAAAGCATCTCAAATCAACAATATTGAAATGATTATTGCTACTACTGTTGGACTCTATTTGGTGCATATTACAGCTGATGCATCAATTGCATTGGCGTATTTTACTGGCGTGTTGCTCCACTCTTTGATTGCTTCGCTTGATGAGCTTCTTAGTACAGATGGCGTACGAAGTGGTTTGATGGGATTGTTGTATCTTGAAGTGCTTGATGCGTCATTCAGTTTTGATGGCGTGATTGGTGCATTTGCGTTGAGCAGTAATATATTTATCATTATGATCGGTCTTGGAATTGGTGCGATGTTTGTGCGAAGTTTGACACTCTATCTTGTAGAGAAAAAAACACTTACAGAGTATCGCTATCTTGAGCATGGTGCACACTATGCGATTTTGGCGTTGGCTACTATTATGTTCATCAAAATGTTCCATGAAGTCAATGAAATGATTGTGGGAACTATTGGTATTTTTTTTATTGGCGTTGCTACTTATCACTCTATTTTGGAGAACCGAAAAGAAAACAATACTAAAGAAGAGAGCGATAAATAAAAAATGGCACACTTTGAACTCAATGGATCAAAAGAGCCTTTTTTGATTATACAGATGCAACGAGGTGAAAAGATCTTTGCCGAATCTGATTCTATGCTTGCAATGCAAGATGGGATTGAGATTCGCGGTGAAGCAAGAGGCGGAGTGATGAGTTCATTGGGTCGTGCCATTACAAGCGGTGAGAATTTTTTTCAACAAACTCTCATTGCAACATCAGACAGCGTCGTGATGCTTTCTCCTTCACTCCCAGGTGATATCAAAATATTGAATTTACAACAAAGCAAAGGCTATTTTCTAAATGATTATGCTTTTTTTGCAGCAGAAGATAGTGTAAAACTTGAAGTGCGACGCAATCAAAATATCTCAAGTGCTATTTTTGGTGGAGATGGTTTTTTTGTAATGTATGCTCATGGCAAAGGACAACTTGCAATCAACGGTTTAGGCTCTATCGAAGAGATTGAACTTAGTAGCGATAGTGGCGACTTGATCGTTGATAATGGACATCTTTTGGCTTGGGAAGAGGGAGTTCACCATCAAGCCCAGATGCCTAATCGTAATAGCGGAGGCGGTTTTTTGAGTCGTGCAATGCAGTCGGTTGTTTCTGGCGAAGGCATTGTAATGCGTCTAAGCGGAACAGGAAAAATCTATATTGCAAGTCGAAATTTAAACTCATATAGAAAATTTATCACCACTGTAGCTACGCACTGAATTTGATTTTATCGCATTCTTAAGATAAAACTGATATTCTCATATAACAATCTTTTATGGAGAAAATGATGAATAAAAATGAAGTCTTAGATCATCTTCGTGCTGCAAAAGCAGCACATATCAATTGGGTGCAACGTGCAAAGTTGCTTGTTTCAGGATTTGATATCAAAGAAGATGCAATACCTGTAAATTCAACGGAGTGTAAATTTGGAAAGTGGTTTTATAGCGATGCCCAAAAACTTAATGCTCTTCAAAACAATCCATTGGAGTGTATGATGACAATTGAGTCTCTTCATTTTCAACTGCACGATATCTATTTGAAAATTTACAAAATCTATTATCAGCTCGAATCCAAAGGATTTTTTAGCAAACTTTTTGGCCTTAAACGTAAAGTGACAGACGAAGAGAATGAAACTGCAAAAATGTATTTTGACGAAATGGAACAGGTCTCCAAAAAATTACTTGAAGAGATCAACCGCATGGAGAGACGTATTGTTGCAATCGGTAATGAAGAGCTTGCAAACATAGATTAATTTTAATTTTATTTTAAAAAAATAAAATTAATCACCATTTTTATAAGACTTCTTGTAAAACAAGAAGTCAAAAACACAAAGACTAATGATTGTCTGCAACATATTTTTATCAAAATCACACTCTTCTAAACATCACTAATCCAAATAAAATTTTTTGAGATTGAAATAGTATCTGATGAATAAAATCTTAGATTAAAATCGTACAGTTTTGTTGTAAGCTGGCTATGATAGAATTTATAGATATCGATATGATTTTTTTGGTAGTTTTTTTGGAACTACACCAATTACACAAATATCGGTTATATTGAATTCTTTTAAAGGAG
>DYPM01000104.1:3887-6188 GCA_020719895.1 Sulfurovum sp. | reverse complement strand
CTATTGAGATTTTAAACATCTTCTTTGTGTTTGCATTTAAAGCAAGCATAGATGGTTTTGTTTTTCATCTCTTTTTTGCCCATTAGATAACCACAATCGGGACATTTTTTGTTTACAGGTTCAGCATTGGCGATAAATTTGCATTTTGGATAGTTGGTACAGCCATAAAACTTTCCTCGTTTGCCTTGACGCTCTTGGAGTGTACCGCCACACTCAGGACAAGGGATTGTAAGCTCTTTGGGTGGCGTGAGAGGTTTGGCATTTTTGCATTTTGGATAAGCAGAACACGCAAGGAACTTACCGCGACGCGAGTTTTTGATCACCATCATAGCACCGCATTTATCGCAAACTTCATCACTCTCTTCGGGCTTCTCTTTCTCTTTTCCATTGAGGTTTTTGGTGTATTTGCACTCAGGATAAGTAGAGCAAGCGATAAACTCTCCAAAACGTCCTTTGCGAAGAAATAGCTCCGAACCACACTCTGGACACATTTCACCTGTTGGTTTGGCTACTTTGAGACTGATGATATTTTTTTTGCCCTCTTCGATTTTTTGCATAAATGGCGTATAAAACTCTTTGAGTACTTTTTGCCAATGAGTTTCTCCCTCGGCGATATGATCAAGCACCTCTTCCATATTTGAAGTGAAATCGCTATTGACAATATCACTAAAGTGTTTTTCAAGCATTTCTGTAACGACAAAGGCGATTTCGGTAGGATGAATGCGTTTTTGTTCGATCACGATATATTCACGTGTCTGAAGGACAGTGACAGTAGGTGCGTAAGTACTTGGGCGACCGATTCCTAATGATTCGAGTTTTTTGATTAGGCTTGCTTCGTTGTAGCGTGCAGGAGGCTCTGTGAAGTGTTGCTCTTGTTTGATATCATCAAGCTTTATAGGTTGTCCTTGTACAAGTGCTGGAAGAAGTTTGTCTTTTTCATTGTATCCTGTCACTTTGTAGAATCCATCAAAAAGCAACTTTTTGCCACTTGCTTTAAAGGTACACTTCTCACCTTTAAAGAGAATCGTTTGAGACTCCAACTCCGCTTCGGTCATTTGGCATGCAAGAAAACGATTGTAGATGAGACGATAGAGTTTAAGTTCATCTCCCACAAGATATTGAGCAGCAAGTTTGGTATCAAAATGGATATTTGTAGGACGAATCGCTTCGTGTGCCTCTTGCGCTCCTTTGGATTTGGTCACATAGTTTTTGGGATTGGCAGGAAGATACTTTTCACCAAAATGAGTCAAGATATAATCGCGAGCAGTAGCGACTGCTTCTGTAGCAAGATTCATTGAGTCAGTTCGCATATAAGTAATCACTCCCATAATTCCTTGATTAGTCTGCACTCCTTCGTAAAGTTTTTGAGCAATCATCATTGTTTTTTTGGGTGAAAATCCAAGTAAACTTGACGCAGACTGTTGAAGTGTGGAGGTCATAAACGGCGGTGGTGTTTTGGTCTTACGTTTGGTAGTTTCGATGGAGAGGACGTGATAAGATTCGGATTTTGCAACAGTAGTAATCTCAGTCGCTTTCTCTTCATTAGTAATAGTGAGCTTCTCTATCTTTTCACTGTCGTACTCATAAATATTCGCTTCAATCTCTTTTTCAAAAAATCCAATAATCGTCCAATATTCCTCGGACACAAACGCACGAATTTCACGTTCTTTGTCTACGACCAATTTGAGTGTAGAACTCTGCACTCTTCCTGCACTAAGTCCTTTTTGGATTTTACTTGCAAGCAGTGGAGAGAGTTTGTATCCTACGACACGATCAAGAATACGTCGCGTCTGTTGTGCGTCAATAGAGTTCATATTGAGATGACGTGGATTTTGAAGAGCGTGGGTAATGGCCGTTTTGGTGATTTCATGAAACACAATACGCGGAAGAACTTCAGGATCTTTACCGATAGCTTTAGCAATATGATAACCAATCGCTTCACCTTCGCGATCCTCGTCAGTCGCGATATATACGACTTGAGCATCTTTGGCAAGTTTTTTGAGTTCCTTGACAGTGTCAGAAGCATCTCTTGGAATAGAGTATTTAGGAACAAGATCTCCCGTTTCATCATCTATAGTAATACCAAACGCACTTTTAGGAAGATCTCTAATATGTCCTTTGGAGGCAATGACTTTGTAGCCTTTTCCCAAAAAATTGGAGATAGTGCGAGCTTTAGCGGGGGATTCAACAATAATTAAATTTTTCATTTAAAATACACTTTTTGACGTTTTAGTAGTTTTTCGCATTGTAACACAAAATATCAAGGAAGAAAAAAGATAAAAATTTTATCTATACTCGACA
>DYPM01000104.1:0-3787 GCA_020719895.1 Sulfurovum sp. | reverse complement strand
TTATATATTTTCTAATATTTATCCATAAAAATTTCTCAACTATAGAACAATGTCTCTATTTTACCAGTTGGAGTATCCAAAATGTTGATGTATAAAGTTTTTCTTGACATCTTAAAGCTGTTTCCAATACAATCATTCACAATAGTGATTCTATTAAACTAAAAAAATAACTATTTTTTAACAATAATTAAGGAGGTTATATGACTAATATAAGTGACGCTTCTAAGATGGCTATTCAGTCTGAAAGAAGAGACTTTATTAGAAAGAGTGCGGCTTATTCAGTAAGTGCATTGGTTGCAGCGAGTGTCTTATCGCCAGTTAAAGTTGAGGCTTCATCTATCAAAGACGATCCTGCTATCACAGAAGAGAAAGTGTGGGGAACTACTTTTGGGTATCCTGTGACAAAAAATCCCTATGGACAACCCTCTCCATATGAGCATAATGTCACAAGACGAAATACCGAGCTACTCTCTTCTGGTAACTATTATGCTTCTATTGCAATGTCTCCGATTCATGAGCTTCACGGCATTATCACACCTAATGGTCTTTTTTTTAGTCGTTCACATGGTGGTACCGCAGAGATAGATCCTAATGAACATCGTTTGATGATTCATGGATTAGTAGAAAAACCGTTGGTTCTTACGATGAAAGAGCTAAAACGTTATCCAAATGTGAGCAGAATACATTTCATTGAGTGTCCTGCTAATGGTGGACCTGAGTGGAGAAATCCACAATTTCCATCTTTGCAATTTGCAAAAGGGATGATGAGTTGTGCGGAGTGGACGGGTGTTTACATTAAAGACATTCTCAAAGATTTAGGACTCAAACCAAATGCGAGATGGATGCTTGCAGAAGGTGCAGACAACTCCCATATGGGAAGAACCCTTCCAATCGATAAAGTGCTTGATGATGCGATGGTAGTGTGGGGACAAAACGGTGAAGCGTTACGTCCTGAACAAGGCTATCCAATCAGACTTCTTGTGCCAGGCTGGGAAGGAAACCTTTGTGTAAAATGGCTTAATAGACTTGAGTTTTCTGAAGAATCATTCTACGCCAAAGAGGAAACAGCAAAATATACTGCACTCAAACCATCAGGCAAAGCAATTCAACACTTCTATGCGAATGAAGTAAACTCTATTGTCACCTCTCCGTGTCCTGAATATCCATGGGCAGAACTTAAAAAAGGCGATCTTGTAGAAATTGAAGGACTTGCGTGGAGCGGTCAAGGAGCTATCGAAGGGGTTGATATTACATTCGATGGTGGCAAAAACTGGCAAGAAGCAAGCCTTAAAGGATTGGTATTGCCAAAAGCATGGACACGATTTAGTTTTATGTATAAGTATGAAGGCAAACCACTTCTCCTTGGAAGCCGTGCAAGAGATGATGCAGGTCATATCCAACCTAGCGTAAAACAAGAACGTGCGGTAATGGGTATCGAATCGGTTTATCATAGAAATGCAACACATATTTGGGAAGTTACAGCAAAAGGAGAAGTGAACAATGTTCAAGTCTTATCGTAAATTATTTATCACATTATCATTGGTTGTATCTACCACAACTTCTTTAGCGATCGCAACGGATGCTATCTCTTCGCGAACTTACGAAAATGGTAAAAAAGTCATTGATGGCGGTGTTACATATCCAGTAGTTCATGGAAAAACTGCATCATATTTTATCAATGAAAAAGCCCATATGATTGGTTATAGCATCGGTAGAAAACCTACAAAAAATGAGATTACTGCATGGGACATTGATGTAATGCCTGATGGTACTGGTCTTCCTAAGGGAAGTGGTACAGCTGAAGAGGGAGATGAAATCTATGAGGCAAAGTGTGCTTCATGTCACGCTGACTTTGGAGCAGGTGGAGCAGGATATCCAGCACTTGCCAAAGGAAATGCTTATGAGGGATTCAAAACTCTCAAAAATCAAAGAACAGATTCAAGCATCGACTCCCCAAGCCGTGTATTTGGTTCGTATTGGCCACAAGCAAGTACGCTTTGGTGGTATATCAAAACAGGAATGCCACACCCTTCACCTTTGAGTTTAAAAGACGATGAGGTATATGCTCTTGTAGCTTATACTTTGATGATTAACGAAATGAAAATTGATGGCGTAGAGGTAGATGAAGAGTATGAGCTTGATGAAAAGAAGTTTTTGAAAATCAAAATGCCAAACGAAGATGGATTTGAGCCGAACATTGACGGTAAACAAGGTGTTGAAAATGTAAGAGCATATTTTAATGACTTTAGCAACTACGGCAATGGTACACGATGTATGAAAAACTGTTTTGATGGCAAACCGATAATTGCAAGAATTCAAGGGGTAGGAATTTCTAACTATGATCCACCTTTGTCTACCGAAAAATCAATGCCTGTAGCCAAAACTGAAACAACAGATGTCAAAGGCAAAAAAGAGTACGAAACAGTATGTGCCGCATGCCACGGAACTGATGCGATGGGTGCACCCATACTTGGAGACAAAAAAGCATGGGCTACTGTTACTCAAAAAGGTATGGATAAGGTATACCAAAATGCAATCAATGGTATCAATGGTATGCCTGCACGAGGTGCTTCGACCTACTCAGATGAGAAAATCAAAGAGATAGTGGATTATATGGTGAATCAAGTAAAATAGGTGTAGTCCACCATTTTTGCACGATTTAAAATTAAAATGAAAAAGAGAGTTTTTATATCTCTTCATCAACGTAGAAAGGAATAACAACGATGGAAAGAAGAACATTTTTAGGTTTGGGTTTGGTTGCTTTAGCGCCAGTGGCTTTGAGTGCAGAAGATTGGAGAACAACAAAGCCTAACGCATGGACGGCACATGAAGTTACACCAGCAATTGAAGCAATCTTTGGTAAAGTGACATTAGTAGAAGAGGGTGTAGACGTAAAAACACCTAAAGTAGCAAGCAACGGCGGTGCAGTGCCAGTAAAAATAAAGTCTAAAATTGATGCTAAAACAGTTGCAGTTTTTCAAGATGTAAATCCTGAAAGTACTGTGGCAGTCTACACTTTGAATGACCATAGCATTATTGATTTTGAAATGAGCATCAAAATGAAAAAATCAGGAACAATCTCTGTAGTAGTAGAAGGCAAAGATGGCAAATTATATGTCGGGAAAAAATCATTAGAAGTGGCACTCGGCGGTTGTGAAGGTTAATTGACCTTTATTTATTAAAGTATAAAAAATATCAAAAAAAGGAAATAATATTATGTCAACTATGAAAATCAAAGCAAAAGCAGAAAATGATGTTGTAAGTGCAAAAGTAATGATCAAACACGATATGCTCACTTATGATCAAGCAAAAACAAAAGGCACAACAGCAAACTTTATGACACATATCTCTGCAAAAGTGGGCGAAACTGTTGTGTACGATATGTCTACAAGTCAATTCTTGTCTAAAAATCCTGTGCTTAAATTTAAATTTAAAAATGCAGGATTCAAAAAAGGAGATCAACTTGAGATGACGTGGAGTGATCTTTCTGGTGCTACATCTACCGAAGCAAAAGAGATCAAAGGTCTTTAATTTTTTTTCCGACTTTTTAAGGTCGGAATAGCTTTCACGCCTCTCTTTTTTTATTTTTTCTCGTAATTAATTTTTATATTATTATTACATTCTCATCATTCTCTTATCATCTCTTTATTTTTAACCTTTCAACGTCGCCTTAATTTTGTCTCAGTAAAAATACCACTACTTAAAAGACACAGAAAGATACTCAAAAAAAATAGGCAAGTCACTGCAATTGGACGTTATAGCGAGAGTAAATAACTGACTTTACGCA
>DYPM01000210.1 GCA_020719895.1 Sulfurovum sp. | reverse complement strand
TAGTTAACGCCTCTGCATTATCTTGCCACATCAACCCAGTGATATGGTCGGTGACGATCTCTGCCGTATCATCTCTGGTGTAGTTTGGTGTAACACCTTTTTGGTAGTAACCGTCATCGTAATTGGTATAGGTGGTGGTTTGTCCTGTTTTTTTGAGTTTTGATGAAATCACTGGTGCATCTACTACAGTCACAGTGATGTTCGCCTCATCTGTCGCACCATCATCATCAGTGACGACAAGAGAGATATTGTGTTCACCTACAATAAGCGTAGAGAGACTGACGTTGACATCTGTATCGATAGATACATTACCATCAAGCCACTCATACGCGATAATCATACCGTCTGTGTCGTTACTCTCTTGTGCACTAAGATTGACATCCTCGCTTTCTACTATCGAGAGATCACCCACGTAGGTAATGAGAGCATTAGGTGCGATATTTGGGGTTGGGGTTGGAGTTGGTGTTTGGGTTGGAGTTTCTGTTGGAGTACACCCACTCACAAACAAAATACTCACTGCTAATGCCAAGGATTTAAACCATCGTCGTTTCATCGTCGTTCCTCTGTAGATAAAATTTTGATTTGGATTTTGAAGTTGTCGCTCCCTCACCAATCGGCAAAATTGTATTTAAAAATCATGGAGATTGAGATGAAAGTGATGGTGGAGTTTGGAATGGAGCGTTGCTTGTCGTGATGATATTTTTTGGACATCTCTAAAAACACCATCTGTCACTGCGGGCTTGACCTGCAATATGAGATTCTAAATCAAGGGCATCTCTAAAAACTATATTTTGGATTATTTTGGCTTTTGCAAAGCCTCGCAATGACGGGATTTGTCATTGCGAACAAAGTGAAGCAATCTATGTTTTTAGAGGTTCCCTATATACATACGGGCATCTCTAAAAACCGTCATGCCAAACTTGATTTGGCATCTGTTGTGTCCTAAAATGGGAGATTGCGGGTCAAGCCCGCAATGACAAAAAGGGGTTTTTAGAGGTTCCCATAATACATAAACACACACATCATCATAAAGGTTTGGAAAATGGTAGGATTGTTTGATTTGGAATATCATGAAAAGAAAATCAAAGAGTATAAACCACCATTAGCAAAACTAGACAAAGTTATAGATTGGGAAATGTTTAGAAAACCAATTGAACAAGCATTATATGAAAAACCTAAAGGATTAGGTGGAAGACC
>DYPM01000209.1 GCA_020719895.1 Sulfurovum sp. | reverse complement strand
TAATATTTTGTTAGTTTTAATTGTAACATCCTGATATTTAGAGATGATATATTTGATTTTCATTTGTAGTGTAGTACGGTGCTTGCATGTTTCAATTATTGTTTGTATATTTGCCCCATGTATATAAGAGTAGTTAAAAAACAACGCAGCAAAGACAGTAAAGTGTTCTATCAGTACACTTTAGCTCAAACATCAAGAATTAATAGCGAGGTAAAACAAAGAAACATTCTTTATCTAGGGTCTGATCCACTTCTTGCCGATAAAGAAAATAGAAATATTGTTTTACGTATTTTAACCTCAAAAATATTTGAGCAACCGGAATTGTTTCCATTGGATGCGTCTGACGATATTTTGTCATTAGCTTTGTCCTATTACGATAAATATTGTTTAAAATATGATCAGAATATAGACAATCCCACCACAATTCCTCCGGCAAAGGCACAGGCAGACTATCAAAACGTTGATTTACAAGGTCTTGAAGTAGAGGATGTGAAAGAATTTGGGGCGGAACATCTTTGTCGTCAAACGCTTGACAAACTTGAGTTGCGGGATTATCTGTTGTCGTTGGGTTTAGATGCAGAACAGGTAACACGATCGCTGATAGCCATTTCAGCTAGAGCCATATATGCTGCATCGGAACATAAGACTTCTCAAATATTGAATCTAAACAGTGAACTACCGGCTTGTTATGGTTATGATAAACCCATCAGCCACAAACAACTTTACCAAGTATCCGACCTTTTATACACACATAAGCAGCGTATAGACAGTTATTTATACCAAAAGATTACGGATATGTTCCATCTAAAAGACAGCTTGGTAATCTTTGACATTAGCAACACATATTTTGAGACCAATAAATCACAAAGCAAAAAGGCCACTTGGGGCAATAGTAAAGAAAAAAGGGTTGATTGCCCAATAGTTGTTTTCACGGGAGTAATTAATCAAGATGGGTTTATTCGTCATTCAAGAATCTATGAGGGAAACAAGCCTGATAGTGCCACCTTGTCCACCATGATAGAAGACCTCAAAGCTCATAGTCCGAAACAGGTGCAACAAACCATTGTGATAGATGCAGGTATTGCCAAAGATGAGAATCTTGCTTTGCTGGACAAGGAGGGCTATCGCTATGTTTGCGTATCGCACAAACGATTAAAAGACTATGTTTTAGAGCAATCCACTCCGCAAGTAATACAACTTACCGATAG
>DYPM01000103.1 GCA_020719895.1 Sulfurovum sp. | reverse complement strand
TTTTCTGAAGGTAGTTTTTATGTAGGTATCGGCGGAGCTTACTCTATGATTTATGGTAAAGACACTAAAGAAAATAACAGCGATAATGCAGTGAGCTTCACAGGTAAAATCGGATATGACTTCAGCCAATATGTAGGTATCGAAGGTAGAGCAACTGTAGAGGTTGCAAAAGAAAATATTCTTGAAAATCTTTCTTCATTTGGTCTTTTCCTCAAACCACAATACCCAGTAACAGAAGAACTCAATATCTACGGACTTGTTGGGTTTGGTCAAACATCAATAGATGTTATCGCAAATACTGCTGTCAACGCAGCTGGTACGAAGCTTAACGCAGGAGATGCATTCTATGACAATAGTGGCGTTCAGTTTGGTGCTGGTGTGTCTTATATGGTAATGGATGGTTTCTCTGTATTTGTTGACTATACACAACTTGTACTGGCTGATGAGACTGAAAAGAAAACAAACTGGAATAAACTCAAGAATGGAGCAGACTCTTCAACAGATCTTAACGTTGGAAATATCACTCTTGGTGTAAACTACGCGTTTTAATTCTTCTATAGCGTCCCCTTGGGACGTTGTGCTTCTTCTTTTTTATTCACTTTTTCTCAACCTACGCAATTATCAACGATATTTTAACCTCAACGCCTCTCTCATAAGCAATTGAGACCTCTGAATAAACATTATTTAGATTGCCACGGTTTGTTCCAAACCTCGCAATGACGCTACTTTGTCATTGCGAACGCAGTGAAGCAATCTATTTAATCAGATGGTTCAATTTGCTATAATTTTGATTAAAAATTGAGGATAGATTATGCAACACCTTATCGATATATCTGATCTCTCCAACAAGCAGATTGATGTCATACTTCGCGACGCAACAACATTCAAGACAAAACGCCCCATACAGTTACTTCAGGACAAACTTCTTATCGCCCTTTTTTTTGAAGACTCGACACGAACACGAAGCTCATTTGAGATTGCTGCCAAAAAGTTAGGTGCAGCAGTCGTTCATCTTGATCCTTCCACTTCATCTACAAATAAAGGTGAAACGCTTGAGGACACGTTTGCAAATCTATGTGCGATGCAACCCGATGGTGTGATTATCAGACACGCTCAAAACGATATTCCAAGACAACTTGCTGATATGGAGATGACTTCTGTTATCAATGCTGGAGCAGGAAATTACGCACATCCGACGCAAGCACTTTTAGATCTTTTCACCATTATGGAACATTTTAATGGTGATATCAAAGGCAAAACAGTCGGAATTGTCGGTGATATTATCAGCTCTCGCGTGGCAAGTTCAGCAATTCGTCTTTTTGAAAGAATGGGACTCAACGTAATACTTATCGCACCAAAACCATTTATGCCACAAAGTGATCTTGTGCAATATGAAAATCTTGACGAAGCACTTGAGCATCTTGATGTCATTATGTCACTAAGAGCTCAATTAGAGAGACACCAAACACCTGTCTTTGAAGACTATCAAGAATATGCCAAACACTACTGTATTACTAAAGAACGAATGCAAAACAGAGAGATTTTGATTCTTCATCCCGGTCCCGTGATGCACAATATCGATATTAGCGATGAGATGCTCCAAGATCCACGCTGTAAAGTGCTTGAGCAAGTCACCAACGGCGTTTATATTCGAATGGCGGTGTTAAAACTTCTGATGCTTGACGCCTAAAAAAAGGTATTTTTGGTGTGGCTCAATAAAACAGAAGGATTTGGTCGTATTTCAGCGTTAGCACGAGAAGGCGTTGCATTTCTTTTTGTCGTCTCGTATGATAAATCTATGATATTTGCCCAACCTCTTTGCGAGCTTGATGAAAAAATCCTTTATTCTTTTGAAAAAAAAAGCACCAAAACCTCTCAAAACTCTCTCAAACCTTTTCGATTTTCCCACGCTCCACTTGATTTTTATGCCTATCAAAAGACTCTCCAAAAGGTTCAAGAGGAGATTCGCTTTGGAAACACTTATCTTCTCAACCTCACTTTTGCTACGCCCATAGAGACCAATCTCACACTTGAAGAGATTTTTATACACGCCAAAGCACCTTATAAACTCCTCTTCAAAGAGCATTTTGTCTGCTTTAGTCCTGAACTTTTTGTAGAAATCACAGACAACACCATCGCAACCTATCCGATGAAAGGAACGATTGATGCGACACTTCCTGATGCTAATGCAACAATTTTGTCTGATCCCAAAGAGACCGCAGAACATATTATGATCGTCGATTTGATGCGTAATGATTTGGCGATGATTGGCACAAATGTCGCCGTAGAAAAGTTTCGTTATGTTGATCAAATAAATGCAGGCAAAAAGTCACTCTTGCAAGTAAGCTCAAAAATCACTGCCACACTGCCTGATGATTGGCGTGAAGATTTGGGAGATATTCTTTGCAAAATTCTTCCAGCAGGCTCCATCAGCGGAACACCAAAAAAACGTACAGTAGAGATAATTGATCAATGCGAAGATTACGACAGAGGATTTTATACAGGTGTATTTGGGATTTTTGATGGCAAAAATCTCTCCTCAAGCGTGATGATACGTTTTATCGAACAAAACAAAGGAAAACTCTACTACAAAAGTGGCGGAGGAATCACCATCGACTCCAATCCAAAAGATGAATACAACGAACTCATTGACAAAATCTATTTGCCGTTTTAACGCCTAATGGAGACTTCTAAAATATAGATTGCTTCACTTCGTTCGCAATGACGAGTATCGTCATAAAGCTATAACAAGATAAATAATGGGCATCTCTAAAAACACAGATTGCTTCACTTCGTTCGTAACGATAAACCCCATCTTTGCGAGGCTTTGCAAAAGCCGAAGCAATCCAAAATGCAATTTTTAGAGATATCCTAAAGATACACCGCTCGCAACCACATCGCACCACTATAAAGTATCACAATCACACCGCCCAAAAGATAGACAAAACTCTTTTGATATTTTACAAGCAAAAAACCGCTTATAATTCCAACCACTAATCCAGCAATATGCGCACTCATATCAATAGAAGGAATCATCAATCCCAAAACAAGATTGACAAAAAGAATCAAACCAAAACTCTGCATCAACTGTCGTATTTGTGTTCCTATTTTGTGACGATTGGCGACAAAAAAACCACCCAACGCTCCAAAAAGTCCAAATATCGCTCCAGATGCTCCAACAGTAAGACTCATCGGATGCATATAAAGCGAGGTTTCAGCAGCAATCAAACCAGAGCCAAAATAGATCAAAAGATATGATTTGTGATCAAAATACTCTTCTATGGCACTTCCAACAATATAGAGTGAAAAAAGATTCATCAAAATATGTGTCATATCTGCGTGCAAAAACATCGCACTCAAAAGTCGCCACCACTCATCATAAACCAGCACAAACGAACCGTACAATCCGCCAAAACGAGCCAAAATCTCCAAATCCAAATCTACAAAATCAAAACTCAATAAAGCGATAAAAAGATAAGCGACACTATTGACGATGATTAATCCATACGTCAAAGGAGATGTTTTTAGCGTTTCAAACACTACGAAATTGCCTCTCCAAATATCACTCCATCAATAAAAGAGCGAGCATGTTTTGCTATCTCTTTCTCTTCTTGAATCAATACCAAAATACGTGTATCAAAAAGATACTCTTGTGCAATCGGCTGAATCATCAACGCAGTATCCTCTTCGCAAATCATATATTTTGCACCCATTGCATTTGCCAAAACGGCTTCTTGCAAAAGCATCACAGGAATAGCAAACGCGATACCATTTTCACGGCAATAGCAAGCAAGCGTATGGGCATCAACCAACGGCTCAAGCAATACAATATCATCTGCCTCGCACTTTTTAATATCCTCTTCGCCAAATACCTTGATAAACTTTGGGCTATTTACCCACGGATGTCCAATTAAAATCATTTCATTTCCTTTTAAATCTAATGCTACACACTCAAACGAACAAGTTTGTCCCTACAACATAAACTACGAAAAACGTTGTTTTTCGAGAGTTTAAATCTAAGGTCAATCTTATGCTTTAGAAGCACACTCTTTAGAACAGTAGTGCTTTTCGTTATGTTGTAGACTCTCTTGGAGTGTTACATAAGTACCGCAAGTTGCACACTCCACCAATGTCTCCTCTAATTCTCTGTTTTTAGAAGAGAAATTTTTTGGAAAGGAAGGGAGTTTGCCACCTATCATACGATAAAGCAACACCAACGCCAACACTATAAAAATCCATTTTAATATCACGCTTTGCCTTTGATATACAGATAGTTTCGCTGATCTTTTTGAACTATAGCATAATCCAACTGATGCTCGATCGCCTCCATCTCTTCAAAAACTCTACTTCCTTTATAAAAAAGATAAGCAGTATGTGTATCACTTACATTTTGAGTCAAAGAAAGCAACAAAGCAGTATCGCTTACAGCACGTGAAGTGATCAAATCAAATGCAGGAGCAACAATATGCTCTACACGTCGAGGCTCTACCGTGACATTCAAAAGTCCCAACTCTAATGCTACATATTTCAAAAAAGATACACGTTTTTTGAGCGGTTCACTGAGTACCACTTGAGTATTAGGCAACACTATCGCAAGAATCATTCCAGGAAACCCTGCTCCTGTTCCTACATCAAGCAAACAAGAGACTGGAGAGATAAATGTCAGTGGAAAAAGTGAGTCGATAATATTTGCCACCATCGCTTCATGGGTTTTGGCTCCCGTGAGATTATGCACTCTGTTCCACTCCTCAAGTAGCACGATAAATTGCTTCAACTTTTCAAGGCTTTGAGAAGAGACGGTAATCTTTTCATCAAAAAGAGTACTTTGTAATCTTTGTATCACTTTTGGACTCCTTGATTGATATGACACGTTGTAACAAACGTGTTGAAAATGGAGATTTTAGCATATTTGCGAGGCGAGAAGTCTGTGCGTAGGTTTCAAATTAGTTTGTTTTGTGTGTAACAATGAGAGGTTTTACGCACTTTTGCAAAAGTGCGTAAGATTAGTTATCAAGAAGTCTATGCTCTAAAAAACGCTTTTAGTGACAACCACAACCGCCTTTGCCATCGCCATTGTGTGAGCCACATCCGCCACCACTATTGGAGTGTTCATGAGAGTGTGGTTTTGCAGTAGCCGTAGTGGCTGTAGTGCTACATGCACTTACGCCTGGAGGTGTAGTGGGCTGAATCGCTTGATTGTTTGCTCCGCCTTCTGCATTAACTTTTTCGATAAATGCCCAAAGGACAGTCGCTGCTTCTTGGTATCGTTTTGCGGTTTGTGAGTCTGGTTTGTGATAGGTTATAGGCATTCCACTATCACCTCCGATACGAATCGCAGGCTCTATAGGTATACGAGCGATAAGTTCGGTGTCATACTCTTTTGCCATTGGTGCTGTCGTTCCCATACCAAATATATCGGACTCTGTGTCACATTCAGGACAGATAAATCCACTCATATTTTCTATCACACCTGCGGTTGGAATATGAAGTTTTTTAAACATATCCAAAGAACGTCTGCTGTCATCTAATGAAACCATTTGAGGTGTAGTAACTGTAATTCCCGCTGTAACAGGAACAGATTGTGCGAGCGTAAGCTGTGCATCGCCTGTCCCTGGAGGCATATCTATCACCAATACATCCAACTCCGACCAAAGAATATCTCGCAAAAACTGCTCGATTGCTTTCATGATCATCGAACCTCTCCAAATAAGCGACTGCCCTGACTCCATTAATAGTCCCATCGACATTACTTCAACGCCATAAGCTTTGAGCGGAAGAACTTTGTTGCCTTGTATTTCTGGTTTTTGTCCATCAAGCCCCATCATTCGTGGAACATTTGGACCATAAATATCAGCGTCCAAAAGTCCGACTTTTTTGCCTTGCATTGCCAATGCTACTGCGATATTTACGGATGTTGTGGATTTGCCTACGCCACCTTTACCTGAACTTACCATTACAAAGTTTTTGACGTGAGGAGCGATGTTTTTGCCACTCATAGAGTTGCTCAACTGTTTTGGAGCTTGAGGTGCTGTGATGGTGATTATAGTCGTCTCAAATCCAATCTTTTGGAGTTCTGTGGTCGCATCTTGTTTAATCTGTGCTTTTACTTCATCTGCTGAAGAGGTGATATCAATCGTCAAAGCGACTGTATTTCCTTCTATTGCGATATCTTTGACAAATCCAAACGTCACAATATCCTTCGTAAACCCTGGATAAGTGACATGTTTCAATGCCTCTAATACATTCTCTTGTATCATAGTTTTTTTCCTCGTGTCATATTTTTAGTAAA
>DYPM01000208.1 GCA_020719895.1 Sulfurovum sp. | reverse complement strand
TACAAGTTTGCTAAAGCTTTGCCTTTGGCAAGATAGGAGTCATTTTGACTCCTTTTTAGGTCTCAAATATTTTGCGGATGTCGCTTTCAAACTTATCAGTTTCTACCAAAAACGCATCATGTCCATAATCGCTTTTGACTTCTCGATAGGTGTAATTTTGTCCATTTCTTTCCATCATTTTGGCAATATGTGCCATCTCTTCGGGGAAAAAAAGATAATCCGCACTAAAACTAAACAGATGAACTGTAGCTTTGATTCGCAATATCGCCTCATAAAGAGAGTCATATCCACGACTAAGATTAAAAGTATTAATCGCTTTGATAATATAAAGATAACTCAATGGATCAAACATCCTTGAGAAATTAGCGGTGTTGTACTCCATATAACGTTCCGCTTCAAACCTTCCAAAAAGCTCAAAAAGTCCGTCATTGCTTACATAATTACGTCCAAACTTCTGATCCATTGAATTAGGAGAGAGATAAGAGATGTGTCCAGCAATTCGTCCAATTGCCAATCCATCCAATCCCTCCTCCACAAACGCTTCACGTTCATAGTTGCCATGCATAAATCGTGGATCTTTACGAATCGCTTCCATTGCGACTTTGTTAAATGCAATAGTCCATGGTCGAGTCGCATAAGTGGTTGCTAATGCAATGATTTTATCTGCAAGATTTGGATAATCAACTGCAAACTGCAACGCTTGCATTCCTCCCATCGAGCCACCAATAATCGCTTTGAGATGATAGATTCCCAAATGTGCCAAAAGTTGCATCTGTGCTCTTATCATATCTTTGATAGTGACTACAGGAAATTTAAGTCGATACGGCTCATTGCTCGGATAATTATCACTCATAGGACTTGTAGAGCCAAAACAAGAACCGACTACATTGCTACAGATTACAAAATATTTATCAGTATCGATAGCTTTGCCATCACCGATAAGTTCATCCCACCATCCTGCTTTGCGTTCTCCTTTATATCGTCCTGCAACATGATGCGAACCACTAAGAGCATGACATACCAATATTACATTGGAGTAATCTGCATTAGGAGTGCCGTAGGTTTCATACGCAATTTGATAGGGTTCGAGGATTCGCCCACTCTCAAGATAGAGTGGACTACTGAAGCGAGCGATGTCTGTTTTGATTTTCATTTGTGGCTTTATAATTTGATTCAATTTGGCGATTATTTTAGCGTAAGTGGGTTTAAAATGGTGAGGAGAGAT
>DYPM01000207.1 GCA_020719895.1 Sulfurovum sp. | reverse complement strand
GTAATCGAAAAACCAAGAGCCTACACCATGGAAAACGCTCAAAGTTGGATGGGCAAAGTGGTACATATAGCACTAGAAAACAAAAATAATTTTCTCGGAATTATAACAAATATAGAATTAGATTTTAATTTAGACCATGTTGGTAGCCAAATTGTTTTAACAGGCTATTCCAAAACTATTTTGTTAGAATCGGGGACAAAAATGCACTCTTGGGAAGACACCACTTTGCAAGATATGGTTCGAGAAGTTATCAAAAGCGGTGCAGACGAACAACTTCAAAACGAAATCCAACCCGAATTTACCCATAAAATAAATTACCAAACCCAATATGAAGAAACCGATTTTCAATATATTCAGCGATTGGCAAAACAATACAACGAATGGCTCTATTATGATGGCGAAAAGCTATTTTTTGGAAAACCAAAAAACATCAGAGAAAAAGAGCGAATTGCCCTAACTTTCGGACAAGATTTATACACTTTTAAACTTAGTGTAAAAGCCAAACAAACGCAATTTGGAGCATATACTTATAATGAAGAGATCGACAAATTGTATCAAGCAAAAACACAACACAAAGTCGAAGGTTTGCCAAGATTGGGCGACCAAACTTTTGATGCCTCCAAAAAATTATTTAATACCGCATCTTTAGAATACGGAAGAATACCCACAGGCGACGAGGCTTTTCTAGAAACTATTCTAAAAAAACGACAAGAAGCCACTATGGCAGATGCCAATTATATCACTGCCACAAGTGGCAATAACAAACTAAAAATTGGTTCCATAATAACCATTAATGCAAGAGAAGAAATAAGTGTAAACTCTGCCCATCGTTTAGGTTTAGAAACTACAAAAACTAATTTTCAATTGCAAGAAATTGGCACATACATCATTACCGAAATCACGCACAAAGCAACAGATATTGGCGAATATGAAAACAGTTTCAAAGCTTTGCCTGCCTTCATAAAAACACTTCCCGAACCACAAATTGCCTTTCCACAAGCACAAAACCAGCAAGCCATAGTTATTGACAATGCCGACCCAAAAGGACAAGGAAGAATAAGAGTAAAAATGCAATGGCAACAAACCAAAAACCTCCGCACCCAATGGATTAGAGTAATGACACCCGATGCAGGAACAAGTGGCGAAGTGGCAACCAATAGAGGAATGGTTTTCATTCCCGAAGTTGGCGACCACGTTATGCTTGGTTTTCGCTATAACGACCCAAA
>DYPM01000102.1 GCA_020719895.1 Sulfurovum sp. | reverse complement strand
TAGTTTTTAAAATCTTTACTATTTTTTCTTTTGTTGTCATAGCTTTAGTTTCCTTTTATGCTTTGGATGTTGCAAATGCAACTTATAATTCTTTTTTATCTCAAACCTCTTCGCAATACACCATTTCCCACCCACAATAAACTAATATTATTCTTACAAATGGTTTATCTCTCAAATGCTTTACCGTTTTTATGTCATATCTATCCAATTGTTCTAATGCGTCTTTGATTTTTTCTTTTTTGAGCTTTTCAGTAAACTTAGATTTTGGGATATATTTAAGCTCTATCATTCCGCCGTAAGGGATTTCTGGTTTGCTTGGATTTAGCAAAATATCTACAAAACCTTTTGTGACTTCAAATTCTGTTTTTACTTCATAGTAAGGATTGAGCGACAAGTAAGCCACTAAAAAACCTTTGACAAAGTTTTCTCCATCAATATAATCTCGTATGCTTGATTGTGCTTTTACTTGTTCGTTGAGATAGTGAAAAACTTTTAAGTCTTTATTGATTGCAAATTGTGCCAAATAGTTGTTGAAAGTATCAAGTCGTGGATGAAAATTTATATCTTTGTAAGCACTGTAAATAAAATCTGCCACTATTTTTTTGATGGTTTGATTTGGAATAGAGAGTTCAATTTGAAACAAATCTTTTTTCATGGTCAAAAACCCAAGCGAGAATAAAAACGATTTGAAATTATCCACTTCAAGCATCTCAAAAGCACTAAAATTATCTTTGATTGTGTCAATAGTTACTTTTTCGTTTTGGATAAGTTGGTTTAAAAGGTCAAAATTTCCATTGAGTTTTTTATTGGTATAAACCAAATATTTAAGCTTAGAATAATCAGTTCGCACATTGACATCTATGAGTTGTTCTGGTTCTTTATTGGTGCGAATAAGATGGTCAAAATAGTATAAAATCATGTCACTGTTGTAGATTGTGTGTTCTGTGTCTTTGTTAAATCTGTAATTGTTATACCAAGTATCGCATCGCTCTATAATTTCCTCTTGTTTGTCTTGCAGTTTATAATAACTAATGAGTTCTAAAAGTTCTTTTTTTGTGACTCCCACCATGTCGTTAAAGGTTTCATTCAAAGAGATATTTTTCCCAATATTGCTTCCGCTTGTTACATCAAACAAAGCTAAAGGGGAAACTCCTGTGAAGAACATTTTTTTGATGGCACTGTCATTTCCACTTGTGCCAACTTTTAGCATGGTAAAAAACTCTTTATAAAAGGCTTCTTTATTTGTCACCATCCCTTGATAACTTTGCATGTCGCTTACTAAAAGTTTATTGACAAAATTATCATATTCATCTATGAGAATATAAAGGGGGAGTTGGTTTGTGGAGCAATACCCAAGCAAATACTTCATGTTATCAATGGGGTTTTTTGCTTCAAAACTAAAATTCATTTTATATCTTTGTGAAAATCGAATAAGTTCTGAATGGATATTATTTCTAAAACTACTCTCATAATCGGTAATATCAACTCCACTAAAATCAAATCGTAAAATATAAAAACTGCTTTTATAGGGTGTTTGATTCTCTAAAATATAGGTGTTTTGAAAAATATCGTTAAATTGCTCTTTATAATACACATCATAATACGCCTCTAACATCGCAATCGTTAAGCTTTTGCCAAACCTGCGAGGGCGAAGAAAAAACAAAAAATCTGCTTCATTTTCTATTTTTTCGATAAAAGGTGTTTTATCAAAATAATAATAATTTTCTGTCTTGACTCTTTTAAAATCGCTTAAACCGTATGGGAGTTTTTTGGGGTTCATAGTTTTGCCTTGGATATTTGTCTCTATTTTTTAGTAAAATAATGCTCAAAATTTGAGAATTAATTCAGATGGGTTCAATTTTATTTAAAAACAGGAAAAAGAGAGATGAAAGTTAGAGTTTATTACGAAGATACGGATGCAGGCGGTATCGTATATCACACCAATTTTATCAAATTTTGCGAAAGAGCAAGAAGTGAAATTTTTTTTAGTCGAAATATGATGCCTCACGAAAAATACAAAAGTGGTTTTGTAGTGCGTAAAATCGACGCAGATTTTTTTGCAGTATCACGACTTGGTGATCTTTTGGAAGTTTTTACTACCATCAAAGAGAGACGCAATACCTCACTCATTCTACGTCAAGAGATCTATCGAGAGAATACGATTTTATTTGGTATGGATATTGTATTGGTTTACATAGAAGAGGGAAAACCCAAACGCTTTCCCAATGACTATATTAAAGTTTTTGAAGAGACACAAAAAAAGAGTCAAGAATAAGGATAAATAAAGTAGCACAATAGCTATAATAGTACGATTCACACAAAAGGAGAAACAGATGAGAAAATTACTACTCTCAACCATCACTGCAACACTGCTTGCTACTACACTGTTTGCGGAGGAGACTTTGGAGTCTGTCGAAGCTTTGGAGATGCCACAAACCACAACTCAAGATGAGACACCCAAAGAGGAGTCTCAAAAAGAAGAAGAGTCTACCAATCAAGGCACAATGAATATCGCCTTTAAGGGCGGAACGCTTGGGATGGGAATTGACTTTTCTTATATCATACTTGACAATCTCAATCTTAGAGCCAATATCAATGGCTTTAGCTACAGTACCGACGAAGAGATTGATGATATCAAATATGATCTTGATCTTGATCTTATGAGCGTTGGTATTTTGGCAGATTATTATCCTTTTGGTGGTACTTTTAGACTCAGCGGTGGAGCTTACTATAACAACAACGAATTTAAAGGCAAAGCAACACCTACAGACACTATCAACATTGAAATCAACAATGTAAACTATAGTGCATCAGATATTGGTCATTTAAATGCAAATATTGATTTTGATAAATTCGCTCCTTATCTTGGACTGGGCTGGGGAAATGAAACAAGCAAAAAAGGATTGGGTTTTACATTTGATTTGGGTGTGATGTATCACGGCGAACCCAATGTTGATTTGTCTGCAACAAGAGGAAGTTCATTGCTGAATATAGGAAATCCTATTGTTGATGCAGCATATGAAATAATTACTCAAAACGTTGAAGCACAAGAGCAATCAACAAAAAAAGATATCAAAGATTTTAAATTTTATCCTGTAGTAATGATTGGTTTAAACTACACATTCTAAAATCATTTTTCCCTCTTGAAACTTCAAGCAGGGAGAAATATTTCAAAACTCTACTCTGCTAAAAGATAGGCAAACTTCCCAACCCAATCAAGCCACGCTTCGCATCCTTCTACATCAATGCGATTGTGTTGCATATCTTTGATAAGCATAATCGCAAACTCCGCAGGAAGTGTCATCGAAAATATGACTACATTCTCAACTGCTTCATCACAATGAGACTCCAAAAGAGCATTCACCAAACCAATCGACAACGCCATCAATACTTTATGATCTCTCTCCTCTATTGAAGTAATCGTACCATCTAAAATCAAAGCAAAATCAGGTAATGCATCCATGACTTTGCAAAATGATAAAAATCCTACCGCCACTTCACGCCCTACTGCACCGCTAATCGCATCTAATAAAAGCCTTTGGGAAATTTCAGATTTGAGAATTTTATCTACATACTCCCATGAACGTGGCGTTGCAAAACTCTTTTCGTTGGTTTGAGGATCAAAAGTAAAAAGCATCGAAGTGTCATACGCCAAATAAGCAATAATCGAAATATTCACTCCCACACGATACGCCCATCTCTTCCAATCTTCAAAATCCACTTCCATCTCAAAGTGAACAAAACGGTTTGCAAGCGGTGAAGGCATCTTATAAACTACACCTCTGTCGTTTTCTCTATTTCCTGCTGCGATGATACTCCAACCTTCAGGAAGCTCATACTCACCTACTTTACGATCCAAAATCAACTGATACGCAGAGGCTTGGACTGCTGGTGGTGCGGTATTGATCTCATCAAGAAATAAAATCCCTTTAGAGAGAGGCTCTTTAGGCAAAAAGTTTGGTTTTGCCCAAACTCCCTCTTGACGCTGGGCATCAAAAAAAGGGATTCCTTTAAGATCGGTAGGATCAAGAAGACTCAACCGCAAATCAAAAAAAATCAACTCTTTGTCGTGTGCGATCTGTTTGACAATCGAAGATTTACCAATACCTGGTGGACCCCAAATAAATACGGGGAGTTTTTGTGTGATGAGTTTGCCGATAGTTTCGGCGATATCAGAGGATTTCATATCACGACCTTTGTGGTGTTGTGGTGATGGATAAATGTCTCATTGTGAGTCAATGCGTGACGTAATCGTGTGTCTATTTTGAGAATATCAAGAATCTCTATAGGCGTCGAAGGGTTTGAAGCAAGCCCTTTGTATATCTCTATCTCTTCTTTTGCAAATAACTCTTTTAGAACTATTTCTGGCGTGTTTGGATTGGCAGCGATGTGATGTAACATCACATTATCTTGAGGATAATCAACATAAAATTGTTCGAGAATCGCTGCAACAGTGTGCGGATTTTGGGCGATTGCATAGTGAGTTTGGGGAATATTTCGCAGGTAAATTCTCTCTATCATTTTAAAAGTGAGCGTTGGGTTGGAAGCCAAACTACACAACAAAAACAGATCATTACGTGCTATCAATATCAATTTTACTTCATCTGTAAGCCAAATGTTTTTCCCAATCTCGTTCAAAAGCGTATCTTTACCAAGTCGCTGTTCTATTTTTGCCAAACGCAAATTATCAATAGGCTGAGAGTGCAACAGTCGCATAATGACTTTATCTCCCGCCTCCAAAAGTCTCTCAAAAATTGCCTCATTGATTTTTGGATTGCGTGCTAATGCGAGATTGATACTCTCATCATCACGTACCGCAAACACCAAAAGTCTCTCAAGTGAAACGGCACGATTGGAGGCAAGACAAATATCTACTTTTGGATTGTGTAGTGCCAAAAGTCGTTTGATGACTTTCTCATCTATCGCTTCACTTGTGGCAATCACTTCATAAAATGATATTTGCTGTTTGTCTTTTTGTTTGAAGGTGTAGTTGGGAAAATTGAGCAGTGCGTAAAGAAGTGTTGCGTCGTTGCACTCTTTGACCAATCTTTTGAGTGTAAGCACAGAGTAGAGCTGATCACGTTCATCAGGTGTGATTTTGATATAACGTGTCAATGTAGCGATCACTACTGACCTATCATCATTATTGTCATCCTCATCCAAATGCCACTGATACATCTCCAAAAGTTTGACAAAAAGTGTATCGCTAATGTCATAGTTTTGAACCATTCGAAGCACTCTTGATTGATCATTGGAGAGTTTGATTCCCATCAATACTGCATCATCATTGAGGTTTTCAGAGAGAAGACGCTCAAAAAGTACCAATGGAATCAATGGAATTTTTAGGTCATAACTCTCATCAGAAAGCATCTCTTCGATAGGATTAAGACTGTGATGCTCGACAGTTGCTATCACACTCTCTTGGAGTGTTGTGACACGTTCTATTTTGTAAGGCTTCAAAAATCGTTCGATCTCTTTGGTCGTAAATATCCCTTCTCTTCCGATAAAGAGAATCTTTTTGTTTGAAGAATTTTGTAATAGTTGTTTGAGTTCTTCTGTTTTCATTCAAAAACTATAACACAAAGGATTTAAATGAGAGTTAAAGTATCCGAATATATAATTAAGGGAACCTCTAAAAACCCCTTTTTGTCATTGCGGGCTTGACCCGCAATCTCCCATTTTAGGACACAACAGATGCCAAATCAAGTTTGGCATGACGGTTTTTAGAGATGCCCTTAATTAATCCGACTGCCCTTTTAATCTAACCCTAATTTGAAACTATGTATAGTTTATCACTACAAAGGAGTTATGTAATGCAACAAGAGATTCTTATTTTGTCTATCATTTTTGGACTGCTTGCGGTTGTATTGGGTGTTTTTATTATAATCAACCAAAGAGAAACCTCCAAAGATACAACCAAACAAAAAAACAAAAAACAAAAAAGCCCTTCTACTAAAGGTGTCAGCACAAAAGATACTGTATCTGCCGTTCAAAAAACCAAAACTGTCGAAACTAAAAAACCTGTTACTCCAATACTCAAAGAAATACCTCCGCAAGAAACACTCCATAAAGAAAAATTTGAGCATTCTACAACTTCGATAAAGTTACCACAATGCTACTATCCACGATTTAGTCACAGTAGATCTGTTAAGGTACTTGGTCTTAGCGAGTCTGATGCACAGGAGTTTATGCAAGATCTTATTTTACAAATAGAAGAAGAAATTCCTCTTCTCAAAAAAGATGTTGATGCGGGAGATTTTCATGTTCAAGAAAAACGCACTCACTCTCTTAAAGGCTCCACAACCAATCTTGGCACAGGTGGCATAGCTGATCTTTTGACTGAATATAATACCTATCTCAAAACAGGCGACAACAATCAAGTGTGCGAAACTTATTTTGCCTTTCTCCAAAAATACTTTTCTGATCTTAAAGCACAATACAACAAATAAATCTCCTT
>DYPM01000101.1:2183-6529 GCA_020719895.1 Sulfurovum sp. | reverse complement strand
GTAATTGAAGTCAAGGGAATCTCTAAAAACTACATTTTGAATTGCTTCGGCTTTTACAAAGCCTCGCAATGACGGGATTTGTCATTGCGAACGAAGTGAAGCAATCTATGTTTTTAGAGGTTCCCAAATTTAAAAATTTGATAGTAGGAGTCAAAATGACTCCTCCTTTCTTGCCAAAGGCAAAGCTTTAGCAAACTTGTACAATCTAAACTTGTTTGGATTGTACAAAATTTATTAGTAGGAGTCAAAATGTCACTTGAAAAAATTTTAGATGCCAACAAAACCATTACGCCTGATATTATCAAAACTATTGATTTGGGAATGGACACACAAGTACAATCAATGTTGATTCCGTTTTATCAAGAGTTTCCTTTTCTATCCAATACATTATGGGATATTCCTTATGCAAATCTCATCGCTGCTTCTGTTACTTTTCTTTTCTTTTTGGTGTTACGTCATATTTTTACAACAGCTCTTATCTATATCTTACAAAAGATCGCTGATCACACCAATCATCAAGACAATCAAAAAATCATCAATGCCTTCAAAGAACCATTGCGATTTTTCTTTATTATCATAGGATTACATCTATTCTTTGTACTTACCTTTAGTGAGACTGAAACTATTGCGCTTATTCTTACGACTTTGACGCTTTATACTTTTTTTTGGGGAATACTCTCTCTTACTGAGGCGTTGCGGGGTGCTATCTACGCACTTATTGCAAATTTTAATCGTGATTTGAGTCGAGAAGTAGGCAATTTTGCGATTACGCTTTTTAAAATTATCATTGTTGGAGTAGAGATAGCGACTATTATGCACATTTGGGGCGTTAATGTCACTGCACTTGTTGCTTCATTGGGGATTGGAGGACTTGTATTTGCTTTTGCTGCCAAAGATACTGCTGCCAATCTTTTTGGATCTTTTTCGTTGCTTGTAGATCGTTCGTTTCGTATTGGAGAGTGGATCAAAGTCAAAAACTACGAAGGGACTGTCGAGTATATCGGTATGCGTACTACAAGAATACGTGCTTTTGATCACTCTCTTATTAGCATTCCAAACAGTTTGGTTGCTAGTGAGCCTATAGAGAACTACTCAAGACGTAATACGCGTCGCTTTAAAATCACCATTCAACTCACGTATGATACTCTCAAAATAACCTTGCAAGAGATTGTAAGTGCAATCAAAACGATGCTTCAACTTCATCCTCTCATCTCTCAAACCAATACTTTATTGGTCAATTTCGATGCTTTTGGTGACTCCTCTCTTGATATTTTTATCTATGCTTTTACAGCAACGGCCGATTGGGAACAGCACCAAAAGATCAAAGAGGATGTGCATTTCAAAATAATGGAGATTGTAGAACATCACGGTGCATTGTTTGCTTTTCCTTCGCAAACCCTTTATTTTGCAAATAAAACATCAAAAGAGACTAAAAAACAAAACTAACCTTACAAAATAAGACTCAACCTTGTGAATTTTATTGTTTGCTATAATTATCATATTTTTTTCAAAATTCCACAGATTTAAACAACCAAGAAAGAGAGACTATGTCAGGACTCAAAAAAGTGGCCATTTTAGGTCGTCCCAATGTCGGAAAAAGTTCGCTTTTCAATCGACTCGCAAAAGAGCGTGATGCGATCACCTCCGACATATCAGGCACAACACGCGATGTCAAAAAACGAATCGTGACAATTTCAGGAAATCGTCCATTTGAAGTACTTGATACAGGCGGTATCGACTACTCTTCTGAGCTTTTTAGCAAAGTCGCCAACCACGCACTCAAAGCCGCCAAACAAGCCGATGTGATTCTCTATATAGTTGATGGAAAAACCTTACCACAAGAAGAAGATAGAGAGCTTTTTTATCAACTCCAAACCCTCAACAAACCTTTGGCGTTAATTGTCAATAAAATAGACAACGAAAAAGAGGAAGAGCGATATTGGGAGTTTTTGGAGTTTGGTGCAGAGCGTACTTTTCCACTTTCAGTAAGTCACAATCGTTACTTCAATGACCTTTATCATTGGCTTGAAGAGTACATTCCTGTTGATCCTACCAAAATACCGCACATACTTGAAGAGGAGTTAGATCCTTTTGATCTTATCGAAGAGGTGAAGCTTTCGTTTGAAGCCGAAGAGATCGAAGAGGCTGAAGACAAAGAGGTAAGAGTTGCATTGATTGGACGTGTCAATACAGGCAAAAGTTCACTTCTTAATGCACTTCTCAAAGAAGAGCGAAGCATTGTCTCTGATGTCGCAGGTACGACGATTGATCCTATCGATGAGACTATCGAGCACAATGGTTATGCAGTGACTTTTATCGACACAGCAGGGATACGAAAACGAAGCAAAATCTTAGGAATCGAAAAGTACGCTCTTGATCGTACCGAAGCGATGTTGGAAAAGGCTGATATTGCTATTTTGCTTATTGATGCGACAGCGGGAGTGACTGAGCTTGATGAAAGAGTTGCGGGTTTGATTGAGAAGTTTCGATTGGGTTCGCTTATCGTCATCAACAAATGGGATATTCGTGAAGAAAAAAGCTATGAAGAGATGGTAGAGCAGATTCGTTATGAATTGAAGTTTTTGCACTATGCACCACTCATTACCATTTCAGCAAAAACAGGAATGCGTGTACATAAAATCCTCGATGAAATCATTGCAATCTATGAACGCTACAAACGTCGTATTCCAACTTCACAACTCAATGATGTTCTCCAAGAAGCAATCACACGTCACCATGTTCCATCACATCATGGAGCGGTCGTCAAAATCAAATTCGCGACACAATACCAAACCAAACCTCCAAAAATAGCTTTGGTTGTCAATCGTCCAGAACTTTTACACTTCTCCTACAAACGTTATCTTGCTAACTACTTTAGAAGCAAATATGATTTTGAAGGAGTTCCTTTGGATATTGTGGCACGCAAACGCGGAGAACGAATCAACGAAGAAGAACAATAAAAGAGGAATAACATGAATTTACAAAAACTTTTTTTGACATTTTTTGGCAGTGGTTTGAGTCCAAAAGCTCCAGGTACAGCAGGTAGTTTGGCTGCACTTCCTGTAGGAGTTGCGATACTCTACTTTTTGGGACTTCCAACACTTTTTATGGTGACTTTGGCTATTTCTATTGTCGCAATATTTGAGATCAATAAATACGAAAACATCACCAAAGAACATGATCAAAAAGAGATTGTTATCGATGAGGCAGTCGGAATTTGGATTACTTTAATGGTGGCATATCAGAGTGCAATAAGTGCTACTTTTCCTTATGCGGTGTATGTTGCGATTGGCGTCGGGTTTGGAGCGTTTCGTCTTTTTGATATATGGAAACCTTCCACTATCGGCTGGATTGATCGTGAAATCAAAGGCGGACTTGGCGTGATGGGAGATGATATTATGGCAGGATTTGCAGGCGGTTTTTTGACCGTTGCAGTGATAATTGCGATAGAAAAAATGTACGCTTAATATCCCATTTGCATAGCATCTACTTCACTCCAACTCAATGATTTTTTTGCATTTTTGTGTTTGAGAATATGGTTGATATAACGTGCGAAGAGGTCGGTTTCGATATTGAGTTTTGTGCCGACTTTGTAGTTTTTCATAAGTGTTTCTTTGAGAGTGTGAGGAATTATAGTTAGACGAAAACTTTTTGTATATACATCATTGACGGTTAGACTAATACCATCAATCGCAATAGAGCCTTTTGGGACAATATAAACGATATATTTAGAATCAACAGAGATGATAAAATCGGTCGCATTTTCCATAGGTACAATCTGCGTAATGACACCAACACAATCCACATGTCCTTGTACAATATGTCCTTCAAATCGATCACTCATTTTCATCGCTGGCTCAAGATGCACTTCGCCTGATATCTTCGATGGATCAATAATGGAACGTGTCTCATCAGATAGTTCAAGATCAAATCCATCACCGTGAACACGAATGACAGTGAGACAAACACCATTGATAGCGATAGAGTCTCCGATTTTGGCATCGTGCGTGGAGCGAATGGTCAAAATATTATTTTGGTATCGTTTGACAGACGCGATCTCGCGAATGAGTCCTGTAAACATTTATAATTCCTTGGATAGTGATAGAAGTGAATTTGGTTATAATTCACAGATTATAGCAAAATAAATTTTCCTCTCATTTTGACTCTCCTCTCGTAAAATTAATAGGGTTCTGAAAGAACTCCAAGAGCGACAAGTCGCGAGAGCCGTCTGCTGAAGACAACTCAGCGTTAGCGTAGCACAATGGACTTTGTTCATTGTGCGTTATTTTGAGTTCTGAAAGAACTCCAAGAGCGACAAGTCGCGAGAGCCGTCTGCTGAAGACAAC
>DYPM01000101.1:0-2083 GCA_020719895.1 Sulfurovum sp. | reverse complement strand
GTTCTGAAAGAACTCCAAGAGCGACAAGTCGCGAGAGCCGTCTGCTGAAGACAACTCAGCGTTAGCGTAGCACAATGGACTTTGTTCATTGTGCGTTATTTTGAGTTCTGAAAGAACTCTATTAAAAAGGCGGTTTATGAATTATGAAGTGATAGTAGTCGGTGGCGGTCATGCCGGTATTGAAGCGGCATTGGCTTCGGCACGTATGGGAGTTAAGACGCTTTTGATTACCATTTTGGTAGAGCAGATTGGCGCTAGTTCATGTAATCCAGCAATTGGAGGTTTAGCCAAAGGACATTTGGTGAGAGAACTTGATGCTTTGGGCGGCGAAATGGGACTTTGTACAGATCATACAGGAATACAATTTCGTACACTCAACGGCTCGCGAGGTCCAGCAGTGAGAGGCACAAGAGCTCAAATTGATATGGATGCCTATCGTCTTTATATGCGTAATGTGATTCTTCATACCAAAAATTTAGATCTCAAACAAGAGATAGTAGATGGATTGATTATCAAAGAGCAAGAGGTGCGAGGAGTCACTACACAACTTGGAAATCACTATCGTGCGTCCGCGGTGATTATCACCACAGGAACTTTTCTCAATGGTCTCATTCATATTGGCGAAAAAAAACAAACCGCAGGCAGACAAGGTGAGTTTGCTTCAGTAGAGTTGGCAAACAATTTGCGTAGTTTGGGATTAGAGATTGGTCGTCTCAAGACAGGCACATGTGCTAGAATCGATGGTAAAAGTATCGATTTTAGTGTGATGGAAGAACAGCTCGCAGATATGCCACCGCCACCTTTTTCATTTCGTACTGATCGCAAAAATTTTAATCCCGTGCAGTTGCCATGTTATATCGCTTACACAAATGAGATTACTCACACGATTATCGAAGGCAACTTCTACCGCGCACCACTCTTTTCAGGTCAGATTGAAGGAATGGGACCACGCTATTGTCCAAGTATCGAAGATAAAATCTCACGCTTCAAAGATCGTCCACGTCATCAGATTTTTGTAGAGCCACAAACATTAGCCGCTACAGAGTTCTATCTCAACGGTATGAGTACCTCTCTACCAACAGATGTACAACAAGAGATGATTTGTTCCGTAGGAGGACTTGAAAATGCCAAAATTGTCCGATATGGTTATGCGATCGAATATGACTATATCTATCCTACAGAACTCAAACATACACTTGAGACCAAAAAAATCAAAGGACTCTACTGTGCAGGACAAATCAACGGTACGACAGGATACGAAGAGGCAGCCGCTCAGGGACTCATGGCAGGCATCAATGCTGCGTTGATGATTCAAGACAAACCGCCATTTATTTTGGGACGCGATGAAGCCTATATTGGCGTGCTTATTGATGATCTTGTCACTAAAGGCACCAAAGAACCTTATCGTATGTTTACAAGTCGAGCGGAGTATCGACTTTTGCTTAGAGAAGACAACGCCGATAGACGACTCTCGCCTTATGGTATTGTTCTTGGACTTTTAGACAGTACGTATATTGAGAGGTTTGAAGCCAAAAAAGAGGCAATCGATGAAGCATTGCGTTTTATAAGTGGCAATACCGTCACGCCAACTAAATCGTTTTTGATGCAACTTGAGGCTATCGGTGTAGAAAAAATTAATGACAAAACAGTTTGGATTGATGTGATTGGACGTGGAGAGTTTGATAAAGAGAAACTTATCGCACTTTTACCAGAATTTGAAAAATACGACGATGAGGTAATCGAACAGATTTTGATCGAAGCAAAATATAGTCGCTATATCGAAAATCAATCCAAACAAGTAGAGAAGATGAAAGAGATGCTCAAAGTAAAAATCCCACAAGATTTTATCTTCCGAACCGTTTCAGGTCTAAGTAATGAAGTGGTAGAAAAACTTGAAAAATCAAATCCACCAACGCTCTTCGCCGCTTCAGAAATCTCAGGAATCACGCCCGCATCATTAGAGATTCTCCATGTACATATCAAAATGAGACAAAGAGGGAAAATCTAATTGAGACCTCTGAATAAACATTAGGGAACCTCTAAAAACCCCCTTTTGTCATTGCGGGCTTGACCCGCAATCTCC
>DYPM01000100.1 GCA_020719895.1 Sulfurovum sp. | reverse complement strand
GATAGAGTATCGATTCGTTTTAAGATACTCATTTCTAACTCTCGCAGTTTTTTATAAGCGATGATGAGGAAGTTTCCACTTCCACAGGCTGGGTCAAAGATTTTGATTTTAGATAGTCTATTTAGGAGATTTTGGAGTTTGGTTTTGTTCTCATAGCTTTTTTCAAACTCTATGTAGAGTTCATCCAAAAAGAGCGGTTCTATCACTTTCATAATGTTTGGTACACTGGTGTAGTGCATACCCATACTACCACGATGTTCTGGTGTGACTACCGCTTGTATCATACTTCCAAATATATCTGGGTTTATTTGCGACCATTCAAGTTGTCCTGCTTCTATCATCAGATGTCGTGAGCGAGTAGTAAAAATAGGAAGTTTTACTTCTAATGCAAAAAGTCCACCATTTACATAAGGAAAAGCATTTAGATATGCTGGTGTTTTTATATCTCTTTTGTTTTGTGGAGTATTGAAAATGGTAAAAAGCCGTTGCAAATAACTGTCCAAATCACTCCCATCAATTTGTGTATGCGATGAGATAGACGATGTAAAAAGATTGTCCGAAAAGATATTTGTATCTTCTGCAAAATAACAAAACAATAAGCGTGTCAAAAAAACATTGAGAGAGTGAATATCTTCTTTTGTTTTGAAATGATTATTTTTTTGGAGTTCATCAAAAAGTTTTGCCATTTTGAGCGATGCTTTGATGTCGGCTGGATTTTCATCTGTAAATATTGCTTTTTCCATTCCTGCAAGGGGCAAGAAAAAATCGTAGTGATTTGTGATATTTAGCAGTTCAATATCAAGGCTATCTGCTGTTTTGGTGTCATAAGCAAGAAGTGTTTGAAAGTCAGTTGCGATGATAAATCTTGGACTATGTTTTAACACCTCTTTTTTTGTTTTGAGTATATCTATCGTAGAGTGAGGATTTGTTTGAGTTACTTTGAAAAAAAGTTTTTTTCTTAAAACCAATTCACCGTCTGTTTCAAGTCTATCGTGATCACTTCCTTGGAGTCTTTTGATAGTTGCTTTTGGAGTGTCATAAGCTAAAAGCAAGTCAAATACAAAAGATTTTTTGTCAAAGTTTGCCACTAAAGCGTTGAGATTATTTTCGATTTCTATTATATTCATAAAATTTCTTGTGTGGGAATTTGATAACTATATCATTTGTATCCAAAAAACCACACAAATAAAGAGAGCATAACTTCTTTGGTAGTATCTCCAAATACCGTCAAAATTCAACGCGTAAAAGGAAATTTTTGATAAGGGCATCTCTAAAAACTACATTTTGGATTGCTTCGGCTTTTGCAAAGCCTCGCAATGACTGGATTTGTCATTGCAAACGTTGTGAAGCAATCTATGTTTTTAGAGATTCACATAAATGAAAATTTTTGAAGTCATACTGTATATTTAAGGCAGATTTTCACGATACAAAGTCAATATCCAAATCTGATCTTTTTCGATGGTATAAATAATCGAATACCCTTGATAGACGAGTTTACGCGAACCGCTCATCACCTCTTCACAGCTTCGTCCCGCATAAGGAAAAGCACTCAAAGTGACTACGATAAACTCACGAAGCCGTTGCAAATACTCTCGTGTGAGTTTTTTGGACTTTGTTTGCTCATAGATGTATTCGGCAATCATCTCCAACCGATGATGTGCTTTGGGAGAGAAATCAATCCGCATATTTCGCGATTACACTATCAAAGGCTTCATCGATGCTCATGTATTCGTCACGCTCGATCTGCCCCATCGCCTCTTTGAGTTCACGTTTCAGCTGTGCATGTGTGCGGTTGTACTCATCGAGGGACATTATGACGACGCTCTTGTTGTTTTTGGTCGTGACGATCACCTCTTCGTTCTTGTCACATACTTCATCGATGATTGATTTGAGAGAGTTACGGGCGGTAGTGTAGTTTAATGCTTGCATAGGGTTGCCTTTATGACAGCTTTCTGTCATTATAGCACTTTTTTTACAAACCAATATCACGCTCACCCTTCGATAGGCTCATGGCGAACTGGATAAAAACTTATTTATAAATCTCTTCGTATTCTTTTGGAACTTTTGAGGTGATTTCACCATCGGGCATTTGAAAATAAGGAACTCCGTCTCGGCTATAGACATTCGGTACACCGTTCGCAAGACTCTTTTTTTGTGCCTCTTTGATCGCTTTTTTTCCGATTTTTAGGATCATGTCGCGGAATTTGTAATTTTCGATAGTCTTCATTGTAGTCCTTCTATAAAAGCGTTGTAATAGGATTCGTTTAGCACAGTAAGTTCACCATCGGCGAAGTTGGCAATCTCTTCGAAATCATCGTCAGCGTTAAAAAATAAAAACCACCGATCCGCCATTGCTTTGTACTGTTCGAAAAACAGTTTTCTGCTTCGGTAATATCGGCGGATTATATCCTCTGTAGGAATATCATGACCGCCGTTATAAACTCGATTTTGAACACGTGCAACATTATCAATGACATCTTCGAGATAGAGATAAAAAATATCGATAAAATAACCGCTTTCTTTGGCTTTTTGGATGATTTTGATCAGATATTTACCGCTCATCGTCGTTTCGAGAATCAAATCTTGTTTTTCGTTTAGCAGTTCTTCAATCCGACAAAGAAAGATTTTCCCTGCATTAAATTTTTCATGATTCATTGCTTCGGGGTTGAGTTCTTTGGCGATTTCATCAGCATTGATAAATTCTAAACCGCTAAACTCTGCATAAGAGAGGGCAAAAGTCGTTTTACCGCTACCGTTGGCACCAGCGATAATCGTTAATTTCACGCCTCTCTCCTTTAAATATTTTGTATAGGATTCTATCTCAAATGTTATTTAAAAACGATGGAGTAGATATCATAGCAAATCCTCCAGATAAAAGCTCAAAGGTTATCCTTCTTTTATCAAACCTCTGTTATATTCAAATCCACTCCAATCTCAAAGGCAAGTTTATGTCTCAACCCAAATTTACCCATTTGCATCTTCATACCGAATACTCTTTGCTTGATGGTGCCAACAAAATCAAAGCACTCGCCAAAAAAGTCAAAGAGCTTGGAATGGACTCGGTGGCGATGACTGATCATGGCAATATGTTTGGTGTGATTGATTTTTATACTACGATGAAAAAAGAAGGAATCAAGCCGATTGTTGGGATGGAAGCGTATCTGCACAATCAGCCTAATATTGGCGATAAAACTATCCGCCAACGGTTTCACCTCTGTCTCTATGCCAAAAATGACATTGGATACAAAAACCTGATGTATCTCTCTTCGCAAGCGTATATTGATGGTTTTTATTACTATCCACGTATCAATTGGGATTTGCTCCAAAAATATGCAGAAGGATTAGTTTGTACTTCGGCGTGTTTGCAAGGGGAAATTAATTGGCATTTGAACCAATCGGAGCGAAATCTCAAGTTTGGCGCCAAAGGATATGAAGAGGCAAAAAAAATTGCATTGCGATACAAAGCACTTTTTGGTGATGATTTTTATCTTGAACTGATGCGTCACGGTATTGGTGATCAGCTTAGTATTGATGCACAAATTATCCGCATTTCTTATGAGACAGGAATCAAGATCGTAGCGACTAACGACACTCACTACACCAATCCTGAAGATGCGGACGCACACGAGGCGTTTATGTGTATCGCGATGAACAAACTCTATGATGACCCAAAACGTATGCGTCACTCTGTACACGAGTTTTATGTCAAATCTCCGCAAGAGATGGCGATGCTTTTTGCTGATATTCCAGAGGCATTACTGCACACGCAAGAGATCGCCGATAAATGCAATCTTGAAATAAAATTGGGCAATCCAACACCACCTAATTTTAAATTTGCAAGACAAAAAGCCACAGTTGTTGGACTCGAGTTGCCCAATCCCGACGCGGAGTATTCGCTTGAAAACGACAAGACACTTTTTAGTGAAATGTCAAGGCGTGGACTACAAGAGCGTCTTTTGATTGTTCCTGTAGAGAAACATCAAGCGTATAAAGAACGACTTGAAGTGGAGATTGAGATCATCAATAGTATGAAATTTCCTGGTTATATGCTGATTGTTTGGGAGTTTGTTGATGCAGCAAAACAGATGGGAATTCCTGTAGGTCCAGGGCGAGGTTCGGCTGCAGGATCACTTGTCGCCTATTCGTTGCGTATTACAGATATAGATCCGATGCCTTATGGGCTTCTTTTTGAGCGGTTTCTCAATCCTGAACGTGTCTCAATGCCCGATATCGATATGGATTTTTGTCAAGCTCGCCGTCAAGAGATACTTGATTATGTGGTCGAAAAATACGGACGAGTGAATGTCGCACAGATTATTACGTTTGGTAAACTTTTGGCAAAAGGGGTGATTCGCGATGTCGCAAGAGTCCTTGATATGCCTTATGCCAAAGCTGACGCGATGGCAAAACTCATTCCCGATGAGTTGGGAATTGATCTTAGAGCTTCATACGAAAAAGAGCCTAAAATCAAAGCACTTTTGGAGAGCGATCCATTAGCAGCACGGACTTGGGAGTATGCGTTGGCATTAGAAGGACTCAACCGAAATGCAGGTACGCACGCAGCAGGAGTCGTCATCTCCAACGAACCGCTTTGGAAAAAAGTACCACTTTTTAAACCTTCAGGACTTGATACTTTAGCAACACAATACAGTGGTAAATATGTCGAAGATGTAGACTTGATCAAGTTTGACTTTTTGGGTCTCAAAACCCTTACTGTAGTCGAAGAGGCAAACAAACTCGTCGAGCTTCGACACGGCAAACGGATTAGTTTTATCGAAGAAGATGTAAACGACGAAGGGGTTTATCGCTACATCTCGACAGGCGAGACTTTGGGACTGTTTCAAATCGAATCTTCAGGAATGCGAGAGTTGGCAAAAAAACTCAAACCTTCGGGGTTTGAAGATGTGATTGCGATGCTTGCACTCTATCGTCCTGGACCGATGGAGTCTGGAATGTTGGATGATTTTGTCGATAGAAAACATGGACGCGCACCGATTGATTATTTTCACGATGAGTTTGAGCCAGCACTCAAGCCTATCTTAGAGCCTACGTATGGCGTCATCGTTTATCAAGAGCAAGTTATGCAGATCGTACAAAGTATCGGCGGATTTAGTTTGGGCGGTGCGGACTTAGTGCGACGTGCGATGGGGAAAAAGATCAAAGAGGAGATGGACAAACTCAAAGAGCAGTTTGCCGATGGCGGTGTCAAAAACGGCTACACAAGAGCCTATTGCGAGGAGCTTTTTGATCTGATTGTGAAATTTGCAGGATACGGATTCAACAAATCACACTCTGCGGCGTATGCGTTGGTGACTTTTTACACTTCGTATTTGAAGTGTTACTATCCGACTGAATTTATGGCGGCTATCTTGACATTGGAGAAAAACAATACCGACAAAGTAGTCAAATATGTCGATGAACTCAAACGAATGAATATTGACCTTTTGCCACCAAACATCAATCGTTCTGGACTTGTTTTTGAAGCACACAATATCGATGGCAAAGAAGCGGTTATGTTTGGAATGGGTGCGATTAAAGGCTCAGGAGATATTGCAATCAATTTGATTCTATCAGCAAGAGAGGCGGGAGAGTTTAAAGATTTGAGCGATTTTGTCTCTCGTATTGATGCCAATAAAGTCAATAAAAAAGTGATCGAATCGCTGATTAAAGCAGGAGCGTTAGATGGATTTGGCTACTCGCGTCAAGCGATGTTGGTGCAAATCGAAGAGATTATCGAGAGTGCAAAAAAAGCCTCTGATGCAAAAAAACAAGCTGTTAATTCTCTTTTTGGTGGTGGCGAAGAGATGACAGCAGTCAATCTCACACTGATCAAAATGCCCGAATATGAAGCGATAGAGATACTCGAAATGGAAAAAAGTGCATTAGGGTTTTATGTATCGGGTCATCCGTTGGATAACTATCGCCCGATGCTTGATGAGATAAGTTATACACTTAGCTCTGAAATCAATGAATTAGCAGACGGCTCCCAAGCACTTTTTATTGGCAAAATAGAAACTATCACTGAAAAAATTAGCAAAAAAGGAACAAAATTTGGTATCGCTACGATATTGGATCTCCACGGTACTCTTGAGTTGATGCTTTTTGAAGATCGACTGAAACAGCTTGAAGAGGAGTTTGACACAACCAAACCCATCGCCTTCAAAGTCAGAGTCTCCAAAAATGACGACCGCACACAACTCAACCTTCTCAAAATCGAATCTCTCAAAGAGGCAAAAAAAGAGAAAGTAGAAGTGACCAAAGAGATAAAACATACGCAAGAGCCAGAGTCGCCACCACTTATCCTCGCACTCAATCTAATGCCTGACCCAAAAATCGCCGAAATGTTGATGTGTCTTGTCGAAAAATATCCTGGCAAACGTCCATTGGAGTTGCATATCAAATCAAAACTTGCCGATGTGATTATCGAAAGTAGAATGAAAGTGAGCGAGATGATGGTAGAAGAAGCAATCGCACTTGGATGTTATCTTGAAGAGTCACTTGTTGAGACGGTGTAATATTTCTCTCCAATATTTTGTTATCTCTTTCTAACAATTTTGTTGGATTTTGCTTTGTACGAAAGATA
>DYPM01000099.1 GCA_020719895.1 Sulfurovum sp. | reverse complement strand
CCAACACCAACTCCAACATACTTTAGTGATTTGATTATTTCTGAATATATTGAAGGTACTTCTTACAATAAAGCGATTGAAATTTATAACGGTACGGGAGCGAATGTAGATCTTTCCAGCTATGCTCTTGAAAAAGACGTAAACGGTAATGGTGCATTTGCTAATACATACGCATTAAGTGGCACATTAGCACATGGCAAAGTATATGTAGTTGCTTATAGTACTGCTGATGCAGCCATTCTTGCAGAAACAAACGCAACCAACAATAGTGTGATTAACTTTAATGGAAATGACCAAGTTAGACTGCTTAAAAATGGTTCTGAAATAGATCATTTTGGAACTACAGGCGGTGCAGATTTTGCCAAAGACGCTACAGTTGTAAGAAAAGAGACAGTCTCTACACCTAAAATAGCGTATAACGCAAGTGAGTGGTACACTTATCCAGTCAATACATTTACATATATCGGCGACCACAACGCAACACACTAAGACCTTTATGAAAAAGCCTTCGGGTTTTTTCATTTAATGCATAAAAGCTTTTTAGGAAACCTTTAAAAACTCCATTTTGTCATTGCGGGCTTGACCCACAATCTCCTGTTTGAGGATAAAAAGATGACATTTAGCTATTTTTTGTATGAGGTTAAAACTTCACTTCCTCAAAAAAACAGAGCTGATGTTATCACACCAATTCTGTCTCTTCTTGGTTCAATTTTTCTACCAACTCGCACTGGATGAACGTGTGAGGAATACTCACTTCGTTGATTTTGACTTTGACATGATCAAAAAGCATCACGCCTTCACCTCTTAAATGCACTACAACACCTTGTATTGTCGCATCAAGTACGGCTTTGGTATCTTCTCCTGCTTCTACAATCTTTGCTTCAAAAATCTCTCCGATATGCTCTTTTGCCCATCTTGCAAATTTACGATCTCTAAAATCCCACTCGGCTTTAGTCTCAAGTCTCTCAAGTTCGCTGACTCTTGCACAGAGTGGTTCGATATTGCGTAGCAGATACTCCATCTCTTGGGCATCAGATTTGAGTTGGGATTTGATCATACGATGAAGTATCAAATCTGAATAGCGTCGAATCGGTGAAGTGAAATGGCTGTAGTGGCGAAATCCTAATCCAAAGTGTCCAACATTGTGTGCAGCATAATTGGCTTGACGCAAAGATTTGATAATCATCGCATCAACCTCTGATGCGATTCCCAACTTCTCCGCCTCTTTTTGAATCGCACGAATCAACGACGGACTCTCTTCGTACTCTTCAACATAAAGACCAACAGTCGCAAGTTCGGTTAGCAACTCTTCGATTTTTTCCAATTGTGGTGGCTCGTGGATACGATAGATCGCCAAACCATCATCAGACTCTTTAGATGAATCATTGGAGGTTATTTCTTTGTTTTGAAATCGTTTTGCGGCTGCTTGATTGGCAAGAAGCATACACTCTTCGATAAGTGAATGTGATGGTGTACCAGTTTCGACTTGCGTAGAGACCAAAAGATGATTTTCATCAATGGTGAGCTTAATCTCTTCACTTCTAAAATCAAATCCGTTTTTGAGTCTTGCATTGCGAAGTGTTTGCGTGTCTTTATGTAGTGGCAATAACCACGTGAGTATTCTCAATAGTGTATGGCGTGTCTGCTCTTCGTAGCTCTGCACCATCTCATCAAAGCTTTTATTTTGTTTTTGAGCTTCGAGTATCGCATCGACTTGATCATAATTGAAACGGTGCTTGGAGTGGATAATCGCCTCAAAAAAACTCTCCTTAAGTGGTCGTAGCGTACCTCTCTCAAGCTCTATTTTTGCGACAAATGCAAGCCTATCAACGTGAGGTTTGAGAGAACAGATATTTTCGCTCAACTCTCGTGGCAACATCGGAAAAGCTTTGTGTGGCAGATAGGTAGTAAAACCTCTTTTTTTGGCTTCTTTGTCGATGTGACTAAAGTAAGGAACATAATGACTCACATCAGCAATCGCCACATAAAGTGTGTTTGTCTCACTCTCAAAATAGATCGCATCATCAAAATCTTTTGCTGTGACAGGATCTATCGTACAAAAATCCAAATCAGTCAAATCGATACGCTCAAGATGTTCGCTTCGCGTCACTTCACTCTCTACCTCTAACGCTTCAGTGATACACGCATCGGGGAAAATATCTTCACGGTTGTAGAGTGCCAATGAGATTTTTTCATCCACTTTTGGATCATCAAGCTGTCCTAATATCTCTATCACATTGTCATTATCAATATCCACTTTGAGGACTGTGCCTTGTGGCAATGTTTTTAGATCTACATCAGACATCACGGCGTGTGTTGGTTCGCCCGTTTTGATATTGAGGATTTGAAAACTATTGGGATTTTCTTTGTCGGTGTAGCAGATGGTAAAAAGCCTTGCTTTGTCTATCACCATCACCACTCTTGCACTTGCTCTTCCTCTTCGTGCTAAAATGCGTTTTGCTACGACTGTATCGCCGTGTCGTGCATTGCTCAAATCTTCGGGTTCTATCAATAAATCCCGTTGTTCTTTGTAAGTGGCTTCGACAAATCCGCGTCCCTCTTTGCCCATATACAACGCTCCTACACGGTAGAGTGAGGTGTTGAGTCTCCAAAGTTTTGTGCCGTTTTGCGTCTCTTGTTCTTCGATTGCACCAATTTTTTGAAGGGCTTGAAAGCTGTTTTTGTTGTCTTCCTCGATATCTGAAGGAAGACAACCGTTTATCAGCTGAATGGCAAATGGACTCATAATTTCTCGCTCTTTTATATTTTAAAATCGATGATTGTACCGCTTTAGTTCTTCAATTGTTCCAATCTATCAATACGTTCTTGTGTGGTTGGGTGAGTTCTAAAAAGAGATTGAAGCGAAAAACCTCCACTACCAAAAGGATTGACAATAAAAAGATGAGCCGTTTGTGGTTGTGCGTTGGAGAGTGGAATAGTGTGAGCATAATGATCAAGTTTGGAAAGTCCACTTTGAAGCCATTCAGGATGTGCAGTCATTCGTGCTGCTCCTTCATCTGCCATAAACTCACGACTGCGACTCACTGTCATCTGAATCACTGTCGCAGCAATGGGCATCAATATCATCAATACCAACATAATCATCGGATTACTACTTCTGTTTTGATCACCTCGAAAATAGAAACCGAAATTTGCCAAAAGTGCAATCGCTCCCGCAAGAGTCGCAGTCACTGTGCCAATAAGCATATCGTAGTGTTTGATATGACTAAGCTCGTGAGCGATGACTGCTTCTACTTCATGTTCATCGAGCAAATCAAGCAATCCTTGCGTGACCGCCACAACAGCGTGATCATAATCACGTCCTGTAGCAAAAGCATTTGGTTGGGAGTCGGGGATAATGTAGAGTTTTGGCATTGGCAATCCTGCACGTTGCGTAAGTCTCTCTACGATTTTGTAGAGTCCTTTAGCATCGTCTCTTTCAATGGGAATTGCGTGATAGTGGCTGAGTACTTGTGTATCACTGTAGTAGTAGGCATAAAAGTTCATTCCAATTGCTACAACAAGTGCGATTATCATCCCTCCTTGACCACCAATCATTCCTCCAAACCAAACAAAAAGCAGTGTCATTCCTATCATTAAAATGTATGTTTTGAGTTGTTCCATAGTGTTTTCCTTGTTTTTTATAAATATTAGCACTTGGCGAATTCGCCAATTTCAAGCTCTTTTTGAAATGGATGGCGTAACACTCTATTTTGAAGATGTAGCATTAGAGGCAATCGCTCAAAAAGCAATCGATAAAGGCGTCGGTGCAAGAGGACTTCGTGGAATTCTCGAAGAGGTGATGCTTCCACTCCAATACAGTGTTCCATCCAAAATTGGTCTTGAGAGTGTGACAATCACCCAAGCAGTAGTCGAAGATCCCAACAAAGAACCAATCTATAGCTACAAAGAGGAGAGTGCAAAAGGGTGAGGTTTGGCTCATCTTTTTCTTATTTTCACTCAAGAGAGTAAGAGTAAGAATAGACTTCTTGTTTTCCAAGAAGTCTACTGATGTTATACACTTTTTTACAAAAGCATAGAAGCTCACAGCTACTCTATAATCTCCTCATCATAAAACTCCATATAGTCGCACTCGTCCATCAATCCTTCGCTAAAATATTCGATTTTGTTTTCTGCTACTTCAAGGTTGTTGAACTTTGCAATATGAAACACAGCATCTCCTTCTTGCACTAATGGTATTTGCGATTTGCCGATAATAATCCCTCCAAAAGGGGCTATCATCTCGAAGTAACTGTCTTCCAATAAATCATCGACATAGCCAATAATCTCACCCTTTTTGACCGTATCTCCCAAACCTTTGAGTGTACGCACTATACCACTTCGCGTAGAGCGTACCCATCGACTGCTTTTGGTGATGATGGGAGTTTTTTTCTTTTTTTTGGGAATATCCTCTTTGTGAAGTTTTTTGGGAAGCATTTCATTTTCACGCAATACATTGATAATCCCCTTGAGTCCAATACGAATACTTTTTTCATCAAAACGCAACGCTTCACCTGCTTCATAAAGCAATGTAGGAACATTATGCTCTTGTGCCACTGCACGCAATGAACCATCGCGTAGTTGAGAGTGGACAATCACAGGTGCCTCAAAAGCTTTTGCCAATTTGAGCGTATAAGAATCGTTGATATCGGTGCGAATTTGAGGAAGATTGGTTTTGTGCAACGCTCCTGTATGTAGATCTATCCCAAAATCACATTGGCGTACAATCTCTTGAAAAAAAGTATTGGCAATACGGCTTGCAAGTGATCCTTTTGGTGTACCAGGAAAGCTACGATTAAGATCTCTTCTATCGGGGAGATAACGTGAGAGTGTCATTGTGCCGTAGATATTTACGATTGGGATTAAAATTATTCTGCCACGAAGTTTTCGTAATACTTTGAGTTTGCGAAGACGACGGATAATCTCTATGCCATTGAGTTCATCGCCATGAATTGCTGCACAGATAAAGACTGTAGGTCCACTTTTTTTACCACTAATCACTCGAATCGGTAGATAAGTCGGTGTGCTATAGAGTTTGGGAAGTTCGAGAGTGAGTTTTGTCTCTTGCCCCACAGGAATGGAGTTTCCCGCAATTGTGAATGCAGTTTTTTCCAATCTACGCTCCAATAGTATCTTTTTTGCGTCGTTTTTGTTTGGATACCATATCCTCTGTAGTGTCAAGTGGTGTTACGTTCTCTTCGATATACTCCATAATCTTCCCAGCAATATCAATTCCAGTAGAGTGTTCTATCCCTTCAAGTCCTGGAGAAGAGTTGACTTCCATCACCAATGGTCCACGTTTGGAGTGAATCATATCCACACCGCACACGCCAAGTCCCATCGCTTTAGCAGCAGCGATTGCAGTCGTTTTTTCTTCTTTGTTGAGTTTATACGCTGTCGCGTTGCCTCCTTGGTGAAGATTGGATCGAAACTCCCCTTCGGGTCCTTGTCGTTTCATCGCACCAACTACTTTGCCTCCAACAACAAACGCACGAATATCCGCACCGCCTGCCTCTTCGATAAACTCTTGCACCAAAAGATTGACTTCCATTCCATAAAAAGCATCCAATACTGACTTTGCTGCCTTTTCACTCTCCACCAACACCACACCAACCCCTTGAGTTCCCTCAAGAATCTTCAACACCAACGGCGTACCGCCAATAAGCTCAATAATATCTTTTGGATTGGACTTATTGGAAGCAAATACAGTTTTAGGAATACCAATCTCTTTAGTAGAGAGTACTTGTAAACTTCGCAACTTATCACGACTACGTGCAATAGCAAGATTGCCACAAATGCTAAATGCTCCCATAATCTCAAAGTGTCGCACCATCGCTGTCCCATAAAAAGTTCGACTTGCTCCAATACGTGGAATAATCGCATCGGGTAGTGGAAGGCTCTCTCCCATATAGTTCACCAAAAGCTCACCCTTCATAATCTCAATCGAACACTTCAAGTAATCAATAATTTTAACTTCCCATCCTTTTGCCATCGCTGCTTCAAAAAGTCTTTTTGTCGAATAGAGTTTTTTGTCTGTCGAAAGTATATATACCCTCATGGCTCTTCCTTAAAAAATAAAATCAAGTTCTATATTTTACATTAAAGTGGTTTGGTTTGAGAGGATAAAAGATGATTTTGGAGTGTATAAAAGTGAAGAAAATTAGGCACGACGTAAGCCGGGTTCTGTCGTGGGTAGTTATTTATCTAGGCGTAACGTTACCGAGACGCTCAAGCGAAGTACAAATGCTGATCAAACAGCTCACAAGACTTAATACCATGCACTTCTTGCTACGGGAAGGGTTTACCTAGCTACTCGTGTTACCACAAGCACTGGTGGACTCTTACTCCACCGTTTCACCCTTACCTCTTTCGAGGCGGTTTACTTTCTGTTGCACTTGCCCTCGGATTACTCCGGCCATCCGTTAGATGGAGCCCTGTCTTGTATGTAGCCCGGACTTTCCTCTCGCAGTAAAACTGCCAGCAACTACCTGTCGCACCTAAGGGGCGGAAGTATAGCATAAGTTTAAAAATCCAAACATTAAAGAATCACAAGGAGATTGAGTTAAAAAACAAAAAACTATAGTCTTAACTCTT
>DYPM01000098.1 GCA_020719895.1 Sulfurovum sp. | reverse complement strand
AGCGTAGCCTAATGGACTTTGTTCATTAGGCGTTATTTTGAGTTCTGCAAGAACTTTAATCAAGAAAGGAGTTATTTTGACTCCTTGAAGGTGATCACAATCTCTATCGTTGCTCCTTTGAGAAGCTTTTTGATTTTTTTGAGTTTGATGTGATGGAGTGCATCAAGAAGTGATGTCTCAAACTCACTGCGTTCTTCTTTGACATTATGAGAGATGTGGAGTGTAAAATCTCGCTCTTTTTGTTCAAGATAGACCTCTTCATCGTCGCTATTTTTGATGGTTTTGTCCATATTTGAAAACCACTCTTCGCTCTCTTGGATATCATCAGAGAGAAGTGATTTTATTTGGCTTATCTCTTCAAGATTGAGAACAGTATACGTTTGATTTCCACTGATATTCAAATTTGTAGCAGATGACCTGTCGTCGTCATCGTCGTCATCGTCCTCATAATCCTCCTCTTCGCATCCCTCAAGACTCTCAAGCATTGCCACAAATTGCGAAGGCAAAAAAGGCTTTAAAAATAGCTCATTAACAAAAGAGGGTTTTTTTATCATTTTAGAAACAAACAGCACAACATACTCGCACGCTATCTCTTCTAAAAACTCCTCAGTGTATGAGGCAAGCATTCTATCGTCAATGAGCAAAAGATCATAATACTCGCCATTGTATTTTTCGACACGATTGATTTGGGTAAAAGTATCATCTCGATTTTGAAGTGCAAAAGCAACAATACGAGAGAGAATAGGATTGGTATTGAGGAGTAAAATTTTCATATACAATACTCCTCTGCTATTAATGTTCTAAAGCGTTCTCCACGGTGCTTGTAGGAGGTAAACTGATCAAGACTTGCAGCAGCAGGAGAGAGCATCGCAATAGACTCTTTGGTGTGCAGTTGTTTGATAGCTTCTACTGCCTTTTCAAGAGTATTAGCTTCGTGTGCTTGGATACCAAATTTTTTTGCAAGTAAAATGAGTTTGGTGCTATTTGAGCCGATCGCATAAATCACAATCGGCTTTGAAACCATCGCCTCAAAAAGCAGACTCAAATCCACGCCTTTGTCATCACCGCCCAAAATGAGATGAATCAAATGATCGTCAAAAACCTCAATCGCTTGAATTGTCGCATCAAGATTGGTCGCCTTGGAGTCATTGATCCAAAGTCGTCCCATAGAGTCTATAATCTCCTCTTGTCGGTGTGCATCGAGTACAAAATCATTGATGTGTTGATAATCCACCTCATCAAAAAGCGTTTTAGTCACTGCAAGTGCGAGAAGTGCATCTTGCAAAAATGCTCCCTTAAAACGAATCTTTTGAGTGTCAATCCCAAAATAATTTGCCAAAAACAGATTGCTATCATACTCCACTACAAACGCATCCGTCGCAGGAATTTCAAGTCCTTTAGGAATCACCGCCAACTCCCCTTCTCTCATTCGTGTCAATACAGAGAGTTTGTCTGCGACATACTGCTCGAAAGTACCGTGCCAATCAAGATGATCAGGCGTGATAGGCAACAACAAATAGACATTAGGCGTAGCACTATGTGTGTGATAAAGCGTAAATGAGCTGGTCTCCAAAACCCAAATTGGAGCATTGAAATCAAGTGCTGCCAAAGGCGTACCGATATTTCCACCCGATACAGCACCGCGTTTTTCCAAAAGCGAAGTTAGCATTTGAGTAGTCGTCGTTTTGCCGTTAGTACCTGATATCCATACTGTAAATTGCGAAGAGTGATTGGATAGAATATAGTCATACTCACTATGTAGATTTTTAGCAGTAAGAATCAATGGATGGTTTGGTTTGAGACTGGGTGTCGTCACTTCCAAAGGGCTACTATCGGGATCAAAAAGATGTGACGGAAAGATTTGATTACCTTGCGTATCAATAAAAGGCTCTTTCACATTGTCATCAAAAAAAGTGCATCCTCCACCAAATGAATTGGCAATCGCTTTAGTAGTAATACCGTAACCAAAAAGAGTGGGCTTCATCGCATACAACCTTCTATAGATTATCTAAACTTAAATGTAATCAATGCCAAAATATTGGCAAGAAACGAAATCATCCAAAACCGTACGATGATTTTATTTTCTGCCCATTTTTTGAGTTCAAAGTGATGGTGAATGGGTGCCATCAAAAAAACACGTTTGCCAAGATAACGAAAACTTCCGACCTGCAAAATTACCGAAACCGTCTCAATCACAAAAATCAAACCAATCAAAAGCAAAAGCACTTCGCTTTTGCCCAAAATCGCAAGATACGCCAAAAAACCACCAATTGCTAAACTTCCAGTGTCTCCCATAAACACCTCCGCAGGATAACAGTTGTACCACAAAAATCCAAGCAGTCCGCCCGCAAGTGCCGAGGCGATGATAGTCACTTCGCCCACACCTTTGATATTTGGCACCAAAAGGTATTCAGAAAAAATCGCATGTCCTGTGACATAGATAATCACACTAAGCGAAACCAACGCCATAACCGAAGGCACTGTTGCCAGTCCATCTAAACCATCGGTGAGATTGACTGCATTTGAGGTTGCCAAAAAAATAAAAATCCAAAAAAATACTGCAAAATAATCCATCTCAAAAAGTGGTGTTTTGAAAAAAGGAATATAAAAATCAGTCGAAAAATCAGTCGCCACCAAAGCGACAGAGACAACAGCAGAGACGCCAAAAAGAAATATCATTTTGCCTTTTGCGGAGAGTCCTTCGAGGTTGTTTTGTTTGATGATTTTGCCAATATCATCAGCGTATCCCACAAATCCAAATCCAACCAATGTAAAAATTCCCAATACTACAAAGAGATTTTGAAGATTTGCACTCAAAAGCGTAGCGATGAGCGTAGCACCCAAAAAGATCGCACCGCCCATTGTTGGCGTATGACGTTTGCCTTCATGTGCAGGAACATATTTACTAATAGGTTGATTGGCTTTTTTGGAAATTGCCCAAGAGAGATATCGAGGCATTACAAAAAGTGTCAAAACAAATGCAATAAAAAATGCAAATCCAGCACGCACAGAAATATAGGTAAAAAGATTGATATCCAAGAGGGTGGCAAGTTCGTATAACATAAGACTCTTTAATGTTTTTTTAGTCAATGGAAAGATTATTTTACTATTATTTCAATAAAACCCAAGCGAATTGAGGCAACCATGAACATCCAAAAAACCGTACTCATTATCACTGATGGTATTGGGTATAAGCCAGATAGTATCTGCAATGCATTCGAGGATGCTATCAAACCAACTTACAATATGCTGATGCAATTTGTCCCTAAAACACTGATCTCTACACACGGTCTAAGTGTTGGGCTTCCCGAAGGACAAATGGGAAACTCAGAAGTAGGACATATGACTATCGGTGCGGGACGTGTGTTGTATCAAGATTTGGTCAAGATTTCACTTGCACTTGAAAATGGGACTATTGAGCAAAATCTGGCACTTTTAGAAACAGTAGCAAAAAGTGATCGCGTGCATCTTGTTGGATTATTGAGCGACGGCGGTGTTCACTCTCATATCCAACACACAATTGGATTAGCAAAGTTCATCAAAACATTGAGTAAAAAGGTTTTTTTGCACCTCATTACCGATGGCAGAGATGTAAGCCCTACTTCTGCTCAAAGCTACGTTGAACAGATTGAAGAGATTTGTGATGAGGAGATTATCATCGCAACTATTGGCGGTCGATTCTACACAATGGATAGAGACAAACGATGGGAACGTGTGCAAGAAGGATATGACACAATAGCAAAAGCAACTCCAAAAACCACACTCAAACCCATTGCATATATCCAAGAAAGTTATGCCAAAAATGAAACTGATGAGTTTATTCTTCCCGTTGCATTTGGGGGCTATCAAGGAGTGCAAAAAGATGATGTGGTGATTATGACCAACTTCCGTTCAGATAGAGTACGTCAAATCACTGTCGCATTGGGAGATGAGAGCTTTGATGGATTTGAGCGTACGTTTATTCCACTTCATATCGCCACGATGACACAATACGATGCAAGCTTCCCTTATCCTATATTGTTTGACAAAGAGGCTACGACCAACACGCTTGCTCAAACCGTAAGCGATGCAAAACTACGTCAACTTCACACCGCTGAAACCGAAAAATATGCTCATGTCACTTTTTTTCTCAATGGCGGAACAGAAACGCCTTTAGAAGGCGAAAGTAGAGTTTTAATCCCAAGCCCTAATGTCAAAACATACGATATGAAACCTGAAATGTCTGCATCTCAAGTAGGTGAAGCTGTAATAACGGCGATGGATGAAGCATATGATTTGGTCATTGTTAATTTTGCCAACGGTGATATGGTAGGACACACTGGCAACTACGAAGCGGCCTGCATTGCAGTCAATGCCGTCGATACTGAACTTGGCAAAATCATCAAAAAAGCAAAAGAAAAAAACTACGCACTTGTCATCACCTCTGATCATGGCAACTGCGAAGAGATGAAGGATGCACAAGGACATACTCTCACCAATCACACTGTTGGCGAAGTGTGGTGTTGGGTAATGGCGGAGGGTGTAGAGAAGCTTGCTCAAGGCAAAGGACTCAACAACATCGCACCTACTGTACTCAAAATCATGGGACTTGAGATTCCTTCTCAAATGGACGAAGCGTTATTTTAAAATTTAAACCTATGGTCAAAGAACTTTTTGAGTGTTAATTGAAATATCTAAATTTAAAAGGCTTTAAAAAATGAAATTTACAGGAACTAATGTATTAGTCACAGGATCAAGCAGAGGAATTGGGGCACAGATCGCCAAAGAACTCGCAAATATGGGACTCAAAGTATGGATCAACTATCGAAGCGGTGAAGCTGAAGCTAATACAATAAAAAGCGAGATAGAAACAGCAGGCGGAAAGGCGGAAGTGATTGGTTTTGATGTCAGCGACGATGAGGCGTTTGTAGAGGCTATCAAAAAAATCGTCGAAACAGATGGTGAGTTAAGCTATCTTGTCAATAATGCAGGCGTGACCAAAGATGGATTGGCTTTGCGTATGAAAACAGATCAATTTATGGATGTGATCAACGCCAATCTCAAATCTACTTTTATCGGTTGTCGCGAAGCTCTCAAAGTCATGAGCAAAAAACGTTTTGGTGCAGTCGTCAATATCGCTTCTATCGTCGGAGAGACAGGAAATATCGGACAAACCAACTATGCAGCCTCCAAGGGTGGCACGATCGCGATGACTAAATCATTTGCACAAGAAGGTGCTTCAAGATCAGTTCGTTTCAATACCATTACTCCAGGATTTATCGCTACAGAGATGACTGAGGTTCTCAAAGAGGAGATTAAAAATGCGTTTATCGCTAAGATTCCACTTGGACGTTTTGGCGAACCAAAAGAGGTAGCAGATGCAGTCGCCTTTTTGCTCTCTGATCACGCCTCCTATATTACAGGCGAGACGCTCAAAGTCAACGGTGGAATGTTGATGTAAATGAAACAATACCAACTTCAAGCCATTGCACATCACCTCAACCAATTTAACTATATCAGCCGTGCAAGACGCGTAGAAGACAATACGATTGAAGTGGTATTTGAAAAACACCACAGCTATCTCTTTACGATGACGCGAGGAAACAGCTTTATCTACAAAGCACCCTCTCACCGACCGATACAAAACTACAACGCTCCTCTTGATACACTGCTCCAGTCTCTTTTGAGTGCAAGTAAAATCATAGAGATTGATACCATTCCGAACGAAAGAGTTTTGCGTATCAAAGTCGCACCCAAAAGTACTTATAAAGACGAGATAGTAGTGTTGCAGTTGGAGTTTACTGGCAAAAATACCAATGCGATTTTATTGGACGAAAACGAAGTGATTATCGAAGCACTGCGTCATATTGATGCTCAAAGTTCATTTCGTGTGATTCGACCAGGCATAACACTTGTTGCGATTCCACCCTATCAAGGATCTATGCAAACAGGAGAACTCAAAGATGTCGATGGGTTTTTGGAATCAGAATACCAAAAGATAGAGTCTCAAAAACTCGCTACTCTTCGCAAACAAAAACTTATCTCTACTCAAAAAAAGATAGACCGACTCTGTGAACTCATCACAAAGCTCCCAAGCCAAACCCAGATAGAAGCCCAAATCACACAATATGCCAACTACGCCCATCTCATTCTTGCCTATCTGTACAATATCAAACCATACGACAAAGAGCTTCGCACTTATGATTTTGAGGGCAATCACATTACCATTCCTTTTCCAAAAGCAATCAAAATAAACCGCCTTTCAGATTACTTTTTTGGTCTCTCCAAACGTGCAAAAAACAGAGCCAAAAATATCCATATCGAAAGAGACAATCTTGAGAGCAAAAAGGTGTTTTACGAAAATATTTATTATGCGATAGAACAATCAAAAAAAGTCTACGAGCTTGAGTTGTTGGTTCCAAAACGAGCAAAATCACTCCGCAAAAAAGAACATCTCAGAGAAGGAGAGCTTTTCTGGATTGAAGATTATAAAGTATTGGTAGGGCGTAATAGCACCGAAAATCAAAAACTACTTGCGATAGCAAAGTCCAACGACACGTGGATGCACCTTCGTGATATTCCCTCCTCTCACGTCATTATTCGCACTGACAAACAAAATCTTCCCGACTCCGTTATTTACGCTGCTGCGAAACTCTGTGTAGATTTTTCAGTCAAAAGCTCTGGAGATTATGAAGTGGATTACACCAAACGTAAATTTGTCAAAATTCAAGAAGCCTCCAATGTTCTTTATACAAATCATCACACTGTTCGAGTGACAAAAGAGGGCGTAGAGATACGGATATAAGGGAACTTCTAAAAACTATATTTTGGATTATTTTGGCTTTTGCAAAACCTCGCAAAGATAGGAGTGTCATCGTGAGCCCTTTAGGGTAAAGCAATCCCAAACCTCAAGAGTGCTTCGTACCTTGCAATCCCAAAGTACTCCTGCATACGCAGGAGTAAGTACTGTCTGGCTCTAACG
>DYPM01000206.1 GCA_020719895.1 Sulfurovum sp. | reverse complement strand
GCCTCCGCATCCACTCAATGCTAAAACGGTCAATGTACTTAGTACGATACTGTGCTTTTTGATTGTACTCATAAAAATTCTCCTTTTGATTTTCCCTTTGTGTAGGGTTGGAGAGATTTTAATCCAATTTAACTTAAGGAGATTGAAAAATAAAGATGAAATAGGGGGAAATCAAAAAGAAATAAAATCAACTACTCTTTAGTCGTTTTTTCCACTCTTTTTCAAATTTTTTGCGCTTGATGATGGAGAGTTTTTCGACAAACACTTTGCCGTCAAGATGATCCATCTCATGCTGAATCGCAATAGCCAAAAAACCATTGTCTTCGATTGTATGTGGTGTGCCGTAACGATCTCGATAGGTTACTTTGACGGACGCGAAGCGATCTACCTCTTCATAAAATCCTGGTACAGAGAGACAACCTTCTTGAAACTTTGTCGAACCGCTCTGCTCTTGGAGGAGAGGATTGATCATCTCAAGTGTTTTTTCTTTGAGTTGGCGATCTTCGTTGTCTGGCTCGTTGATGATAAGGATACGCAACGGAACGCCGATTTGAATCGCGGCAAGTCCAACGCCATTTTTGGCACGCATCGTCTCAAACATATCATCAAGCAACGTGTGAAGTGTGGCATCAAATGTCTCTACTGGCTTTGAGACTTGTTTGAGTCTTTTGTCGGGATATACGACTATCTCTCTTATCATAACTTTTATTGCCTATTTAAAACTTTTTTCAAGAACCTTGTCGATGAGACCATACGTTACAGCTTCCTCGGAGGACATAAAAAAGTCTCTGTCGGTATCTTGCTCAATCTTCTCGAGAGATTGTCCTGTCTGTTTTGCCATAATGTGGTTGAGTGTGTCTTTGAGACGCTGAATCTCTTTGGCTTGGATTTGGATATCAGTCGATTGTCCTTGAGCGCCACCCATAGGCTGATGGATCATAATGCGTGCGTTAGGAAGTGCGTAGCGTTTACCTTTGGCACCCGAAGAGAGCAAAAATGCTCCCATTGAGGCAGCTTGTCCCATACAGATAGTGACTACATCGGGTTTGATATAGTTCATCGTGTCGTACATCGACAATCCAGAGGTGATCACACCGCCTGGTGAATTGATATAAAAATAGATATCTTTATCTGGATCTTGTGCTTCAAGAAATAGCATCTGTGCGACAATCGTCGAAGCGACAGCGTCATTGACTTCGCCACTTAGCATAATAATTCGATCTTTGAGAAGACGTGAATAGATGTCATAAGACCGTTCACCTCTTCCAGTCTGCTCGACGACATAAGGGATATAGCTCATTTGTGTACCTTTTGGATTCATATA
>DYPM01000205.1 GCA_020719895.1 Sulfurovum sp. | reverse complement strand
TATGTTTTTAGAGGTTCCCATAAATAAAAAAGAGCCTCTCAAGTTTCTGAAGCTTCTCCTAAGAAAGCAAAAAAAGTACGATTTCATCACTTATGAAAAAGTTTGGATTATAGTATCGCTCTTTGTTTTCATAGAGTTTGTTTGCTTCGCAGAGTATTTTGGCACGATTGATAACTTTTTGTGGCAACTCTTTTTTTTGGACACCAACGAGACTACGTAATCCTAAAAAAAGCTTTTCGGTGAGTAACTCCTCTGTGCTGAGAGGCTCGGTAGCTATTTGCAAAGGATTGTCGATATAGCCATCTATGGAAGTGCTTGGATAAAATCTACTGTTTTTCAAAAACCCTACCGCACCAGCACCGACACCAATATAGTTTTTTTGTTCCCAATATCCTTTGTTGTGACGACTTTGATAGCGTCCAAAATTGGAGATTTCGTAGTGTGTAAATCCGCGTTTGACAATCTCTTTGGCTACAAAAAACCCCAACTCTTCACTCTCTTGACGCACATTTGGCGTAGATTCAAATAGAGTATTACTCTCGATAGTCAGTTCGTATGCAGAGATATGATCAATGGGGAGTAAAAATGATTGTTCTATATCTTTTGAGAGTAATTGGTGTGTATCTCCTTGATAGTTATAGATAAAATCAAGCGAAAGATGAGGAATTCCTATCTTATGTGCAGTCTCTATGGCTTCTATTGCCTGTTTTGGCGTGTGTGCACGGTTGAGAGCGTAGAGTTTATCGGCATCAAAACTCTGTACGCCAAAACTAATGCGATTGATTCCTAATGCGTGCATTCCACTAAGCCAATTTTGGGTTGCGGAGTTTGGATTGGCTTCGGCAGTCATTTCAGCTTCTTTTGCCATATAAGGTTTTAGTGTGTCAAAAATAGGCACATAGAGAGATGGCGAAACTGTCGAAGGTGTTCCGCCACCAATAAAAAGTGTTTCGATTTGATTCTTTTTGACATCAAATCGTTCAAGTTCAAAATAGAGTTGACGCAACAACGCTTCCATGTACTCTCTGCGAGTATCGAACCTATCAACATAAGAGTTGAAACTACAGTAGTGACATTTGGAGTCGCAATAAGGGATGTGAAGATAGAGAAGCAAGAGATGCCTTTCAAAAGAGTATAACGATTGTTAAGGTACAATAGTAGCAGATTTAGACCATTGAAAACGATGATTTTGTGTAGCTTTGTGCTTAGATGGATTGGTTTTTTCTGTTATTTTGGCAGATAAGATTCAAGAGGTTTTGTGTATCAAGATAATCTTAGATTAGTGTTAGTCGATGATTTTTACAGCAAAATAAAACAGTTTTACATTGAAGGG
>DYPM01000204.1 GCA_020719895.1 Sulfurovum sp. | reverse complement strand
GATATTCTTGATAATAAAACTATAGAGGGATTACGAAAATAATCAAATATCATCCCAAAAAGACTTTTTTTGACATATTAATTTTTTATACTCTCATATTCAAAATCAGGAGCATAAAATGGCAAATAGTAAATATATTTCGAATCTTGTGGATAGAGTTTCTTGTCTTGATAGAGTGTGGGATATTCTTGTTGAAAGTTATCGAGATGTTTTAGGAGGAATGTTGTTTGATGATAAGTTTGAGCTTCTTAAGACTACTCACGCATGGAGAGTGATTTATGTGCAAGGCAAGATAGTAGCTGTAGCAGTCTACAAGGCCAAACACGGCTTGAAAATGGTAGCAATGGGTGCTGATAAAAAACGATTTGGCAAAAAAGCAACTGTTGCATTGGGCAAAGCTATAAGAGATGATCTTTATCGTGTTTGGATGGAAGTCTCCGAAGGGGCTGAAGTCTTTGTGATGAAGTACTGTGATGGATATCAACACGCTGTTAGTAATGATTATGCAGAGTTGTTGTTGCAAAAAAAGGTTACTTTATCATCAGATGGATACCACTACAGTAGAAAAATTTTAGGCATCGAAAAACAAAAAATAATTATAGGGACGATACACTCTTTTGATGATTCGTCGCTTTAGTGGATATATAATCAAATCCAATTTTCAACGCAATAAAAAGACAATTTATAAAAAAATCAAATATTTTTATTATATTGATACGACACAATTTCCTTTTTTTTGAGCCTCTTCGAGAGCTTTATTGACTCTTGAGAGCAGTGACTCAAGCGTGTCTTGATCGCTCAATATCTCCGTAACGCCAAAACTAACGGTGATGTGTTTGATTTTTTCAAACTGACAAGAGATGATTAAGTTCATCGACAATTGCCTGTTTGTGTGTTTGTATTGAGGTGACTTCATAATGTTGTATTGTGGTCTCTTGCGTGATTTTTGGGATCTCTTTTTGGGTGATTGTTGTGTGTGGTATTGTGTGTATTATTTTGTTTATTGTTGTATTGAGTGTTTGAATCAGTGGATAGAGTTCGTTGGTTGTTGTAGTGATAGGTGGTGTGTCAAGATGTGCGATATCAAGCAGATGTATCTCTTTTGTAAGAGCATCAATGGATTTGATACGTCTTTTATTCCATATAAAAAACAATAGAGAAAAAAGAGCTATTCCAATGCTTCCTATGATAAGTTGAAATATAAAAAGAGGATGCGTTTGTGTTACAAAATATGATTTTGGAAATGTCATTATCACATACCACTCATCTTTGGTATTTGTTTTTGTTGATGTATTTTGTTTGAATATCATACTATCACTACCTTGTGTGATAGATACAAGAGATATGG
>DYPM01000097.1 GCA_020719895.1 Sulfurovum sp. | reverse complement strand
AACTGCTACTGTGCTATCTCTATCATCAGTCGCTGACGCTCCTGCTTCGGTGTAGGTATTGCCTACATTAAGCATAATGCTTGCTTCACCATTAAGTGTAATGACGGGTGCGGTGGTGTCAGGTGTTGTGCCACTATCTTTTCCGCCACACGCTGTCAAAAGTACAACAAACGTACCAACCAAAAATCCTCTAAACCACTGTCGCATGAGCGTCCTTTTGTTGTTGAAATTTACAGATAATGAAGAAAACGAAATCACGAAGCGATTCCTCCCACTCTGTTGCATACAGTTTACCCCCTTCCAACAATCTGAGTTTAAAAAATGATAATAAGTGGCTCTGTAATGATCAATTTTGGGGTTTGTATAGAATGGCAACATGTAAAAATGCGGATTTTGGTTTTTGGAGGAACGATGAAGGATGGTTGTCCTTTCCAAATTGATTGGGAATTCGATATTGTATAGCAAATCTGCAACCCCTCTCAATCCTCAAAACTTCAGTTCGATTTTTCTGATTAAGCCTCTTTTTTACCATATTTGCTATAATTTTTGGTTAAAAAATAGGGCTTTAAAGCCCTTGTCATAAGGTTCTTTTATGCCAAAACGTAGTGATATTCATACAATTTTGTTGATAGGTTCAGGACCTATCGTGATTGGTCAAGCGTGTGAGTTTGACTACTCTGGTACACAAGCTGCCAAAACGCTCAAAGAGCTTGGCTATAAAGTGGTTTTGATCAACTCCAATCCAGCAACTATTATGACTGATCCTGAATTTGCCCATCGCACTTATATTGAGCCGATTACTGAAGAGGTGATTGCAAAAATTATTGAGAGTGAGAGTGTCGATGCGATTTTGCCCACAATGGGAGGACAAACAGCACTGAATGTTGCGATGAGTATGCACGAAAAAGGGATGCTTGGAGATGTGATATTTCTTGGAGCAAATCCAGAAGCTATCAAAAAAGGTGAAGATAGACAAGTATTCAAAGAAGCGATGCTAAAAATCGGTATGGATCTTCCTATCTCGCGATACGCTTACGATATGAATGAAGCGATGGAGGCCGCCAAAGAGATTGGTTTTCCCTTAATTATTCGTGCTTCTTATACGCTCGCAGGAGGCGGTTCGGGCGTAGCGTACAATATGGACGAATACAAAGAGGTGGTCAAAGGAGGATTGGAGGCAAGCCCAATCAACGAAATCTTGATTGAAGAGTCGCTTTTGGGATGGAAAGAGTTTGAGATGGAGGTGATTCGTGACAAAGCAGATAACTGCATTATCGTTTGTTCAATCGAAAACTTTGATCCAATGGGCGTACACACAGGAGACTCTATCACTGTTGCTCCAGCATTGACATTGACTGACAAAGAGTATCAAAATATGCGTAACGCGTCATTTAAGATTTTGCGTGAAGTTGGCGTGGATACGGGTGGATCTAATGTGCAGTTTGCTATCAATCCTGATACAGGACGTATGATTGTCATTGAGATGAATCCTCGCGTGAGTCGCTCTTCAGCATTAGCCTCCAAAGCGACAGGATATCCGATAGCCAAAGTCGCGACGCTTCTTGCTGTTGGATTTACGCTTGATGAGATTACCAATGACATTACAGGGACACCTGCGAGTTTTGAGCCTGTGATTGATTATATTGTGACCAAACTCCCACGGTTTACTTTTGAAAAATTTCCGTGTGCCAATGACACACTTACCACATCAATGAAATCAGTGGGAGAGACGATGGGAATTGGACGTACTTTCAAAGAGTCGTTCCAGAAAGCTCTCTGTTCGCTTGAGACTGGACTTATTGGATTTAATCCTATTGCGTGTGATGAAGAGACACTTCATCGAGAGATTCGTCGCCCTAATGCTGATCGTATGCGGTATGTATTTGAAGGCTTTAGACGCGGTATGAGTGTAGATGAGATTTATCAATTGAGCAAAATAGATCCATGGTTTCTTTATCAATTTGAAGAGTTAGCAGTGGCTGAAAAATCAATAGATGCTACACTTTTGAACGATGCAAAACGACTAAGATCACTCAAAGCAGACGGTTTTTCTGATGCTATGATAGCTTCTGTGATAAACCAAAAAGAAGGACTTTCGTTTACCGAAGATGATATCTACATAGTACGCAAAAAACTCGGCGTAATGCTTGAGTATAACGAAGTGGACACTTGTGCTGCGGAGTTTAAAGCTCTCACTCCTTATCTCTACTCCACTACCAATATCACAGATCTCTCTTCTGATGCTCCACGCACCGCACACTATAACGATGAACGCAAAGTATTGGTCATCGGTGGCGGTCCAAATAGAATCGGTCAAGGAATCGAGTTTGACTACTGTTGTGTACATGCGGCATTTGCTCTTAAGGATATGGGAATCAAATCCATTATGTACAACTGCAATCCCGAAACAGTCTCTACAGATTATGATACTTCAGATGTACTCTATTTTGAGCCTATTGATTTTGAACATGTAAGAAGTGTGATTGAGCTTGAAAAACCAGATGGTGTCATCGTACATTTTGGTGGTCAAACACCACTCAAACTTGCCAAAAAACTCACTGCAATCGGAGCAAAAATCGCAGGAACGCCTGCTGATGTGATTGATTTGGCAGAAGATAGAGAACAGTTTTCGACTTTTATTCATACGCTTGGACTCAAACAACCACAAAATGGCACAGCGTTTCTCAAAGAAGAAGCAGTTGAGATAGCAAATCGTATCGGTTATCCTGTATTGGTACGACCGAGTTTTGTATTAGGTGGACGCGGTATGCGAACAGTTTACTCCGATAACGACTTGCGACGTTATATGGATGAAGCGGTGAGCGTCTCTCACGATGCTCCTGTACTTATCGATAAGTTTCTTGACAGTGCGACAGAGTTGGATGTAGATGCGATATGTGATGGCAAAGAGGTCTATATCGGAGCGATTATGGAGCATATCGAAGAGGCAGGAATCCACTCTGGAGACTCTGCGTGTTCGTTGCCTCCTATGGGAATTTCTGATGAAATACAAGAAGCGGTCAAACAACAAACCGCCAAAATTGCACTCAATATGGGTGTCGTTGGACTGCTTAATATCCAATTTGCAATTCATAGAGGCGAAGTGTATCTTATCGAAGTCAATCCGCGCGCCTCAAGAACAGTTCCTTTTGTAAGTAAAGCGACAGGCGTACCGTTGGCAAAAGTAGCGACACGCGTCAAGATGTTGGGCGATCTCAAAGAAGCGTTACGGTTTTATGATACTTTCCATACAGTGAACTTTGATAAAACAATCATGGAACCTAATCTAAAAGGACATATTGCAGTCAAAGAGGCAGTATTTCCATTCAATAAACTCCCTGGTTCAGATCTGATATTGGGACCTGAAATGAAATCAACAGGAGAGGTGATGGGAATTAGTGATACGTTTGGAATGTCGTTTGCGAAGAGTCAATTTGCAAGCAAAAACAATATTCCACTAAGCGGTACACTTTTTATTTCGCTTACAAAAATAGACAAACCATTTGCTGGTGAGATTGGAAAGATGTTTTATGATCTTGGATTTAAAATAGTCGCAACCAACGGAACACAGACTGCATTAGAAACAGCAGGCATTCCTTCTGCGAAAGTCTTTAAGATTAGCGAAGGACGACCAAATATCGACGATATGATTCGTAATGAAGAGATCGCATTAGTGATAAATACAAGCGACAACCGTTCAAGCAAAAACGACGCACGTATTATCCGCCAGTCGGTACTCTCCAATCATATTCCATACTTCACCACAATAGCCGCAGCACGTGCAACAGCGATGGCGATTCAAGAACTCAAAGCACATAATGGACAGTTGATTCCTAAAGCGATTCAAGACTATTTGGTGTGATGGTGCATTTTTTTGAGACAATAGACTTAGAGAGTCTTAAAGCTATTGCTTACGAAGCGAGTGAAGCAGTAATGAAGATCTACCAAAATGATTTTTTGGTAGCTTACAAAGAAGATCTTACGCCACTTACTATCGCCGACACCAAAGCCAATGAGATTATCTGCAAAAGGCTTCAAACACTGTTTCCTTCCATTCCTATTATGTCCGAAGAGAATGAGACGATAGCGTATCAACTGCGTAAAGAGTGGGAGTACTATTGGTGTATTGACCCTATCGATGGCACCAAAGAGTTTGTCGAAAAAAATGGTGAATTTACCATCAATATCGCATTAATTCACAATAAAAAACCTGTGATTGGAGTGGTTTACGCTCCAACAACAGATGAGATGTATAGTGCCAAAAAAGGTTTTGGAGCGTACAAAAATGGACAAAAACTTCCATTGAAAATCAATAACAAACCCAAAGATTTTCTCACTGTAGTCACTTCAAGATCTCACTTTTCAGAACAAACAAAAATGTTCATAGAGAAGCTTGCAGACAAAGAGATAAAATTGATTTCCAAAGGAAGTTCACTCAAACTTTGTATGGTGGCTGAAGGAACTGCTGATATTTACCCAAGACTCTCTCCAACGATGGAGTGGGATACGGCCGCAGCTGATATCGTGGCAAGAGAGTCTGGAAAAATGGTTTATCGTTATGATGAAAATATACAATGCAACGATTTTGAAACGATGCGATTGCACCTCAAACCGATGATTTACAATAAAACAAATCTTCTCAATCCCTTTTTTGTAGTTTTTTAAAAAGCGACTCTATCCCTTGATCTTTTTTCCCATTTTGTATTCAACTTTCAAAACCTCATCTCCATTGGTATCAAAATAGCGTGCTGGTCCATCGATAATACCGTGAAAATAGTTGATCATACTTTTCATTTTTCCGTTTGGATAGTATTTGATTTCGCTTGCCTCTTTGATGCCGTTGATGTAGTAGCTTATCTTTCGTAAGTTGCCATCTGGAAAGAAAAAATGCTCTTTACTGTGTCTCACTCCTTCTTTATACATCGCTTTATGAGTAGGAAAATCAAGAACGGGATTGCGTTGCATGACAAGACCATCAAGCAAGCCATTGTGATAATCTCGAATCTCAATAAGACGACCTTCACTGTCAAAACGTTTGTGTCTTCCTTCTTTTTTACCATCGACATAAGGAGTCACTGAAGCGATTTGCCCATTTTGGTGATAGAAAGTTTGAATACCGTCTTTGATTCCGTTGGTTGTATTGGTGTGTGTACCATCTTTGTAGTTTGTATCTGACTGAATTGTATTGTTTGCATAGTAACTCTTGATAGATTGGGCATAAAGAGAGAGACTCAATAAAACAGTAAAAGCAAAAATAATCTTTGGAAGCATTAGTATTCCTTGTGAGGTGATTTTTATTTTGGAATTTGAAGTATAGATAAAATCATTTAACCAAAATATTTGAATAAATTTTGTAATATAAATCAAGGGCATCTCTAAAAACTATATTTTGGATTGCTTCGGCTTTTACAAAGCCTCGCAATGACGAGATTTGTCATTGCGAACGAAGTGAAGCAATCTATGTTTTTAAAAGTTCCCTCAATTTATTCTATAAATAAAATAAAAGAGATCTTGCAATAGATAAGAATCTATGTGACACAGAATTATGCACGGTCTCGTGTTAAAGGAAAACTTTAATTGAGATATTTAAAAAAACTCCTCTTTTTTGTTATATGCGTGACTACACTTTATGGCAAATACACACTTGAGCCGAGTGAACGCACACCAAGCGAGATAGACACTCTGCCTAAGTACTATGTTGCTGATATGAGTCGCATTCCGCAAGACCCTTTTTATTATGTAACACAAACCATAGCGATGGACAAAACAGAACAACGACGCTATGATGATAAGTACAACCGTCACTATTTTCGTCCATGGAGAGTGACACGATCAAGTATCAAAAAAGCAGATTTAACGTGGCAAGTGCGATTTTTTGATACACCAAGCTATACTGCAAAAGGTGCGATTATTGCTCCCAAAACCTATAATCAATGGATAAAAAACGCATCACTTGAAGCATTAGGCACACAAAATCTTTACGCCATTACGATTCGTCATACCAATTTACGTATTTTTCCTACACGCATGGCGTATTATCGTGATCCATCAAAAAGTGGCGAAGGATTTCCTTTTGATTACAATCAAAACTCTGCTTGTTATCTCAATACGCCCGTGATTGTTTCGCACTACTCTTTGGACAAAAAATGGGCGTATGTAGAGACTGGATTTGCTTCTGGATGGTTAGAGAGAGATGACATCGCTTTGGTAGATAGAAAGTTCAAAAAAGCGTTTGGGACAGGAAGTTACGGAGTGACTATTCAAGATAATTTGCGACTTTACAAAAATGCCAAAAGTCTTTCGATAGTCAAACTTAATACACTTTTTCCTTATAGCCGTCAAGGATATATTTTTGCTACAAAAGGTGCGGATGGATATGCGAAAATTGCATATTTTCACACAACACATCACGGCATAATTGCGTCAAAACCTCTGCGGTTTATACCACAAAATATCGCCAAAATCGCCAAAGAGTTTTATGATGAACCTTACGGTTGGGGCGGCGGATATGAGTGTCGAGATTGTTCAGCAACAACGCGTGATTTTTTAGGTGTATTTGGAATATTTGTCGGACGCAACTCTGCACAACAAGCACGTGACGCAGAGCAATTGGTATTAAACGCCAAAAACAAAGCAGAAAAAAAAGCAACAATCATAGCCAAAGCGATACCTTTTAGATCTCTTCTTTATACAAAAGGACATGTGATGCTTTATTTGGGACATTTTGGAAATGAGCCTGTAATTATGCACACCTATTGGGGAGTTCGTAAAAACGATATGACAAAACTTATCACTGCTCGCACTATCATCAGCACTACTGAACCAGCAAAAGAGCGAAGCGATGTTCGTGAAGAGAGTAAGCTAATCCATACGATAGAATCAATTACGAATTTTTAATGAAACCATCTGATTAATTCTCAAATTTTTGGCAAAGCCAAAAATTAGGTCTTCAGCAGACGGCTCTCGCGACTTGTCGCTCTGATAAACTTTATGTTTAATCAGAGATCTCAATTGTAAGCATCTCTAAAAACCGTCATACCGAACTTGATTTCGTATCTCATATTCCCCAAATACGAGATTGCGGGTCAAGCCCGCAATGACAAGATGGGGTTTTTAGAGATGCCCTAAAGT
>DYPM01000096.1 GCA_020719895.1 Sulfurovum sp. | reverse complement strand
TCAAAAATAGAACTAAACAATAAAATCAATAAACAACTAGAAGCTATGGCAAAAACTCTTTATGATTATTGGTTTGTACAATTTGATTTTCCAGATGAGAATGGAAAACCTTATAAATCATCAGGTGGAAAGATGGTTTATAATCAAGAGTTAAAAAGAGAGATACCGCAGGGGTGGGAAGTTAAAATTATTTCTCAATTATTAAATGTTATTACAGGTAAAGAAGATGCAAATTTTGCAGTTGAAAATGGGAAATATCCTTTTTTTACTTGTTCAGAAACTATTTTTTCTTGTGACGAATATGCTTTTGAAGGAAAAGCAATTTTAATTGCAGGGAATGGTAACTTTAATGTAAAACTATATGAAGGTAAATTTAATGCTTATCAAAGAACATATGTTTTAATTCCAAATGATGAAAAACATTATTCTGTTATATTTTATGCCGTAAAAGACCAATTAAAAAAATTGAGTAATAGTTCAGCAGGTTCAATTATAAAATTTATTACAAAAGGTGATGTAGATAATATTCCTCTTGTTTTGCCTTTGATTGGCAATAATGAACTATTTATTAAATTAAACAATATTACAGTGTTACTAGAAAAAAATATTGAACAAAACCAAGAACTAGTAAAACTTAGAGATTGGCTTCTTCCAATGCTTATGAATGGGCAAGTTAGGGTGAAATAGATGTTTGAAGAATTGTTGAGAATTCGCCGTTTTTAGAGTTGTCCATATTTAAAAGTAGGAGATTTTATGTTGAAAGTTATAGTCTGGCTTTTGTTTTTTACAGTGGCGATACTCTCAAAAGAGATTGATTTGCAGACTTACGCTATCTTTTTTGGTGGTAATCATCAGATAAAAACTACTGCGATAGAAGAAGCAGTAGGAGCAGAACATCCACAAAGATGGGAGATTTGGAAAACACAAACGCCAAAAATAAAAAAAGTCTTACTTCCTACTTTGCATGAAGTGCTTACGAACTTTTATCGCTATCAAGGTTTTTATGATGCCAACTTTACGATTAAAGAGAACAATCAAACCGTTTGGATAAATATCATAGAAGGTAAGCCTATCGTAGTTGCTTCTGTTTCTGTGGAGAGTGATTATGATATCAGTCGATTGATTCCTTTTGAAGTAGGCAAAAGATTTCAAACAGACAAATTTGCACAAAGCAAAAGTGCCATTATCAAAAAGATGACAGATGGAGGATATTGTAGTTATGATCTTGAAACCAAAGGTTATATTGACACAGACAGACACACGGTCAATCTTTTTTATAGACTCAAAAAAGGAGGAATATGTCGTTTTGGAAAAGCCAATATCCAAGGTTTAAAAACCATTGACCCCAAAATTATCAAATCAAAAGTAGAGAGTGTCGAGGGAGAACGATACAGTGCTGCACATATTGATGAAATATATAAAAGTCTATATTTATTGGATAGTTTTGAGAGTGTAATAGTGGGATATGATCGTAAATTTTATAATGTCATACCGATAGATATCACACTCAAAGAGACTACTGCACCATACCATATTGAAGTGGGAGTTGGATATGACAGCTATTTGGGAAACAGAGTCAGCAGTACATTAATGCGTCGAAATTTTTTGGGAAATGCACAAAAATTGACACTCAAAGGTTCGTGGTCTACGCAAGAGCAATTGGCTCAAATTGATTTTTATAAACCGATGTTGATGCGTTATCGTGAAGTTGATATTGATTTTGGAAGCACTGTTGGGTATTACAATCTGCAATATATTGGATTTAGAGAGCGTAAAAGCTATTTTACTCTCTATCTATCACACTTCAATACAAGTTGGAATCTACGAACAGGTGTAAGTGCGGAGCATGTATTTATCGAATCTTCTGATGTCGCCCAGAGCTTTGATACTATTCAATACGCTGTTAATGAAGGAACTTTTGATCTTTTTTATCCTTATATTGATCTCAAATATGACAAAAGAGATGATCGACTCAATCCCAAATATGGCTACTATTTTGCTGCTTATTTTGAGCATGGTCTCTCCAATGAAGATGGATCCACAGGCTACACAAAAACAGAGATAGAATCAAGAGCAATCGATACATTTTGGAATACAACCTTTGCTGTCGTGACAAAAATAGGTGTAGCTGATATCAAGATGGGCGGTTTACCTGAATCAAAATATTTTTTTGGTGGAGGAAGCTACTCCAATCGTGCGTATGGATATCGAGAGTTGGGAGTGATTTTGTCTGACAAACAAAACAGTATTTATGGTGCAGCATCAATGGCAAACCTTAGCTTTGAAGCAAACAAACAAGTGTGGGGAGATATTTATGGTGCGATTTTTAACGACAATACAATGCTAGGCAAAGAAGTGTATGACTTTTCTGCAAATATGATTAGTTCGATAGGAGTAGGAGTGCGTTATATGACTCCCATTGGTCCTTTTAAGCTTGATGTAGGATGGAATATCAAAAAAACATCAGATTATGCGATAGCGTTTCAGATTGGTCAATCGTTTTGAGGAGTTGTATATGAAAAGAGGATTTTGGATTCATACGTTTGACATTCTGTTGGGAATGGTTTTTGTGCTTTTGGTCGCAATTTTTGTCGGTGGTAACTCTGCGTCGGTGTTGCAGTATGCGATGAAGCGATTTGGAGGAGATTTGGAGTTTACATATCAATCTATTTCTGGAAATGTATTTGATGGTATTGAGGTCAAAGCACCTACTTACAAAGGGCATTTGCTTGCTCAAGCTGTACGCTTAAAATGGAATCCATTGATGTTGTTAAAAAACAAAATTTCGATTCGTACACTTGAAGTTAAGGGATTAGAGGTCAAAAAAGTATTGGCGATTGTCAAAGAAGAGAGTGCAACACCATCAAACAAAAAAAATGAAAAAACAAGTAAAAAAAACGAAGAAGAGTTTGAATTTGCATTAAAACTTGATACTATTTTTATAGACACTACTCCGTTTGTATATGAAAATATATCAGTCAAAAATGCAACAGTGAATTTGGAAAAAATGCTCTATCAAGATAGTGATCTTTCTCTTCAAAAAATAAAAGTCGATATGGAGTCCAATGCAACAGATATTCATCTCGAAGGTGAGATTGCAAACAAGAGACTTCATCTTACGCAGAGTAGTATCAACCTCAAAAATCTTGATTCTATTATCGCTATCACAAAATCATCTTCTCCAAAACAAACAAAAAAAAGTTCAAAAAAAAATCAAATATCAATTTTAGAGAGTCTCGCAATAGACGATTTTATTTTTAAAATGTCACCTTGGAAGAGAGGAAAAGTTTATATATCAAAAGCGAACCTTTCGGCAAAAAAAATAGAGATAGATCTTCTCTCCAAAGAGATCAAAAAAGCAAATATACAAATAAAAAGCGAACTCTCTTTTGGTAAAGTTGATTTGAATCTTGATATTAGACAAAATCGTGCAACAGGAGAATTAGATCTTTCTCCATCAAATGGACTTTATACTGCGTATCGTATTCCATTTTCTCCCAATGCTCTTCCTTTGAGTCATTTTTTGATTCGTGGAGATTCAAATGGTATTGGTTTTGAGGGAGATATTAACGCTACGAAACTTTTTAAATCTTCTATTGCTAAATCTGTTGGGGCAAATTTAGATACGCATCCTCTTCATGCGATAGGTTATTTTGATTTTGATACCACTTTGCTTGAGATTAATGCCACAGCAGAGGCTTCTACACGTTATGCCAAAAATATGAAAGTATTCAATCATACAGTCGTCGGTGATGTGACTCGATATAGTGGAAAAATAGTAATGCCACCTCTTGGTTTGAACAAAAATATCTCAAAACTTTTAGATCATCTAACACTCTATTATGAAGGTAATGAGACAGATGTAAAAGTAGATATCAACACATCACAACTTTTTGCAAAAGTAGTTTCAAAAGATGATTTTGATCGTTTTGATGTGGTTTTACAGACACCACAAGAGATTCCTTTTGCGATGTTTACACCACTTCCAGCGTCACTGCAAGACGCCAAAGGGAAATTACATCTTTCTACTTCAATTGGCGTTGATGTTTTGGAGAAGAGTATAGTAGATGTAAATTTTTCAGGGAATCTTTTGACGCTTAGAGGAGATATCAAGCCATTTGCAACCAATGGAATGCAAAGTGAAATGGTGCTTGAAGCAGGAGAGTTGTCTCAATCTTTAGATAAAAACATAGCGTGGAAGAGTCTATTTCCTATCAAAATGCAAACATCTTTTGTCAATAATGGCATAACATTACAGCTCAAAAACACATCTTTTGGGATTGATTCAAACTATAACAAAAAAGACAAAAATCTTAACGCAACACTCAAAGATCCTGCCTTTATAATCAATAGCAAAGGTGATCTTCTTCAAACATTTTTTTTAGAAACCAAAGTGGATTCTATTGCAAAACTATTTCAGCGTTTTTCAAATTACTATATGATTCAAACACTGCCTTTTGTAGATGGTTCGTTTGAGATTGAATCAAAAGTAGATAAACTTTCTGATGTTTCTGTTGTTTTTAAAGCACCACAAATTCAGTATCAAACAACAGATAGAATCATTAGAGTTATTGATGATATCTCCTCCTCTTTTGAATTTAAAAAAAATGAGATTGTATTGAAAGAGTATCGTTTTGAATATGGTGGAATGGAGTTTTTTAGTACTAAACCCTCTAAAATTATTCCAAAAGACTCTACGATTACTTTTAGTCCTCTTTGGATTAACGACACGATAGAAGTAGAAGGAGTCTATGATATCTCCACGCAACGTGCTACATTTCATACTTATGCGACAGACTTTATGATAGATCACCCATTTGCCAAACTCCAAGTTGCATTAGATCTTAATGAGATTCATTATAAAGAAGATACAAATATAGAAGGTCAAGTGACGCTTTTAAATGGAGATATTTATTATGATATCAATCAAAAACACTTTACTCCCGATAGTGATATCGTAGTCATTCAAGAGATGAAAAAACAGAAAAAAAATCCTTTTATGCAGACGCTTGGACTCAATATTAAAGTACAAAACAAACAACCGTTACGTTATAAAAAAGCACCATTGGATATAAAAGCAGATATTGAGCTTTGGATACAAAAAGCCAAATTTTCTGATGTGGTAGTATTGGGTTCGATACATTTGCTCAAAGGTGGAAGTTATCGTTACGAAAATAAGAGTTTTATTTTTGATGATAAAAGCTATATTTATTTTACAGGCGATCCTAACAATCCAATGCTTGATGTGACAGTACACTACAAAACTCACAACTATCTTATCACTATCAAAGTCGCTGGTTCTCCCCAAACACCAATTATTCGTTTCTCTTCTGCACCGAGTTTGACGCAAGAAGAGATTTTGTCGGTCATTTTGTTTGACAGTGAAGCAGGAGCAGGAAGTCATACGACTGAAGAGATGATGCGAATGATGGGCGGTGCGGTGGCAAGATCAGCACTTCACACACTTGGTATCACACTTGATCATTTGGTCATTGGTGCAAACAACAGTATTGAAGTTGGCAAAAACCTCACCAAAGATGTGACTATTATTTATGTCAATGGAGAGATTCCAAAAGTGCAATTGATGTATCGCCACGCCGATACTTTGGAGAGTGTGATTGGTGCGAGTGAAGAGTCAAGCTCGTATGATTTGATATATAAAAAAGATTTTTGATACAAAATAATGCTCAAATTTTGAGCAAGCTCAAAATTAGGTCTTCAGCAGACGGCTCTCGCGACTTGTCGCTCTTTTGAGATTGGAGGTCTTTTTTAGTTTGGCACAGCCTTGAGTGGCAGTGGCATTCCTTTTTTCCATGGTGTAGTGTGTTTATTGTCAGTGATACGCATAGGAGTAATTGGTGCATCACAGAGTGCGACATAGCATGGGTTTTTGCCATTTTCTAAATAACGTTTGCAAACTTTTATACGATTGCGATATTCGGGTTCTTTGTCAAAGTTTGAGACAGTGACTTTGCGATATTTGCTACTTGCGTGAGCAAACCAACCTTTCCCTAAATAGATACCGACATGAGTGATATTTTTGCTTTTTGGTTTGTGTTCTGAACCAAAAAAGATCATATCTCCTTTTTGTAGTGACCCAAATGGCACAGTGAGACCAATTTTGGCTTGTTCCCGTGCGATTCGTGGAATCTCTACGCCCATATTTCCATATACAGTGTAAGTAAGTCCCGAACAGTCAAACGCATCAGGTCCTTCCTCCGCCCACACGTATGGTTTGCCAAGATGACGATTGAGAATCGCTTGTAAGTTTTGGTAGCTTGGTTTGCAAATCGCTTCGGGTTTGATAATCGCATAGTTTGGATAAACATAAGGTTTGGGAGCAGGTTGAGTCGTGCTACTACAGCCAGTAAAAAGATAGATTGAGAGAGTGATAAAAATAATATGTTTCATGTTTTTCCTTTTTGGGGTGAAATTATAACAAATTTGATTTGATTTTGGATAGGGTTGTTTAGTGCTTTTACTAACCCTTTGGTATAATCTTCCATTTATTTTTCAGGAGCAATCTATGGCGACAATCAGCATGGGCGATATCAAAAAAAGCACACGACTTGAGATCGACGGCAACCCTTTTAAGGTGATCGAGTTTCAACACGTCAAACCAGGAAAGGGAGCAGCATTTGTCAGAGTCAAAATCAAAAACCTTGGTACAGGCAAAGTAATCGAAAAAACCGTACACGCAGGAGACAAGTTTGAAGTGCCAGAGTTGGAACAAAAAAAGATGCAATATCTCTATGATGATGGTGAATTTTTGCAGTTTATGGACACGACGACCTATGAGCAGATTCCATTGACACACGAGCAAGTAGGCAAAGACACTTTTGATTTTATGATTGACGGTATGGAAGCGGATATTCTTTTTCATAATGGCAAAGCGATTTCAGTAGAAATCCCACAAACTGTAGTACTCAAAATCGTAGAAACGCCACCAAACTTCAAAGGCGATTCGCAAGGTGGCAAAAAACCAGCGACACTCGAAAGCGGAGCCGTGGTGCAAGTCCCATTTCACATTCTTGAAGGTGAAATGATCAAAGTAGACACCGTAGAGGGCGTTTATCTCGAAAAAGCGAAATAAATAAAGAGAACCTCTAAAAACATAGATTGCTTCACTTTGTTCGCAATGACAAATCCCGTCAT
>DYPM01000095.1 GCA_020719895.1 Sulfurovum sp. | reverse complement strand
TAGATGATGTTATAATGAAAAAAGTGCAAAATTTTATAAAAATACATAAGGAAAAGTATGAGAGATAACTTGCAAGTGATTAAGACTTTACATGAAGCGTTGCCCTATATCAAACGGTTCTATAATGAAAAAATTGTGATCAAATATGGCGGAGCAGCACAAACAAGCGACGCACTCAAAGAGCAGTTTGCCAAAGATGTGGTGTTGTTGCATTTGGTAGGAATGAAGCCTATTATCGTCCACGGAGGCGGAAAAAGTATCACTGATTTGCTCACGCAGTTGGGTATCGGTACAAAGTTTGTCGATGGACAACGTGTCACCACCAAAGAGGTGATGCGCGTAGTTGAGATGGTGCTTAGTGGAGAGATCAACAAAGAGATTGTTTCACTACTTGACAATCACGGTGCTAAAGCGATCGGGATTTCAGGTAAAGATGGCGGATTTCTCAAGGGGATTCCCAAAGATTTTGAGAACTTTGGTTACACGGGAAATATCGAACGTATCAATCCTGTGATTGTGGATAATATCATCAATGACGGTGCGATTCCTGTGATAGCTCCAATAGCAGGGAGCAACACCATCGGACATCCAGGATTTAATATCAACGCCGATTTAGCAGCAAGCAAAATAGCAGTGGCGATCAAGGCACGAAAAGTATTGTTTCTTACTGATACGCGTGGCGTATTGGATAACGATAAAAATCTTCTTGCCAATTTAACCATCGAAAAAACCCAAGCTCTCAAGGCAGATGGCACAATTCACGGCGGTATGGTGCCAAAAGTAGATGCGTGTATCGAAGCGTTACGAGGCGGTGTAAAAAAAGCACATATTATCGATGGTCGTGTAGAACATTCGTTACTTTTAGAGATACTTACAAGTTCAGGTATCGGAACGTGTATTGAATTGTAACAATCTATACCAATTTACTCTTCATATTTGAAGCGTACAAAAAATGACACACTAAAGGAGTCATACATGAAACTATCACATATTTTATCCGCTAAGGTTGTTTTTATTTTGGGACTTATCACATTTATTGAAGCATCAGACAGTATGCCAAATCCTATGTCTATGTTTGGTTCTACAAAAAAAGAAAGCAAAGTCGAAACGACAAATACAAATTTAGATCAAAAATCTACAGAAAAAACAGAACAAAAAGAGCTGTTCAAATCGGTATTTGAAAAGGTTTACGGTGGAGGACGAGATGATGTAGCTCAAGGAGTCGTAGCACTTGAAAACAAAGATGCGGCGATTGTTGGTACTTGCAACTCTTTTGATGCTAAACGCACTGATATTTGTGTTACGCGGATAAATCGTGATGGTGATATGGCATGGAGATTGATGCTTGGCGGTGAAAAAGAGGATGAAGGCAAGGCTATCTCTCGTGCTTTGGATGGATCTATTTTTGTGCTTGGGATGACAAAATCACTCTCCAAAGAGTATGACAAAGATCTCTATATCGCAAAAATTTCATTGGATGGAAAATTGATTTGGGAGAAAGCGATTGGTGGAAATAGAGATGAATATCCTGGTGGAATTATAGGTACTGATGATGGCGGTATGGTAGCTGTAGGAAGTACGGAATCTTACGGGAGAGGAGATAAAAATATCTATATTGCCAAGCTTGATTCTAATGGAAATCTTATCAGTGCAAAAAATATCGGAAGCGATGCTCAAGAAGAAGCACGTAGCGTTACACGAATGCGTAATGGTGCATTGGCATTAGTAGGACTTCGCGAGGTAAGAAATGGCGATTATGAGCAGTTTTTTATAATGAAGCTTGATCAAAATGGCAAACAAATTTGGAGTAGAACGTACGGCGGAAGTGATTTTGATGCACTAAATGGAGTGACTCCGACTATTGATGATGGTTTGGTGGCCGTAGGAGAGACGCGTTCTTTTGATAGTGATCAGACTGATTTGACGGTGATGAAGTATGACACCAACGGCAATTTGATGTGGCATAAAATCTATGGTTTCAAATATTATGAGTATGGTAATGCAGTGACATTGATGAGAGATGGTGGATTTTTGCTTGCTGGTGGTACAAACACTTTGGGCAAAGGAGGACACGATATGTATGTTTTGGTTCTTGATAAAGATGGTGAACTTGTTTGGTCGCATGCTTATGGTAAAGAGAATGAAGATAAGGCAAATGGCGTTGCACTTTTGAGTGATGGCTCGGTGCTTTTGGTCGGCTCAAGCGATAGTTATACTCTTAATTATGGATTTTATATGGTGAAAATAGGGGAAAAACGAAGAAGTGCAAGATGATTAACTGGTCTTATATTGAACAAACAAAGGCGATAGGATTCAATCTTCTTACGCTATAATTTTTGTCATTTTATGACATTTTATCTACAGAGGAAAGTGTATGCAGTTTATAGAAACAAGAGGGAATGATGGGATCAAGCCAAATGAAGTCTCTTTTTCGGAGGCAATATTGAGTCCGAGTGCAAGTTTTGGAGGTTTGTATGTCCCAAAATATATTCCATTGTTGGGCCATAGTTATCTTGAGGGACATCTCTTTAGCGATTATAAATCGTTGGCATTGGATTATTTGCAATGGTTTGAGATTGATATTGAGCCTGAAGTGTTGGAGGTGGCATTAAGTCGTTATGATGGTTTTGATGATTCTTCCAATCCTGTTCCGCTTGTAAAAATCGAAGAGGATTGTTATGTTGTAGAACTTTATCATGGTCCTACAAGAGCTTTTAAAGATATGGCGCTGCAACCGTTTGGCTATATTCTCTCGACGTTGGCACAACAAAAAAAAGAAAACTATCTCATTATGGCAGCAACCAGCGGAGATACTGGACCTGCGACATTAGAAACTTTCAAAAATCAACCTAATGTCAAAGTAGCATGTCTTTATCCTGATGGCGGTACTTCAGATGTCCAAAGATTACAGATGGTGACCGAAGATGCAGATAATCTCAAAGTGATTGGCGTAAAAGGCAATTTTGACGACACTCAAAATACTCTCAAAACACTTCTTGCTTCTGAAGATTTCAAAGCCGAACTTCAGGCACGAAATATCAAACTCTCTGCTGCTAATTCAGTCAATTTTGGACGGATTATTTTTCAGATTATCTATCATATTCACGCCTATATTGAGCTTGTAAGAGAAGGGCAGATTGTGATAGGAGAAAAGGTGTACTTGATAGTTCCAAGTGGTAACTTTGGTAATGCGTTGGGTGCTTATTACGCCAAAAAAGCGGGACTTCCTATCGAAAAAATCCTAATCGCTTCAAATGTCAATAATGTTCTTACAGATTGGATTCTTCGTGGTGTATATGACCTTACTACAAGAGAGCTTGTTCAGACTGAGTCACCTGCTATGGACATTCTCAAAAGCTCAAATGTAGAGCGAATTATGTTTGATAAGTTTGGTGCAGAGCGTACAAAAGTATTGATGGAGTCACTTGAAAATGAAGGAAAATACTTTTTGAGTGACAAAGAACTCACGATGCTCCAAGAGGATTTTGATGCGTCGTATGCTGATGATCAATTTTGCGAAATGGTGATTTCACAGTATGCCAAAAAAGGATACATTATGGATCCACACACCGCAACGTGTTTTCAAGCATACCAAACGCTTCGAGACAAACCACTCAAAACCATTGTTTGCTCTACTGCTGAGTGGACAAAGTTTTCGCCTTCTGTGGCAAAAGCATTGGGAGAAAATATCACACAAGACAGTGAAGCATTGCACTTTATCAGTCAAAAATACAATCTTACTGTGCCTTCGGCAATAGAATGGCTTTTTAAAAAACCGATTAAACATACAGTTGTAGTAGAGAAAGAGAAGATTAAAGAGGAGATAGTCAAGTTTCTGTAGGCTATGATGAAAAATAAATATTTTAAAAAAATAGGATTAATTTTTTTGATTTTAAGTTCGTTTGCTATTGCGAGTGGTTCAAAGGAAATCAAAGAGACAAATCCTTACTATGAACGGTATAAGAAGCGGTTTCATTCTCATCTGATCTCCTCCAAACACGCGAGTGGACTTGAGACCAATGAGAGTCATGCTTTTTTGAAAGATGTCGAAGATGAGTTTGAAAAAAGAAGCCAAGGAAGAAAACATAAACGCATAACAAAACGTCATATGGTCTCTTATGCCATAAGGTCTGATGATTCTAAAAAACAACGCCACACCTACTTGCCTCCTCGTCTTCCAAAATGTACACCAAGCTCTGTTTGTGTTGATGAGCATGGTATTGCTATGCCTTCTTTGGGAATAGAAAACGATATTTCTGCACTTGATCCTTCTAAGTATGGCATTTATATAGTAAAACGTGATGAGGATTTTGAAAAGATTGCTATGAAGTTTCATCTCTCGATTCGCAAACTCCTTTCAATAAATAATCTACAACCACAAAATGAGCCTTTTATTGGAGATGAGCTTAAAATTCCTCTCAAACAACAGATGATTGATGATATAGATCTTGCTTCTTATACTGTACGAAAAGGCGATACGTTTGGTTCGATTGCCAAAAAATTTCATATTTCTACAAAAGCGTTGGTAGGATACAACAGACTATCTCTCAAACGTCCTCCAAAAACAGGAAAATTTCTTAGTCTTCCTTTGCCTTATAGATTGGCAGAGACAGAAGAGAAAAAACGAATCAAAAGAGAGCGACAAGAGATAGAGACGAGACGTTATCAAGAGGAGATGGAGAGAATGGAAGAGGCACAACAAGAGGTTGACGATATAGATATAGCAATCTCTTATAGTGATTTTGGAACCAAGCAGATGCGTGTCACTGCCACCGCTTACACTTCCCATGTAGATCAAACCGATTCTACTCCTTTTGTAGCAGCGTGGAATGATCCACTTTATCCAGGAATAAAAGCGATTGCAGTTTCAGAAGATATGCTTGCCGAATATGGTTTGAAACATGGCACTGCGGTTCGTATCGCAGGACTTCCTGGACTCTATGAAGTCAAAGACAAAATGAATAGACGCTTTAAAAAACGTATTGATATCTATATGGGAGTTGATCGTAAAAAAGCAATGCAGTGGGGAAAACGAAGCGTGATGATTTATTGGGATTGATGCTGATTTTGTAGAGTCGAAACTCTACAAAATCAAAATATTTTTTCTGCATTCATCACAATCTCTAATGCAATAAGAGCAATAATAATCCACTCAAGCAAGTTTGAGTGTTTGTGTTTTTGTTCATCTGCCAAAATAGTAAGAATCTCATGAAGGATATTGAGTTTACGATTGATAATCTCAATGCGTGGTTCGATCTCAAGATATTTTCTTGTGGTTAGATAATACTCTTCAAGTTCAGGATACTCCCATAAAAAGTCAGGAGTATCAAGGAGTTCAAAATGAAGATAGATTTTAGATTTTGTCAAAAAGAGCTTCCCTCTCTCTTTGGCAATCTCTTCTCGTGGCATTAACACTCGACCATTTTGAATCAACTCCGCGGGAATATGTTCGGTTTGAATTAGTCTCTCGAGAAGTTCATCTTCAAACTCACCGAGTTTGACAGATTGTGCGATTGCAAAAGAGACCGCGAGCATTGTCATTTCATCTATATTGAGTATTTGTAATGTATCAGCACTGATTTTTATTTTGAACTCATTTGAGAGTTTGTAGATAAAAGCCTCAGAGTGTTTGTATATAGCTTCTGGAGCAAGGGTTTGGATGAGGTGTTTCTCGTCTTCAAGATTCCATGAGATTGCCACAGCATATTTGAAAACAAAAAGGTATCCAGGATTTTGGTCGATAATAATCGCTTCTTTGAGAAGTTTGGCACGTAATGTGTCAACCGCGTGTTGTTTGATCATTTCAAAATCAAAACCCGACGTAAAGGTGTAGCTTCGTATTGCCCCCATGGTAGTACCTTTTTTGATAAATAGATTGAGAATCTTTGGAGATTCAATTTAAAATTATACAATGAAAAAGTATCGTACGCTTAATCGCAAACAAAAGGAAAAACGATGGCATTTACCCCCAAAACGCCTTATGTGGCAGTAGATGGAATTATAGAAGTCTATTTTGAGCAGAAGTTTCAAGGTATCGTAGTGATAGAACGAAAATATCCACCGATTGGTTTAGCACTTCCTGGTGGTTTTGTAGAGATTGGAGAGAGTGTAGAGAGTGCTTTGGTGCGTGAGATGAAAGAAGAGACACATCTTGATGTTGAAATCACTCATCTTTTGGGTGTCTACTCTGATCCGACAAGAGACAAACGGTTTCATACCGTCAGTGTAGTTTATATCGCCAAAGCGTTTGATATGCCAAAAGGCGGTGATGATGCCAAAACAGCCACACTTTATAAAATTGATGCGTTACCACTCAATCGTCTTGTGTTTGATCATCGGAGAATAGTGAAGGATTATCTTGAATTTCAAAAATAAAAATCAAGAAATATATATCGATCATCGACGAAAGATGAGACTATTGGCTTTTGAGTTTGTGCTTTTGTGCATAGTGGTTCCCAGTGTGATTATGTTTAATAAATGGGCGATGTATATGTTTATTTTTTTGTGGGCAGCGGGATTTTATACCTATTTTGTGATGCGAACTGTTTATCATGACAAACTTAGAGAGATATGGAATGGTGCGGCGGTAACATGGATAAATCTCAAACTGATTTTGATAAGATGGGTGTTTGCTTCGATTGGAATGTTGATTTTTCTCTACTTGTATGATCCTCAAAAAATATTTGGAATTTTTTATTATCGTCCCGAGATTATCCCTTTTTTGTTGGTGTTTTATCCGATTTTTTCAGCATTACCTCAAGAGTTTATTTTTTGTAGCTTTTTTTTTGAACGATACGCTCCTTTTTTTGGAACAAAAAAACGAATGATGATTGCGAGTGCTGTGATGTTTGCTTATGCTCATCTACTCTATATCAATCCTGTTGCACCAACATTGAGTCTGCTTGGAGGATTGATATTTGCTTCTACTTATCTCAAAACCAAATCATTAGCATTAGTGACGATTGAGCATGGATTGTATGGAAATGTTCTTTTTTTAATAGGACTTGGATATTACTTTTATGGTGGAAATGTACATTAAGTTTTTAAATATCATTGATTTTAGTAGATTACAACCTATTTACTCCATTCTTAATCTCTCCACAATCTCTTCGGCAAGTCCTGTTTTGTGTGAGATAGTGGCGTTGTCCAAAATATCAAGTAGGTTTTTGGCAATGGCTATCTTTGCTTTTTCCATCCCTTCCTCTCTTCCCATCTCCAATCCTTTTTCCATCCCT
>DYPM01000203.1 GCA_020719895.1 Sulfurovum sp. | reverse complement strand
CACTCTACGCCTTTTGTTTTTTGTATGCTTTTTAAAAGATTGTTGATACTTTTATCTTTAAATCCTTCGAGCCTCTCCAAATCTTTATAGGTCAATTTATAAAGGTCTAAAATATCTTTTACAAGATTGTTATCTACTAACTGTTCAACTATTTTCTCACCCAACCCTTCTATATCCATACAGCCTTTACTTGCGAAGTATTCAATAGAGTTTTTTACTCTATCTTTACAATTAAGGTTTTGACATTTGATAAGTGTTCCTTCATCCAATAACTCACTTCCACAAGTTGGACACTGTATAGGACGACTTAAGGCAATCTCGCTCCCATCTCTTCTATCTTTAAGAACTTGCGTAATTTTTGGAATCACATCACCCGAACGGATAATGATAATCTTATCACCTTTACGAATATCAAGTCTTGCTATCTCATCAAAATTATGAAGTGTTGCACGGCTAATCATCGCACCCTCTATAAGAATAGGTTCAATCTCTGCTACTGGAGTAATCGCTCCTGTTCGTCCAACTTGAAGCGTAATATCAAGTAGTTTAGTCACCTTTTCAGCGGCTGGGAATTTATACGCACACATCCATTTTGGAACTTTTACCGTATAGCCCAACTCTTCGGATACGTTTACATCATCGACTTTGACGACCATTCCGTCCATCATCATAGGGATCTCATCGCGTTTTGAGATAAGCATCCGATAGAACGCTTCCATCTCTTTGCTACTGGTACATCTTCTCCTATAAGGTGGAGACAAAAAACCTAATGAATAGATAAACTCCATTTTGTCAAAAAGGCTATTTTGGACTAAGCTATTTTCACCCAAACCCCACGGATAAAAAACCAATCTTCGTTTTGCCGTAATTGAACTATCTAATTGTCTTAGACTTCCTGCACTTGCATTCCTTGGATTTGCAAAAGGGGATTCATTATTATCAAGTCTTTCTTGATTTATCTTATCAAAATCAGCTTTTAAAATAACAACTTCACCGCGAATCTCAATGAGCCCATAATAATCAATTGCAAGCGGTACAGAACGGATAGTTTTTACATTGTATGTAACATCTTCACCTATAGCACCATCACCACGCGTAATCGCTCGAATCAACATTCCATTCTCATATAAAAGATTCAGACTCACGCCGTCAAATTTTGGTTCACAAAAAAAGCCGACTTTGCCCACATTTTTTTCTACTCTTTGTATCCATTCGATAAGTTCATCTTGGTTGAACACATCTTCCATACTCCACATTCGCTTAATATGTTTGGCTTTGTTAAGCCCATCTCGAACAGCTCCTACAACCCTCTGTGTCGGGGAAATTGGATTGATATCGTTTGGATTGTTTCGTTCAAAATCTAAAA
>DYPM01000002.1 GCA_020719895.1 Sulfurovum sp. | reverse complement strand
GGATTTGTCATTGCGAACGTTGCGTGGCAATCTATATTTTTTAGAAGTTCTCTACAAATAAAATGCCTTTAAGAAGTTTGAGTTATGTTAAGGTATGATAGACTTAAAAGATTTGAATCTTATTTTTTACATTCTCTTAAAAGACTCTTGTCTATGACAAAGGAAATATATTGATGAAACGTTTTTGGTTACTTCTTTTTTTCTCTTCACTTCTTTTTGGTAATTTATCTCCACAATTGACATCGTTAGATGGTAATTGGTCATATTTTATTGAACATCATCCTCGGCCTTATGGAGCGACATATCAGTTTAAAGGTGACGAACCAAAAATGACACTGCCCAACAATTGGTATCTCAATGGTATCAATCATGCAGGCGTAGTGTGGTATGAAACTACGATTTACTCCAACGCACTTCCGTGTTTGCCTTTTCACTTTTTGAATTTTGAAGGCGTGGATTATATGTGTGATGTGTGGATAAATGAACAATATATCGGGTCACATACAGGATATTTCCAGACTTTTTCTATGGATATCTCCAAAGCTCTCAAGAATGGCGAAAACCGTATCAAAGTGCGTGTCAATTCGCCATTAGAGAATTTTCCTACTCACTATAGTCTTCACAAAGTGCTTTTGCGTGGGATTTTTTCTCATCACGATACGCGTCCTGGTGGTGCATGGTCGGAGTTTGGTCAGGATAAAAATAGTGGCGGTATTTGGAATCATATTTCGATTGGGAGTTACTTTTCTCACAAGTTTGATGCACTCAAAGTCACGCCGACAGTTCAAAAAGAGGGTGTTTTGGTAGATATTTCACTCTCACTTCAACGCCTTTTTGCCTCTTCCTCCAAACAGTTTGAGTATATAGACGAAAATCCTTATCAGCAAAGAGAGTGGCGTATTACGTTTGTTCCATCAAACTTTAAAGGCATAAGTTATATCGCAAAGATGCATGTTCAAAAAGGACAAACGCAACACTTTCGACTCTTTTTACCTGATGCCAAACTTTGGAGTACGCATGATCGCGGTTTTCCTCATCTCTACACGATGACGCTTGAGCTTGGTGATACACAGATGACTCAAAAAGTGGGATTTAAAACAGTGACTCTCAATGCAAATGAGCAGTTTATCCTCAACGACACACCTCTCTATCTCAAAGGCACAAACTACATCTCTACACAATATCTATCGCAGATGGATGAAACTAAATTTCGTCAAGATTTGCAACTAATGAAAGAAGCACATATTAATACGATTCGTGTTCATGCACATATTGAACCAAAGATGTTTTATGATTTGTGCGATGAGATGGGATTTTTGGTATGGCAAGATTATAATCTACAGTGGGGATATATCGATGAGCCAAATTTTCAAAAAGAGGCAATCAGACAAGCCCAAGAGATGGTAGATCATCTTTACAATCATCCAAGCATTATGTTGTGGTCGATACACAATGAGCCTCCTTACGATTCTGATTGGATGCGATGGAAATATCCTGATTATAGTTCGCATCAAAACAAAGCACTTGATGATGCGATTTTTGAAAAAATCAAAACATACGATACCTATCATCTCTCCAAAAAACTCTCTTCAAATAACGAACATCCATGGTTTGGTTGGTATAGTGGAAATTATCGTGACTTTGATAAAAAGTCTCGTGCCAAAATTGTGACTGAATATGGAGCGCAAGCCGTTCCATCGATGGAGAGTCTGACAAAAATTTTCCCCAAAAAATATCTTAATCCAAATAGCGATAATGCCAAAAAAGAGTGGGAGTATCATAATTTTCAATTTGATTGGAATGCCAAAAACGGCATCACATACAAAGGAGATCTGCTTACTTTTATCAAAGAGTCTCAAGAGTATCAAGCCAATTTGATTAAGTATGCTACAGAGATGTTGCGTATCCAAAAGTATGATGGCACAACAGGAATTTTTCAATTTATGTTTAATGAAGGATGGCCTTCAATCAATTGGGGAGCTGTGGACTATTATCGAAAGAAAAAGCTTGGATATGAAGCCCTTAAAAATGCTTTTGCACCACTGATTGTCGTTGCGCGTCAAACTCCAGAAGATAGAGTGGAATTTTATGTAGTCAATGATACGCTTGACTTATATAGTAAAGCACTGTTTGAAGTATGCGTCACAAAAGAGAATGGTCAAGAACCTGAGGATAGGTTGGTTTCACAGATTACTATACCAAAAGACAGTGTCAAAAAAATAGGTGAAATGATAGTGGAGTCACCAGCTTTATTTTCTCTAACACTCAAAACATCAGAAGGTGAAATCACCAATTTCTACCACTTTACACCAAATAGAAAGGTCAAATAATGGATAACGATACGCTCTACTTTTTGGATTCTCGCTATGACAATCGCGTTCCTGAGCCACCGCAAGTACAATCAGAAAATACGCAACTCCTCTTTCAGTTTTTGGGAGTTGTGACCTTAATGCTTGGAGTGTGGTATCTTCATTATCGTTGGACTGCATCTTTGAATTTTGAAGCGTTATGGTTTGCGATTCCGTTGGCATTTGCAGAGACGATGATGTTTATTGGTACGATTTTGGTTGTTGCTAACTTTTGGCGTATCAAAGACACTCCCAAACAAATAGCTCCAGCACTATTTGATGAAATAGTAGAGTCGCAGCTTGGTGAAAAATACAAAGACAGAGAGATCAAGATTGATATCTATATCCCTGTATTTAATGAAGATCCGCAGTTGGTACGCGAAACGATTTTGGCAGCTAAAAAGGTCAAAACTCTTCCCACATGGAAACTTCGTTTTTATCTTCTTGATGACAGCAAAAATCCACAAATGACTCAAATGGCACAAGAAGAAGGCGTTCCGCAAGTTCTTAGAGACAATACGCGAGGACGAAAAGCAGGAGCGATTACAAATGCGATAGATCAAACACGTGGAGATTTTATCGTCATTATCGACTCTGATACGAGATTGTTTGAAGATATTTTGCTCAATACATTGGGATATTTTAGAGATGATAGTGTAGCGTGGGTGCAGACACCGCAGTGGTTTTGTGATCTTACCGAAGGTGTGCCACTTGAAGTATCATGGAAAAAGCGACTTGGAAATGTAGGTGAAAAAGGTGCAATGATATTTCAAAAACTCTTTGGCAAAACAGTCGTAGGCAAAGATGTGTTTGCTAATGATCCTGCAATGTTTTTTGATGTGATTCAAAGGCGAAGAAACAACTATAACGCTTCGTTTTGTTGTGGTGCTACTTCTATCCATAGAGTGAGTGCATTAAGAAGAGTCGCATTGCGACGCTGGGCAGAGCGAGTGCTTGAGAGCGACAATAAAGATGAGGCGATTCGCGATATAGAAGTAGAGTATATCTGCTACCACACTTCGGAGGATATTTACACTTCGATGTTGGTACACGCACACGCACCAAAAAAGTATAAGTCAGTACTTCATCCAAATGTCGAGTCTAAAATGCTTTCGCCATTGGATTTGGGAACATGGGCAACACAACGGTTTCGATATGCAGGTGGAACGATTGATCTTGTGCGTAAAGAGTTTGGTCGGTTTTTTAGATCAGGGCTTAGTGTTGGGCAAAAGATGATGTATTTTTCTACATTTTGGTCTTATACGGGAGCGATTTGGTTGACGATTTTGCTTTTTTCTCCGATTGTGTATATGTTTACGGATATTGCACCTGTACAGAGCTACTCAATGGATTTTTTTATTCATCTTATTCCGTTTTTGTTTTTCAATCAATCAGCATTGATGGTCGCTTCGTGGGGTATTAATTCCAATCGTGGAGGACAATTTTTTATTGCGATTTTTCCTATTGTGCTTAAGGCGTTTTGGGATGTAGCCCGTAAAAAGCCAATTCGTTTTGTTGTGACGAGCAAAACAGCTGCTACAGGGAATTTTTTGTCTTTGGTTAAAATACAAATTGGACTCATTGCACTCTATCTTGTTGCGATACTTTATGCTACTGCGATGCAGGTGTTTGGAGATCGTATCTACTGGACAGGATATAGTGTAAACTTGCTTTGGTCATTTTTTAATATGATCTCACTTTGGGCTATTGTACAAGCCGCACTCTATAAACATAAAGGGTAAACCATGGAAAAATATCAAAATTTACATCGCGCAAGACATCACATCGTATTTTTAGCAGCGTTGGTGTTTGGTAGTGTGCTTATCTACTTTCTTAATACGATTGATTTACGCAAACAAGGGACAGGAGTCATTGTAATGCAAGACACGATAGCACCAGAAATCAATATCACCACACGTGAACTTTTACCTCAAGAGTTGGATGCAGCAAAAACGGCATGGCGATATTTTGAAAACAACTATCAAGAACAAACAGGACTTGTAAATTCAGTACAAGATTATCCATCGACCACGCTTTGGGATACTGGAAACTATCTTATGGGACTGATTGCAGCACACCAGCTTAAGGTGATTGATAGTGTGACGTATGAAAAAAGGATGGCTAAAGCACTCCAAACCATTAGCACTCTTACGCTTTATAAAGGAATGCTTCCCAATAAAGTCTACAATACAATCACACTCAAAATGACAGACTACGCAAACAATGAGAGCAAAGACGGAGTAGGTTGGTCGGCGATTGATATTGGTCGGATTTTGATTCCTTTGGCGTATCTCAACTTTTATGATCCAAAATTTGCAAAAGATGCAAAAGCAGTGGTGAGTAAATGGAATCTTAAAATGATGACCAAAGAAGGAGTGTTGTACGGAATGACACCTGATGAAAAAGGTGTCATTGGGCTTCGCCAAGAGGGACGTTTGGGATATGAGCAGTATACTGCAAAGATGTTTGCTACTTTTGGGATTGACATCACCAATGCGATTCGCTATGACAAGTTTCTTGCTTTTACTGATATTTATGGTATTGCCGTGCCGTATGATACACGAAATCTCAAACGAACCAACGCCAACAACTATGTATTGATGGAGCCTTATATGCTTGATGGTATTGAGTTTGGGTGGGATTATTTCTCAAGAGAGTTTTGTTATCGACTCTATGAAGTGCAACGTCGTCGTTATCAAGAGACCAATATTTTGACTGCTATGACAGAAGATCATATTGATCAAGCTCCATACTTTATCTACAATACCATCTATGTCAATGACAAAAAATGGCAAGCGATCGATGACACAGGAAAACCACACAACGAATTCAAACAGCTTAGCACCAAAGCCATTTTTGCGATGGATGCTCTTTATCAAAGCGACTACACTCAAAAGCTTATCGATGCTATTAAGCCACTTCAAACAGAAAAAGGATGGTACGCAGGAGTTTATGAGCAGGGCAATAAGCCTAATAAATCAATCACTTGCAATACCAATGCAATTGTCTTGGAGTCTCTTTGGTATAAAAAGAATGGACCTCTTTTAAAAATGATCACTGATAAATAAGGAGAGTTTGTATGGAATCTAAACACACACCGCCTGTTGCGATGGCAAATATTTTTACAAAATGGCACTATGAAGAGCATGGCAAAAGAGACTTGAGAGTGGATTTTATCCGCGGATTTGTAATGCTGATTTTGGTAGCAGTACATGTCGATATGCTTTCTATTTATAGTTATATTTCGTGGGAGCGTATTGGCGTTGTTACTGGGGCGGAGGGATTTGTAATGCTTTCTGGTGTAATTTTGGGAATTCTCTCAAGAATGCGAATGGAACATGATGGATTTGCTCCAACAGTCGAGAAGCAGTTTGGTCGTGCATTTTTGCTGTATCGTACAAGTCTTGTTGTGATTTTTTCTGTATTGGCGATTAATGTTTTTATTGATGCTCACGCAGTGATGACATTTACAACTTATGGTGGCAAAGTTTTCAATCTCTATCCTGATATTTCTAAGTTTGCAGAGTTTCATAATGTCATTATGGCAAAATTTTTGATGCTTCGTTATGGACCTCATCAGTTTCAGATTTTGGGTCTTTATGTGATTTTGCTTTTTGTCTCTCCTTTTGTGCTTTGGTTGTTGAGCAAAAAAAAGGCGAAGGTTATACTCTCTCTTAGTTGGATTCTCTATTTTTATAATAACGGATATCACACGATTCTCACTGGTGCACAGTTTGAATATGCGTTTCCTGTTTTGACATGGCAGATTCTTTTTGTGCATGGATTGACAATTGGTTATTATCGTGATGAGATATGGAATTTTTTCCATAGTCGATTTGGAATTTATTTTTTTCGTTTGATATTGGTATTATTTTTCTTTTTTCTTTTTCTTACTTATAATAATCCTATTCCAATGTTTCCTGATTATATGAAACTTCATTTTATCAAACCTGACACTTTTCATTATCTTCATAGTCATTTTTTTGATAAAAATACATTAGGTATTGGAAGATTGGCAAATGATTTTGTGATGCTTACAGTCTCTTATGCGATGCTTTCTTATTTTTGGAAACCACTCAATAGAACGTTGGGTTGGTTTTTTATTCCGATTGGTCAAGCATCACTTTATGTTTTTATTTTGCATGTTTATGTTTGTCTTGTGATGTTCAATATTCCTCTCTTTGGAGGTCATGAAAATATCTTGATAAATACAGTTGGACACACATTAGCATTTGCATTTTTGTGGTTAATGGTGAAGTATCAAGTAGCGTATAGCATTATTCCAAGATAGATTTTCCCACTTTTCCAAAAAGTGGGAAAGTGAATCATCGATTGATTTGAATATCCCCGATATTTTTAATCATCTCCATAATCTCTTTTTGTTCTTCAGAGAGAGCTACTTCGTCTTTTCTTGCATCATCGACTAAAAAGTTAATATCAGACTCTTCGATATCGATATGTTCACCAAATGGATTGATAATATATTTACCTGCAATAATTTTTTCTGAAATAGTCGCATAGCTATTGACTTTGGTGTAGCTTAATACAATGCTTTTGTTGAGAGTGGCTTTTTCTTTGATAATAGAACCCGAACCAATCATTGTAGGACCAATGATTTTTGCTCCTTTTTCGATGCGTACGCTACTTCCAATATATACAGGTGCTTGTATTTCTACTTCATCAAAATTGATATCGCAGTTGATTCCTATCCATATATTTGGTTTGATCTCTTTTCCGTATGGTTTGATGCCGTTGATTTGCTGATCAATAAGCATTGTGTTAGCCACATAAAAATCTTTTGTAGAACCTACATCGACCCATTGAAATTCTGGAGCAAACGCATAAAACGGCAATTTATTTTGAACCAATGACGGAAGCAATTCGCCACCAATATCATAAGCTTTGTCATTTGGAATATAATCAAACACTTTGGGATCAAAAATATAAATCCCTGTGTTGATAATATTGCTTTTTGCCTCTTCAACTTTTGGTTTTTCTTGAAAACTAAGTACATGGTTATTTTCATCAGTGACTACAACACCATACTTATATACTTCTTCTTTAGGAACCTCTTTGCAAATCACGGTTGCTATTGCTTGATTGTTTTTGTGATACTCCATCGCGACAGTCAAATCAAGATCTATAATCGCATCTCCGCAGATGACCAAAAATGGTTCATCAAAAAACCCTGCATACTCTTGTACTTTTCTTAGTCCACCCGCCGAACCAAGTCCTATAGGAACAATTTCGCCTTTTTCAAGTTTGCCTTCAAGAGAGTAAGCGATTTGCATTCCATAATCCGCACCACATTTGTAGTGATCTTCGATTGTGGTTGCCATATAACCTACCGTTACGACCACTTCGTTAAATCCGTGAAGTTTTAAAAGATCTAAAAGATAACTCATAATAGGTCTCTCGACAATTGGAACCATTGGTTTTGGCAACATATAAGTGAGAGGTCTTACTCGTGTTCCTTTTCCGCCTGCTAAAATAACTGCTTTCATTTTTATTTCCTTTTTATAAAAAATATTTGAATAATTAAGATCTCTGAATAAATATTAGGTCATCTCTAAAAACTAAATTTTGGATTGCTTCGGCTTTTGCAAAGCCTCGCAATGACTGGATTTGTCATTGCAAACGTTGTGAGACAATCTATTTAATCAGATATTTCAAATGTGATATGTAAAGAACTCTTTTCTTTTTTGATCTCTTTTGCCAAACGCATTGCTAACTTCAAGCCTCTTCCACCCTCTTCAAGAATATCCATTTGCAAAGACTCTTCAAGAGAAGGCAGTGAATAATCATTTGAGCCTTGATCTGTAATAATGAGTTTGATTTCACTATCAAAATAAACTACTTCTATCTTTACCTCTTTTTGAGCATCCATTGCATTGCCGTGAATCATTGAATTTGTGGCAAGCTCTTGTGCGACCAATAAAATGCGAGCTTTGATCTTTTCATCCACTTTATTTTGTAGTTGTTCATTTAGCCAATCATAGAGTTTGGGTAACTCTTCAATTTTGGTTTGAAGTATAATCGTTTGGGTATACACGTTAGATTCCGTCGCAACTGTCCACAATATCAAAAATTCGATTTAGTTGTGTAATCTCCATGAGTTCAATGGCTTGAGTGTTGAGACCACAAAGTTTAAGCATACTATCTTCTTTGGTTTTGAGTCTTTTGAGGACACCAATAAGAACACTCAGACCAGAACTGTCTATAAAAATCACTTTTGACATATCAATCACTATCTTAGAGTTTTGTTGCAATATGGATTCAAAAGCATCTTTTGCCTCTTGCATATTTACCACATCAAATCTCTCTATGGCAACCTGTACTATTGTGTAATCATTTTTGTGAGTGGTGTGAATTCCCATTGAATTTTTCCTTTTAAAGTTGTAGATAGTGTCATAATTACAGATGTTTCTTTAGTTGTACCTTAATCCAAGAAACAGTTGTGATATAATCAAATTCATGAAAGAGATTCCTAAATATAAACGTAGCGAAATTGTAAAATCTATTGTTGTGGGTGCGATGTTGTTGGTGTTGAGCATCTTTTTTATTTTGCCATACATCACAAAACACTTTACAGAGCAATCCATTGCGATTCATATCAAAAACAATATCAAACAACTACAACAGATTCAAGATTTTTATAAAAATAAGATCATAGAAGATACCTCTAAAAATCCCTCTAAACAGCAATCGAAATTGCCTTCTTCTGAGGTGTTTATCGATGATTTAATCAAGATTTTTAATCAAAATAGTGGTGTGACTTATCATATTTATCGTGATATTTTCTCTAATGATTCCAAAAATTCATTGAGTCTTCAACAGCGTGAATATCTTAACGAACTCAAACTTTCTCAAGAAGGTATCGATGTGCGATATGAGCATATCAATGAACATAACGTATTACGTGTCTCTGTGCTTAACTATGCTTCTCATAATACGGAGGTAATAGAGGCAATTGTGCCAATTGATTTTGAGCTTAATGCCAATGATCAGTTACGTTATTTTTTGGTGATTTTTATTCTTTTGGTTTCGGCATTGATTCTTTATTATCTCTTAGGAGTAGTGCAAGAACTAGAAAAAGCGTTATCTTATATTGCACATGAGTTTGAATCTGAGGCGAGTACTCTTTATGACTTACTCAATGAGTATGCAATCATCTCAAGAACAGATCTAAGAGGCGTGATCACTTATGTAAGTAAAGAGTTTTGTCGATTGAGTGGATACACAAAAGAGGAGCTTTTAGAAAAAAAACACAATATCCTACGTCATCCAGAAGAGTCAAACATCGTCTATAAAACGATTTGGGAGACTATCAAAGCCGATAAAGTGTGGAGTGGAGATATCCAAAACCGCTCTAAAGATGGTACTTCATATTATGTTCATACGACTATTTTTCCTGTTTTTGATAGCACCAAAAGAAAAATAGGATATGCTTCCATATATACTGATATCACACAGCGTGTCCTTTCTCAAAAAGCTCTTGATGTTACACGTAAACTCAATCAAATCATCACAGACAATCAACAAAGTATTTTAGTGATGAGCAACGTCCAAGATGGAGTAGTGAGTTTTAATCAAAAATTTTACGATACATTTCCATTTGAAAACTTTGAGGATTTCAAGAAACAACACAACTGTATTTGTGAACTTTTTATTGAAAAAGAGGGCTATCTTTTTTCGCATCATATCAAAGGAGAGTGGACACAAATTGTTTTAAATAATCCTCAAATTCTTCATAAAACATTAATGCACAACAAAGAAGGCGAAGAGCGTATCTACTCTGTGATGGTCAAAGAGGTTGCTCTCGAAGATAAAATCTCTTATGTCTCTACACTTACAGATATTACGGAGATTGAACACGCAAGAGAGTTAGCAGAGTTAGCAGTAAGATCAAAATCAGAGTTTATGGCAAATATGAGCCATGAGCTTCGTACGCCTCTCAATGGAATTACAGGATTTACCGAACTGTTAAGTAAGACAACGCTTGATCAACGTCAGAGTAAATATGTGACGATTATTAGCTCTTCTGTTGCTAATTTGCTTAATATTATTAATGATATTTTGGATTTTTCAAAAATTCAAAGTGGCAAACTTCAACCTGATTTTCATCCGATAAATCCTTTTATTGATTTTAGGGAAGCACTTCAGTTATTTCAAGTCGCAACCGATGAAAAAAATATTTTTTATACAATAATGATTCATTCTAAGCTTGCAGAGTGTTTGATTGCAGATAAACTCCGTTTGACACAAATTCTTTATAATCTTATAGGTAATGCAGTGAAATTTACGAATGGAGGCGGAGAGATTGAAGTGTCTATTGCACCTTTAGAGACGCAGTCAAAAGAAGAGATTCAAATAGTACGTTTTGGAGTGAAAGATACAGGAATTGGAATCCCAAAAGAGAAACAAAAAAAAGTGTTTGAGGTGTTTTCCCAAGCAGATACTTCAACCACACGTCAATATGGCGGTACAGGTTTGGGATTGAGTATTAGTGCCTCTTTGGTAGAGATTTTGGGAGGAAGATTACATCTTGAGAGTAAAGAAGGAAAGGGAAGTTATTTTTATTTTGATTTGCCACTTTCAGTGTGTGTCAATGAAAAATATTTGCCTATTGGCAAGTTAGAGACACAACCTATCTATGTTGTAAATCATCTATTTTCAGATGTAGAACTTGTGATTAGACAACTTGAGCAGTTTAAGGTCACGCATTATCTTATAGAAGAGAATCAAATAGAGAATCATTTTGCTTCTATTTTTATTCTTTTTGATAAAAAAATTATCGAAAAATACAAAGACAAAATGTATCGAATTGTTTTGATTCATCAAGAAGGAGCAGATCTCTCTTTCCCGCCTCATGTCTATCATATTAATAAGTTTCAATCTTGTCCATCAGAACTCTATAACGCAATCGTAGATCTTCATATGATTAAAATAGAAGGAGTCGAAGAGATAGAAGATGAAAATCTTGATCTCAAAATTTTGGTCGCCGAAGATCACATTACCAATCAAATTTTACTTGAAGAGTTGCTTGAAAAGTATCATATCACTCCTACATTTGTAGAGAATGGTGAAGAAGCAGTCATCAAAGCCAAAGATGGGTTTGATATAATTTTGATGGATATCAATATGCCGATTATGAATGGTATCGAAGCGACACAAAAGATACGACAAAATGGTAACACTATACCAATTATTGCACTCACTGCGAATGCTCTTGAGGGAGACAGAGAACGTCTTCTTGATGTTGGAATGGATGATTATCTTAGCAAACCAATTAATATTAAAAATTTGTATGAGGTGTTAAAACGATATGCAAAAAACAAACGAAAATAATAAAACTGCAGTTTTGATTGTCGATGATGAGCCTTTCAATTTGGAACTGCTTGAGTATTCTCTTGAAGAGGATGAAGATCTGATATTGATACGTGCCATGAGTGCTACGGTGGCTTTAGAAATCGTTCATAATCAAAAAGTTGATTTGATTATTTCTGATATTTCAATGCCAAATATGGACGGCATTGAGATGCTCAAAATACTTAAGAGTGATGAAAAATATAGCTATATTCCTATTATTATGGTGACTGCAAAACATCAAGAACGACACGAAGCACTCAGAAATGGATCAGAAGATTTTTTGCTCAAACCTATTGATCCGTTGGAGTTGAAATTTAAAGTAACCAATCTTTTAAAACTCAAAAAATATAATGATTTGCAACAACACTTCAATCAAATATTAGAACAAGAGATAGCCAAAAAAGAAAAACAGCTCAAAGCATTTGCTCAAGTAGAACAAGAACTCAAAATTGCCAAACTGATTCAAGACTCTATTTTGCCACGCGTTTATATCACTGATGCCAATTTGGATGTTTATGGAAGTTGCAATCAAGCCTCTGAAGTGGGAGGAGATTTTTTTGATATTTTTCAAACCGAAGATGGTAAATATACTGTGTATGTGATGGCAGATGTCTCAGGACATGGATTTGGTTCGGCTTTGGTGGCAATGCAGTTTCGTTCTATTTTACGATGTGAACTTCACAAAGGAGATAAGCCGTTTGGTGTTTCTGTGGAGAAAATCAACACTACATTTTCGATAGAAAACAGCAATGGAAGTATGTTTGTCACAGCGATTTTTATGCGATACAACCACCAAACAGGCGTAATGGAGTCAATCAATGCAGGTCATTATGATCCAATTGGAAACATACAAATGAAACATAGCAACGGAATACCGTTAGGAGTAATGCCTGATATGTCGTATGAAGTGCTTGAGACTTTGTTTGCTAAAGGCAGTAAGATTATCCTTTATACTGATGGTATTATTGAGACTGAAAACAGCAAAGGAGAGATGTATAAAGAGCATTTTTATCAGAGTTGTAAAGCCTCTGAACATCTTTCTGCTCAAACACAAGTGCAGTTTTTGCTTGAAGCTTTTAATGGATTTATCATAAATCAGCTCGATGATGTGACACTGCTTAGTATCCAAGCTTAAAAATCATAAAAGTTAAAATCAACTTAAATTAAATATATTTTAAGTTTTAAAAGATACAATTTCAACTCACTAAATAGCAAATGCTAAAAATTTAAGGAAAAATCATGAAAATGACGCAAGTGACAAAGCCTCATGAAGTGAAACGAGAGTGGATTTTGATTGATGCAGAAGGTAAAACTTTTGGTCGTATCCTCACTCAAGTCGCTTCAGTATTAAGAGGAAAACATAAGCCATCATTCACTCCAAATGTCGATTGTGGTGATTATGTGGTGATTATCAATGCCGAAAAAGCAATCTTTAAGGGTGCAAACAAAATGAACGACAAAGAGTATTTTACTCATTCGGGTTATTTTGGTTCAACCAAAAGTAAAAAACTCAGTGAAATGTTGGAAAACCAAACTGAAAAGCTTTATAAGCTTGCAGTACGAGGAATGCTTCCAAAAACAACACTCGGCAGAGAAATGCTCAAAAAACTTAAAGTGTACGTAGGTCCTGAGCATCCACACACCGCACAAATCAATAAGGAGGCGTAAGAATGACCAAGGTTTACGCAACAGGAAAAAGAAAAACCGCTATCGCTAAAGTATGGCTAACGCCTGGAAGTGGTGAAATACTCATCAACAAAAAAACTCTCGACGAGTGGCTTGGTGGTCATGAGACACTCAAAATGAAAGTAAGATTACCTCTTGAGGCGACAAAACAACTTGAAGTAGTCAATATTCATGCGACAACTTTAGGCGGTGGTTATGCAGCTCAAGCCGATGCTATGAAACATGGAATCACTAAAGCACTTATTGAATTTGAGCCTTCTTTTAGAGCTATCCTAAAACCAATGGGTTTAATTACACGAGACTCGAGAGTCGTTGAGCGTAAAAAACCAGGTAAACGAAAAGCAAGAAGATCGCCACAGTTCTCTAAACGTTAATCTAAGAATCTCAAATATCAAACAGAAAGGGGGTGTTTTAGTATGCCAGGTATCAAACTTACATCACGTGATTCTTTCGATGATGCGTATCGTAAGTTCAAAAGACAATGTGATAGAAACCTCATTGTTACAGAACTTAGAGCACGTAAAAACCACGAAACTGCGACAGAGAAACGAAAAAAACTCAAAATCGCCAACCGCAAAAAAATTCTTAAAAAGCTTTATATGCTTAGAAGATACGAGTCAAGACTCTAATCTTCATGCAGGAGTTCAGAATATCGAACTCCTGCTCTTTCTCTCTATTTCTCTCCTCTAAAAAAGATAGTACAAAGTCCATTTTGTTACAATAGCTTCTTGCTATTTTTTTAGTCATAATTTTTTGAATACGAGGTAAATAGAGGTGAAAAAACTACTGTCTTTGCTTTGGGTATTTTTGTTGGTGTCACAAGGATGTGCTCAAAACAATACTCCTAAACCCTTTCATAATTCTGTATGGAGTGATGCTCAGACAGATGAGTTTTTTGAAATCATAGACAAAGATCATTATCTCTCTTTGTGTGATCAAAAACCACTTTATCAAAAAGCACTCCAAAACCCTTCAGACGAATTGCTTACGCCACTGTTGATGCGTTATACATATAATCTTGCGAATGGATGTATTGACACTAAAACATTTGATGCACTACAAAAAAAGCGTCGCAAAAGTGGCATTAACACGATCTATGAGTTTTATTTTCAAGATATCAATCAAACCAAAATTATTGACGCACTCAAACAAGGTGTGACGATCACTTCTATTTTGAAACCTTATATCCCTCGTTATGAGCAGTTTGAACTACTTTCGCAGACCTATCATAAACTCAAAAAAAATAAAAAAACCTCTCCTCTTGTACTCAAAAAGATTCGTCTTAATATAGAAAGAACCAAACTTATCAATCCCCAAACACTTAATCAGATGATTTACGTCAATATTCCTGAATGCAAAGCAAGGATTATGGAAGATGACAAAAACATCATGGAGTTTAAAGTGATTGTGGGTAAATCACGACTTCAAACTCCTATATTTTCCTCGCAAATGCGTTATGTCAATGTCAATCCACAGTGGAATGTTCCTTCGAGTATTGTCAAAAAAGAGATTATTCCAAATCTTCTCAAAGATCCCAATTATCTTAGAAAAAATAATCTTGTCGTAAGAGAAGAAGGGAGTCTCTCTTCTAAAGCAGTAGATCCTAAAACTATCAACTGGAGAGAGTATCTTGAAAAGAACAAATCATTTCCTTATCGTATCATCGAGCCACCATCTCAAAAAAATGTCTTAGGCAAAGTAAAGTTTCTTTTTCCAAATAAATATGCGGTTTATATGCATGACACTCAAACCAAAAGACTTTTTAAAACCAAAGAGAGATTTTACAGTCATGGTTGCATTAGAGTAGAAAAACCTGTAGAGATGTATCAATATCTTGCATTGCGTAACACCAAACTCAACTCCAAAACTATCAATACCAAATACAAAAGCAACACGCCATTTCATTTTTCGCTTAAAGAAGAGGTAATGGTAAATACACTCTATTTGACGCTCTATCTTGATCAAAACGGAGAACTTTTAGAATTTAAAGATATTTATGGATATGATAAAATACAAAAAGTTCGAGAATAAAGAGAAAGCAGACTCTCCTATCGAAGTGGAATAATCTATGCTTTATAAACTCATTTTAATATTGAGGTGGTAGTCTATAAAGCGTTATAATAAAATTGAGACTTCCAAACAAATAGATTGCTTTACTTTGTTCTCAATGACAAACGCCGTCACTGCAAGGCTTTACTCTATGGGATTTCGCTTTTATATATGAAAAAGTCGTGGAGGTTCAAAATGTTATTTAATCAGGGAGTCTTAATTTTGTAATGGATTTGAAAAAGATACAATGAAAATTATTAGATTTATAGTATTGGCTATGGCAATTTTTTGGATGCATGGTTGTGCTAAACACACAGAGAAGATAACTCCACGCAAAGCAGACAAAAGAGTAAACATCAATCACTCTACGATAGATATCAGTGCTACGGCGAATGATTCCTTTGAGGAGGAGTTTGCTCAAGAAGAGATGATGGCAACTTCTGATAATTTTGATCCACTTGAAGGATACAATCGAATAATGACAAAGTTTAATGATAAACTCTATCTTAATATATTAGATCCTTTGGCAAAAAACTATGCGTATATAGTGCCAGAAGGGGTTAGAGTGTCACTCAAGAGAGGCTTTAAAAACATACAATCTCCCGTAAGTATCGCAAATAATCTTTTGCAGTTAAAGTTCAAAAATGCATTTGACGAGAGTCATAGATTTGTGGTCAATACGCTTTTTGGTTTGGGTGGATTGTTTGATCCTGCAAGGAGTCATTTGGGGTTGGAGCCTTGCGAAGAGGATTTTGGTCAAACGTTGGGACACTATCAAGTAGGCGATGGGATACAGATTGTGTTACCATTTCTCGGTCCGTCAAACCTAAGAGATTTTGTAGGAGAAATTGTCGATGGATATGTAGATCCATTCAATAATCTTAAAGTTACAAATACAAACTATAAAATTGCCAATACTACAACAGAGACTTTCTTGTATCAAGGTGGAGATATATTCAATAAAGCCTCTTTGCATATCGGTGAATATCAGATGATAAAAAAAGATGCGATTGATCTCTATCCTTACTTACAAGATATCTACTCGCAACATCGAAATCAACAAATCAAGGAGTAAGCTATGAAAAAGATCTTAACAACAATAGGTATTCTCATCGCAATGAGTGCGGAGTCTATGGCACTCAAACAAGAAGAGATAGAATCAGGAATGCGTTCTAAGCTTGAGACAGTACTTCGTATTTTGTCTAAAAATGGATCTACTACCGTTAAAGGTAGAGAGATTATAGCAACGATGGATTCGTTGTTTGATTATACATTGATGGCAAGACTTGTACTCGGTCAGCAAGTGTGGGGTACGATTACGCCAACACAAAAGGATGAATTTACAAAAGTGTTTGTTCTAAAACTCAAACAATCCTATGTTGATAAACTTGAACTTTATAATAATCAAAAAGTAGCATACAAAGGGGTTGCTCCTTATCAAAAAGGAAGAATGCAACTCAAAACAGAGCTTGTAGGAAAAGGAGATGTTTATAAAATTAATTATAATTTTCACGATAGTGACAAGAATGGAGATTGGTTGATTTATGATGTTGATTTGGATGGAGTAAGTATCATTCAAAGCAACAGAAAACAATTTGCAGGACAGCTTAAAACCAAAACTTTTGATCAGATGCTTATTGAACTTAAAGCAGTAAATAAATAGCTGATGATAAAAAAAATCTACGATAAAGTGATATTTAGTCACACCAAAATGATGGTGGGACTATTTGTATTTTTATTTTTTATTTTTGGCTATTACGCATCTAAGGTAGAGATAGATGCTTCAGCAGAGACACTTTTGGTGGATAATGATAAAGATTTGGCATTTGCAAGAGAGGTGAATAGAAATTTTGCCAATCCAAACTATCTAATAATGACATTTTCTCCCAAGCAATCGCTATTGTCCAAAGAGAGTATTGATACAATCAAATCAATTTCATCTGATTTAAAAAAAGTACCCAACATACAAAGTGTGATGTCTATTTTAAATATACCTCTTCTCCAATCGCCAATAGTACCACTTTCAAATTTGATTGAGAAGGTAGATACACTTGAGACAAAAAGTGATCCAAATATGGCAATGGTAAAACATGAACTTTTGACATCGCCACTCTATAAAGATATTTTTGTAAGTCAAGATTTCAAAACGACAGCCATTGTTATTGAGATCAAAAATGATGATAGGTTTGATGCGTTATTGACAAAAAGAAATAAGCTTTTCAATAAAAAAAGAGAAGGCACTCTCACTGTATCAGAAGAGAAAGAAATCTCAAATGTCATTGAAGAGTTTAAAAAATATAGAGACAAAGAGAGAGAGGCAACTCACAATCAAATCAAACAAATAAGAGCTATTGTCGCTAAATATCAATCCAAAGGAGATATGTTTATTGGCGGTGTCACTATGATATCCAACGATATTATCGGTTTTGTTCAGAGCGACTTAAAGAGTTATGGTGTTTTGCTTATTGCGATGCTTATGGTGGTTTTGTGGTTTGTTTTTGGTAAATTAAGATGGGTGGTTATATCGATTGCTGTTTCACTCTTTTCTATTGTTGCAACTGCTGGTGTATTGGGAATATTTGGTTTTGAGGTGACTGTTGTCTCTTCAAATTTTATCGCAATACAATTGATAACAACAATGTCGATTATCATCTATCTTGTTGTACGATACAGAGAGATTCATCTAAAATATCCAAAATCAACGCAATATAAACTGGTCATCAATACGGTTTTGTCAAAGTTGAATCCTTCGTTTTTTTCAGTTGTCACAACCATTGCAGGGTTTAGTTCGTTGGTTTTATCCAAAATAGAGCCAGTGGTAAATTTTGGATATATGATGAGTGTAGGGATTTTTATCTCTTTGGTTATCATATTTATTCTGTTTCCATTGATAGTGTTGATGGTTGGCAAATCCTCCGAAACAATAAACAGTAATCACGCCATAGAAAAAGTGATGAATTTCATTTCTGGTTATGTCAAAAATCATCTTCGATTAATATTTGTTGTCTCTGTATTGACAGTTGGATTTGCCATTAGTGGTGCATTAAAAATTATTGTTGAAAATAGTTTTATCAATTACTTTAAAAGCGATACAGAGATATACAAAGGGATGAAAGTTATCGATGAGAAGCTTGGTGGAACAACCCCGTTGGATATTATTATTCAATTTAAAGAGGATGGAACGATTAGAAGTGCGACTGCAAAATCCACTTTGAATGAAGATGATTTTTCCGATTTTGAAGATGAGTTTGCAAATCAAGCAGATGATCCAAAATATTGGTTTTCTCAAGACAAAGTAGAGACGATTACCGCAGTTCATCATTATCTTGAAACGATTCCACAGATAGGAAAAGTTCAATCGCTTGCATCTTTGTTAGAGCTTGGAAAGATATTGAACAATGGCAAAAAAATAGACGATATTATGTTGGCACTTTTATATACCAAAATGCCAAAAAAAGAGTATCAAGCGGTGATGTCACCATTTGTCAATATTGAAAAAAATCAAGCTCGTATTTCAACACGAATCGTAGATTCAAATCCCAATCTTAGAAGAGATGCGTTGATCCAAAAAATCAATCAAGATTTATCCAAAATTATAAAAAACAAAGAGACAACCTACCAAACTTCAGGGTTAATGGTGCTTTATAATAATATGCTCCAATCTTTATTTGAGTCACAAATTCTTACGCTTGGTACGGCACTTGGTATTATTTTTGTGATGTTTGTTATTTCGTTTAGAACGATAAACGACTCTTTGATTGCATTGGTTGCAAATAGTGTCCCAATCTCTACTCTTTTTGGAATTATGGGATGGTTTGATATTCCAATTGATGTGATGACTATCACTATTGCATCGATATCAATAGGAATAGGAGTTGATCAAAGTATCCATTTTATCCATCGATACAAAGTAGAGTTTGCAAAAGACAACAGTTACATAGAAGCGATGAAAAGGACGCATCGTAGTGTCGCTTTTGCTATGAGTTTCACTTCATTTGCGATTATGCTTGGTTTTTCTGTGTTGATATTTTCAAATTTAGTGCCAACAGTTTTGTTCGGATTTTTAACAGTTGTGGTGATATTCGCTGTTTGGGTCTCTTCTATTATGTTGCTTCCCGCGTTAATTATTGCTTTTAAGCCATATAGTAAAAATTGAGACTTCCAAACAAATAGATTGTTTCACTTTGTTCGCAATGACAAACGCCGTCACATCAATGAATCTCAAAGAGAAGCTTTCATATTTTTAATCCTGCTAATTTTGATGATATGCTACAATATGCTCCATCAAAAAGGATCTAAGTTATGGCAATTAAAGAGATTATCTATCGTGAAAATAGTTTTACACTTTCGTACGAAATACTTAATCCTATCGCTACTTCAGCAATTTTGATTTTGCATGGCTGGGGAAGTCACAAAGAGTTGATGAAGCAAGCATTTGCAAAACAGTTGCCAACACTCAAACATCTCTATCTTGATCTCCCTGGTTTTGGCAAAAGTAGCAATCCGATGATACTTACGACTGATGATTATGCAAAGATTATAAAGGTATTTTTGGAACAAATCAATACAGAGCCTGATATCGTCATAGGGCATTCATTTGGAGGCAAAGTGGCTACACTGCTTGATGCTCCATGTTTGGTGCTTCTCTCTTCATCTGGAGTCTTGATCCAAAAACCGTGGAAAGTCAAACTCGCGATTAAACTCTCCAAGCTCATCAAACCATTGGGTGGCAATAGACTCAAAAAGATGTTTCGCTCCGCAGATGTTCAAGGAATGAGTACGCAGATGTATGAGACTTTCAAAAATGTCGTAGATGAGGATTTTGAGCCTTATTTTGCTATCTGCAAATCAAAAACACTCTGTTTTTGGGGAAAAGTTGATACCGCTACGCCACCTTATACAGGAGAGAAGATTGCTTCATTGATCAAAAACTCTCAATTTTATCTATTAGATGGAGATCACTATTTCTTTTTGCACCACACTCCATTTATCTGCGATACCATCTCTCAACAGTGCAAGGAAAATATTTTATGATACTACTTGATATAAGTGCATATCTCTTTTTTGTTATGATGCTTGGCTACTACTTTATCACCAATCTCCAATGGTATAGCTACAAACTCGAACGGGTGATTTTTCATCACACCAAAACATGGTGGCATTTTGCCTATTTTGTTTTTCCTTATGTTTTTTATGTGTGGGCAGAAAAGAGTGGTGGTTATGGTTTTGTGATTGTGCCTGTTTATGCACTATTTCTTTATCGTTGGTATGGAACGTTGGATAAACCATTGGTATTTACGGGACGAATCAAACGCTTTTTTGCAGCACTCTCTCTTTTTGGAGTGATGTTTGCATTTGCTTTTTTGCAATCTGCTGTGATTCTTCCTATCTTTTTTGCATTTTTGGTCTCGTGGATCATCGAAAAAATGCTTTTTGAAGGGTTCAAACGCCACGCTCAAAAGAAACTTGAGAGTATTCCTGATTTGATTGTTATTGGAGTAACTGCAAGTTATGGTAAAACCAGCATCAAAAACTTCATCGCTCATCTTCTTTCTCTCAAATACAAAACCTACGCAACACCTCGTTCGGTCAATACGCTTGGTGGTGTGATGAAAGATATTAACGATGATCTCCCACAAGAGACACAAGTATATATTGTAGAGATGGGTGCAAGAGGCGAAGGTGATATCGAAGAGATTGCTACTTTTGTCAATCCGCACTATGCAATTGTAGGCAAAATTGGGCCTGCACATATCGAATATTTCAAAACATTAGAGAATATTCGTAATACCAAAATGGAGATTCTCCAAAGCAAAAATCTCAAAGAAGCGTGGATACACGAAAGTGTGATGGTCAAACCAGAATCAAATATCCATACTTTTGGCACTAAAGAGAACCTCAATATCAAAACACCACTTCCAGTTCCAGAATCTGTGATTGAGAATGTCGAAGCGACACTTGATGGTACGACATTTATGGTTGATGGCATCAAGTATAAAGCCTCTATTTTGGGTGGATTTAATGCGATCAATCTTACAGCTGCAATCAAAATTGCTCAAACATTGGGGCTTTCTACAGAAGAGATTCAAGAGAGACTTCAAACCTTAACGTCTGTTCCTCACCGACTTCAACGTATCGATGCAGGAGGCAAAGTGATTCTTGATGATAGCTTCAATGGCAATATCGACGGCATTTTGGCTTCGTTTGAGCTTGCACAAAGCTATAAAGGTCGTAAAGTGGTACTCACTCCAGGGTTAGTAGAAGCAGATGAAAGTCTCAATATTAAAGTCGCTCAAAGAGCCAATGAGGTATTTGATAAAGTCATCGTTACGGGTGATCTCAACTATCTAATTTTTCAAACACACGTCGAAGCCTCCAAGCTCTACAAATTAGAAAACAAAGCCGATATGCAAAAGATACTAATAGAGCAAACACAAGCAGGAGACTTAATTTTATTTGCTAATGATGCTCCAAGTTTTGTGTAGTCTATTGAGACCTCTAAAAACTCCTTTTTGTCATTGCGGGCTTGACTCGCAATCTCCTATTTGAGGATAAAAAGATTCCCATAAATCCCACAAGAGTGAATAGTTGCTCTTGCACTAAAACGCTACTGCCCCAAAAAATCCAAACAACAAAAAAGCCACACTTGCAAATCCTCCAGCGATAAGCGTATAAGGAAGTTGCGTTCTTACATGTTCGATATGGTCACACTCTGCTGCCATTGAAGAGATAATCGTCGTATCGGAGATGGGAGAAGCGTGATCACCAAAGACACCGCCACTAATGACTGCTGCTATCACTAACGGCAGATCAAGATGAAGTGTCGCTCCAAGAGCAAGACCGATTGGCATCATGATAGAAAAAGTTCCCCAGCTTGTACCTGTGGAAAATGAAGTAAGAGAAGCAACCCAAAAGATAAGCATCGGGACAATCTCAGATGAGATATTTCCTTGCAAAAGTGTCGATAGATAGTGTGCTGTACCAAGATTGTCGATTACTTTACCAATCAGTAGTGCAAATACCAAAATAGTAGTGACAGGCAACATCTCCGCCATTCCTATAAATACATTATCAAAATACTCTTTATGTGTAACTCTTTTGAGTGGTACCAAAAAAAGATATAGGAAAAAAAGAGTGGCAATCGTAGCATAATAAACTGACGTAGAACCAGAGCCTTTGAAGATATCACCATCGCCTGTGATGTAAAGCACTACAGGCACCATTGTGACTATAAAAACAACAGGAAGTGTCATCATCCAAAAAGAGGGTTTGATATTTTGGTGTGTGTCATAAAGAGTATAGGGCTTTGCAATACTTCGTTTCATCGGACCGATATTGATATCAAACAAAATCACTGCGAACACCACAAGTAGTGTAAAAATACTATAAAAATTATACGGAATAGAGTATATCAGTAGCGTCACCGCGTCACCTTCAATCACGTGAGACTCTACCCCACTCATAATCAAACCCAAAAGCAATGCACCCCAGCCATTGAGTGGTATAAGCGAACAGACAGGAGCAGAAGTGGAGTCGCAAATATAGGCGAGTTTTTCCCTGCTTACGCCGTTTTTATCACATAATGGTTTTGAGACTGCTCCAGCGACGAGTGAAGTAATGGAGGATTCGATAAAGATAAGCAGACCAATGATATATGCCAAAAACATTGCACCCTTGGGTGAGTCTATATGTTTTGATGTTTGGCTAAGATAGACTACGAATCTATCTACTGCATTAGAAATAGTAAGAAGTCGAATAACAGCACCGACAAAAAGCATAAAAAGAAGTGTTTTGACAATCCACCCTTGGGCAAAAAGTGCAATGACACCATCCCATAATGCCGTGAATGCTTTTGTGGGATCGTAGCCGTGAATGACAAAAAAGCCTGCAAAAATCCCGCCCATCAATGAGACAATGACATCTTTAGTTATAATTGCCAACGCAATAGTCAGTAGTGGTATTGTGATAGATAAAATTCCATAGTCCATAGGGGAGATTATAACCAAATGAAAATTTTTATTGGATCAATGATGTTAATATCGGCTTGGCTTGAGGCGACAAGTTCACAACTTCTTGTGGTACGTGCCAAAGACTGGAACAGTACTGAAGCTGTGTTTCAACGTTATGAAAAAAAAGAAAAACATTGGATAAAAATCGGCGAACCATTTGTTGTGATAATAGGAAGAAATGGTTTGGGTTGGGGCAGGGGAGTTCATACGATTCCATCAAATGCTCAAATCATAAAACGCGAAGGAGACGGTAAATCGCCAGCGGGGATTTTCAAACTCACACACGCTTTTGGATACTCACCACTCAAAAGCAATTTTCCTTATCGTGTCTATAACGAAAACGACCACTGTGTTGATGATACTCGCTCACGTTATTACAACAAAATTATTGATAGCGACTCGACCTCAAAAGATTATCAAAGCTATGAATCAATGAGACTCTCAAACGACTACTATAAATACGGCATCGTGGTTGATCACAACGGCATTGGCGAAGGAGAAACACCTCTAAAAGGTGCTGGTTCTTGTATCTTTATACATATCAAACCAACTCCAACATCAGGATGCACCGCGATGACAGAGAAAGAGATTTTAGAATTAATACAATGGCTTGATCCTCTCAAAAAACCGCTACTGCTACAAGGGACAGATAGTGTTGTAGAGAAATTATTTCGTAGCTTATTTTAGACAAGTCGCAACTCAACTAAAAACAGATTGGAATATTTTATGGCAAGATTGTCAAAACATATCGCGTAATGCAGTTTTATTTTATTTTAGAGGAAGAAATATGGAAAATATTATTGAGTGGCTCAAAATCCACGGCAATCTCAAAGTCATCGATGAACCACTTGATGTGGAGTTAGAGATTCCCCATATCGCCTATATCGAAGTCAAAAAAGAGGACTCTCGTCCGTTGCTTTTTACACAACCGATTAATAAAGCCAAAGGGATAAGCTACAAGATGCCCGTCTTGATGAATATCTTTGCCAACAAACAAGTCACACAAAAGATTTTTGGAAAACATCCCGATGAGGTTGCAGAGGGAATTGAAATGCTGCTCAAACTCAAACCGCCCAAAGGATTTATGGCAAAACTCAAAATGCTTCCCAAGCTTTTTGCACTCAAAAATGTCTTTCCCAAACGAAGTGGCTCTAAGGGAAGTTGTCAAGAGATTGTGTATCAAAAAAACGAAGTTGATTTGGATATGTTGCCTATTCTCAAGACATGGGAAGCTGATGGTGGACCATTTATTACAATGGGTCAAGTTTATACACAGAGTTTGGATGGAACGATGCAGAATCTTGGAATGTATAGACTCCAACAGCACGATAAAAAACGGCTCGGAATGCATTGGCAAATCCACAAAGACGCTTCGCACTTTTTTGATCAGTACAAAGAAGCGGGCAAAAAAATGCCCGTTACAGTAGCAATTGGAGGTGATCCGCTCTATATTTGGTGCGGTCAAGCTCCGATGCCACATGGAATATTTGAGATGTTGCTTTATGGGTTTGTACGAAACAAAAAAGCAAAACTTGTCAAGTCGCTCACCAACGATATCTATATTCCACACGATGTGGATATCGTCATCGAAGGGTTTGTAGATCCCAAGGAAAGAGAGATGGAGGGTCCTTTTGGTGATCACACTGGATACTACACGCTTAAAGAGCCATTTCCTGTGATGGAAGTGGAGACAATCACAACAAAACAAACTCCTGTATATGTAGCAACAGTAGTCGGCAAACCGCCACTCGAAGACAAATATATGGGTTGGGCGACTGAACGTGTCTTTTTGCCGATGCTCAAACCTATGGCTCCCGACTTGATAGACTACAATATGCCCGAAAATGGTGTTTTTCATAATCTTATTTTGGCAAAGATGAAAACTTATTACAAAGGTCACGCACAACAGTTTATGCACGCTTTTTGGGGCGTAGGGCAGATGAGTTTTGTTAAACATGCGATTTTTGTAGGCGAAGATGCACCAAATCTTGAAGAGAGCGATGCGTTGGCGGTGCATATTCTCAATCGTCTTGATGCTACGAAGATTATGATTTCACAAGGGATTGTAGATCATCTTGATCACGCTTCTCCCGAGCAGTTTGTTGGAGGGAAGCTTGGAATTGATGCGACAAGCGAAGAGGTATTATGTGGCATTGAAACACTTCTTGAAGATAACGAACTGTTGGAGAAGCTACAAAAAATCGACAATGGGATTGTATCACTCAAGCAGTTTTATATACAAACCAAAAATCCAATTTGTGTAATTGGAGTACACAAAACAGCACCCATTATGCAAGATGTAGCAAAGGTATTTGGATTGAGATCACATATAAAAGTATTAGTCATTGTAGATCACACCAACAATGATTTGAGTGAGCCGTATATGTTACTATGGCGTGTGGTCAATAATATCGACGCAGGACGAGATATCATACTCAAACCTTTTATCATTATTGATGCGACAAACAAAAATGCTTTGGACGGTTTTCTAAGAGAGTGGCCAAACGATACCTTTTGTACCAAAGCGGTATTGGATCAATTGCAAGAGAAAGGCTTGATTGATATTAATGATGCCTTTGTGAGGAAATTTGGCTTACTGCCATTTAATTAGGAGTCGATTAATCTTGATTTAAGTGGGATTGGATTATATTTTTAAGGAAAAAAATTATCATTTAAAGGAATATCTCTATGTTAGTTACCAAAAAAGCACCAGATTTTACAGCAACAGCAGTACTTGCAGACGGCTCAATCGTCGAAAATTTCAATCTTATGGAAAACCTTGGCGAAAAAGGTGCCGTACTTTTCTTCTACCCACTTGACTTTACATTTGTATGTCCTTCAGAAATCATTGCATTTTCGCACAGAGTTGAAGAGTTCACAAACCGTGGCGTCAATGTCATCGGTGTATCTGTAGATTCTCAATTTTCTCACTTTGCGTGGAGAGAGACTCCAGTAGAAAAAGGTGGTATTGGCAGAGTGAAATACCCACTTGTTGCAGACCTAAACAAACAAATTTCAAGAGACTATGACGTGCTTTTTGGTGAGTCTGTAGCACTTAGAGGTTCATTCCTTATTGATGCTGATGGCACAGTGAGACACGCAGTGATCAATGATCTTCCGCTTGGTAGAAATATCGATGAAATGATTCGAATGGTAGATGCGATGCTTTTCACTAATAAGCATGGCGAAGTGTGTCCAGCAGGTTGGACTAAAGGCGACGAAGGTATGAAAGCCTCTACAGAAGGTGTAGCTGAGTATTTAGCTAAACACGAAAACGATCTTTAATTCTTTAATAAAACTTTAAGGTATTGCGAAGTATAATTCTTTTAAGCCAAACGGATAAAAGAGTTTTACTCACAACCTAAAGGTTATCGGAAATAATGTTTCAGCCTCAAATCCCTTTCCCTCCCTCCCTCCCTCCCTTTGTGGTTTGAGGCTGAACCGTTCTTTCCAAAAAGAAAGAAACCCCTCCAAATGAAAAATATCCCTCAAAACAAATCAATAGAAATCATAAAGAAAAACAATCTCAAAGTAACACCTCAACGTATTGCAATTCTTGAGATTATTGAATCCTATGGTCATATTACAATAGAGAGTCTCTATCAAGAACTTTCTTTGAAACACACCTCTCTTTCATTGGCTACAGTTTACAAAAATATTTTAATGATGGTAGAAATAGGAATGCTTCTTGAAGTTCCTGTTTTGGGCATCAAATCTAAATATGAGTTAAAAAAAGAGAATCATATTCATTTGATTTGCACTTCGTGTGGAAATATTGAGGATAAACCTCTTGAGCCATCAATCGAAAATATTTTTAGTGATTTAGCACATCAGAAAGATTTTAAATTACAGTATGAACAAATTATTCTTTATGGTTTATGTATGTTTTGCCAAGCCAAATAAATCATTTAAAACTCACCATTAGAATCAAACCCAAATTCACTGCCAAAATCAGGTGTGCCAAAACCCATTTGAGCAAAAGTGCGATCTTCGTATCCGTGTTGAACCACAAGAGAACGCAACATTGTAATGTCCATCTTTGGATCAATTCCTTTAGGGCAAACAAGTGTACAGCCACTACAAAGCGTACACTCCCAAACACCGTTGTGTTGCACTCTCTCAACGATTGATTTGACTTCACTCTCTTGTTTGTCTGCGCTATAGCGATAGGCTCTTGTGAGTGCAAAAGGACCCAAAAAATCAGGATTGACCGCAAACACAGGACACGCGGAGTAACACGCATCGCAAAGGATGCAGTCGGTTTGTCGTTCGGTGAATCTTTCGTCTTTGTGTGTTAGCACCGCCTCTTGATAACGATGAAGCCACGCTGTAGCGTTTAAAAGTGTCTTTTGTGCGGGCTGTTTGTCCACTTTGAGATCACGTAACACAGGATGGTAATTGAGCGGTTCGATCATATCGCCATCTCGCACTTTATGAGCACACGACAACACTTCTCGTCCGTTCACACGCACCGCACACGTACCGCACACAGATGCACGACATCCTGCCGTAAAGGTGAGTGTCGCATCTTGCGTCGCTTTAATTTTTATCAAAGCTTTAAGGAGTGTCATCTCCTCATCTGCAAGTGTGTATGTCTGATAGTCATTGATTTGGCTTCGTAAAATTTGTATGGTCATAAGATTCTCTTTTGTTAGGTCATATTGATATTTTGGTATTGATATCTTTTTTTACGGTTTCCACTTAAGCACAATATGTTTTTTAAATCTCTCATTGTCTTCAGACGCAAATTCTATCTTGAAATGGGCACCACGGCTCTCGTCTCTGCTAAATGCTGCTGAGATGAGTGTTGGTGTAAGCAACAAGGCGTTGGAGAACTCCAAAAACTCTACAAGGTTTTGATTGTGTGCTTTAGCGTGGTCTACAATTCCCATTCGTGCATGTGCGACTTGCATCGCGATCACCTCAGAGAGTGCCTCTTGAAGCTTTGCATTTTGGCGAACAATCCCTACTTTATGATAGAGAAGTACGCCAAGTCTTTGTCTGATTGGGTAAAAATTGACACTATGCTCTTGTGTAAAAATATGTGCGATATAGTCTTTATCTTTGAGGAGTTGCGTATCGTTTGCGGGTGTAGTGCGGGCAAACATCGCGTGTTTTGTAGCATTAGATCCAGCAAACCTGCCAAAAGCTACAATCTCCAAAAGCGAATTTCCACCCAAACGGTTCGCACCGTGAATCTTCGCACTCGCACACTCACCAACGGCAAAACACCCTTTGATACCGTTTACTTCCAGTGCATCGTCCACATCAATGCCTCCCATTGTGTAGTGCGCTACAGGTTTGATGGGAATCAACGCTTCAAGAGGATCAATCTGTTCGTGGAGGCGACACAACGCCACTTCTTGAGGTAAAAGCTCCATCAGCTTCTCTTTGCCCAAATGTCGCACATCCAAAAATACCTCTTTTTCTTGCTCAAGCTGTGCAAAAATTGCACGTGCCACCACATCACGAGGCGACAACTCATCAACAAACCGTTCACCATCGCTATTGACCAAATAGCCACCTTCGCCTCTTGCTGCTTCAGAGACCAAAATCGCGGAGTGTTTGAGTCCTGTAGGGTGAAATTGCACAAACTCCATATCACTCACGCTTCCACCCGCACGAAGCACTGCTGCGATTCCATCTCCCGTCGTTCCAAAAGCATTGGTCGTGTAGCCGTGGTAAAGTGCACCAAAACCGCCCGTAGCAATCACCACTGACTTTGCATCAATCTGCACCACTTCACCACTTCTGATATCAAGAAATGTTGCCCCTTTGATAGTGCCATCTTCAGTAACGAGATTGAGCAAAAAATGGTCATCGAGAAATTCAATCCCTTCTTTGAGGCAATTATCGTAGAGTGTGTGGAGAATTTTTAGCCCTGTGTAGTCTTGTGCATAACACGCTCTTTTTGCTGATGCACCACCGAGTTTGCGTTGGGCTATGCTTCCTGTACCGCTTTTGCCATTGTCAAGACGCGAAAATGGCACACCCAAACGCTCAAGCCACGCGATCGCCAAAGGACCATCGGCACACATTTTGCGTACCATATTTTCATCGCAAATACCATGTGCAGACTTGATTGTATCGGCGATATGCATACTTATATGATCCTCTTCGACATTTCCAAGTACAGCGTTCATACCACCTTGAGCCATCGAAGTTTGAGCAGTAGTCGGAGTACTTTTGCTCGCGATTATTACAGAGGCTCCTTGTTCTTTGACTGCAAGTGCGGCACTAAGTCCTGCTCCGCCACTACCGATTATAAGTACATCTGTCATAAATCTCCTTGCAAAACATTGCTATATCGTCTCAAGATATGTTTGGATATTGTGCAAAATACCTTCCAAAAGCTTCACTCTAGCTTCCTTGCTTGCCCACGCAATATGTGGTGTGATAAAAAGCCTATCGGTGTCGCACTGCATCAATGGATTGTCTTTTGCGATTGGTTCGGTTTCGATTACATCTATTCCTGCATAAATCTTACATTCATTTAGGGCGGATGCAAGTGCTGTTTCGTTCACGATGCCACCGCGTCCAAGATTGAGCAAAATCGCATTGTGTTTTAAGAACGCGATAGTCTCAGCACTAATCAAATCGTGTGTTGTGTCGTTGAGCGGTGCGTGAATCGAAACGATATCAGACTCCCTAAGTAGCGACTCAAGTGATTTTTGTGGATAGTTGGTGTTGCTGTTTTGTCCGCTTGTGGAGTGATAGCTTATGTTTGCTCCAAATGCCGTTGCCACTCTTGCCACCTCTTGTCCAATCGCTCCAAAACCGATAATTCCCCACGACTTTCCTGCAATCTCAAAAAAAGGACGGCTCACATCGGTAAAAATCCCAGAATGCGACCACTCACCGTGTTTGACAAATTTATCATAATAACAGAGGTTTTCAATCAAATAAAAAAGCATCGCAAAAGTATGCTGTACAACACTTTGTGTCGAGTAACCTGCTACGTTTTTTACCTCAATACCAATCTCTTTTGCCGCTTTAAGATCAATATTATTCATCCCCGTTGCGGCTACACAAATGAGCTTGAGTAGTGGTGTGCGTTGCATATGAAGCCTACCAATCATCACTTTGTTGGTGATCACTATCGTCGCATTTGCAATTCGCTCATAGGTTTCGGATGGATTGGTAGTTTCGTAAACAACAAGTTTGCCAAACTTTTTGAGTGGCGTTAAATCCAAATCATCGCCAAGGGTTTTGGCATCTAAAATGACAATATTCATATAAAAATCTTTTGAGTTTGGTTGTATATTTTTAATCATCAAACTACAATCTTTGTAGTTTTTTGAGTGCCTCTTTGAGCTGTGTTGCCGTGTCACCGCTACATCCGTTGAGAGCCTGCTGTGCAGTCTCTTTTTTGAATCCTAAACTCTCTAATGCCATCAGTGCTTCGAGTGTCGCATTGGATTCTATCGTGCTACTTCCTGAATCCACAATAAAATCAGCAAGCTCTACCAAAATACGACTCGCGGCTTTAGGTCCGATACCAGGAACGCGTTTGAGCATAGAGACATCTTTACTGTTAACTATTCGTGCAAATGTTTCAGGAGTAAAAGTAGAGCAGATCGCTAATCCTACTTTTGGTCCTACGCCGTTGATTTTAAGTACAGTGTCAAACATTCTTTTTTCATCTAAACTACTAAATCCAAAAAGCAGATGAGCATCTTCGCGTATCACTTGTGTGATGGAGAGTCGCACCTCTTTTTCGCGAATGGCTTGAGAAGTGTTGAGTGAGATGTGTATTTCATACACTATGCCGTGTACGTTAAGATGAAGAAGCATAGGCTCTTTTTTTTCGACGATACCTTCAAGTGCAATAATCATGATTTGTCTTAGTTGGTGGTAGTGTTACGCGAACAGTTCACGCATAGTAGCATCAAACCACTCACGTGTTGCGGTGGCAGTTTTTTGAGAGCGAAACTTTCCATTGCCATCTACTGGAATAGGAATATTTCCTACTCCTTTAAGATTGCCATTTTCATCAATATCAAAAGTGTGTGTAGCCATAATCGCCTCTTCGTGAGGCTGACCAACGATGAGCGAAAAACAAACATTTGCACTTTTGGAGGGTAATCCTTGTTTGGAGTCAAATGGTTTATTGTGAAGTTGGGCGATAATCTCATCTGCTGCGCGGTATGCACTCCATATTGCTGTTTGTGCAGAAGGTGGAATTTTGTGACCGACAGCATCGCCTATGATGTAGATTGTTTTTTCGGTTTTGGAGCGGAAACTTACACCATCCATTACCGCATAACCCGCCTCATCGGTTGCTATTTCTGCCATTTTGAGAATAGGAGAGGCTTTTTGAAGTGGCATAAAATTGCACACTTGATAGTTTAAGCTTTCTGCTTTTTGTCCTTCTCTGTAGGTAATGATTTTGTTGGCAGTGTCAATATCAATAATCTCTGTATTGCCTTTGTACTCAATCACATCACCGTAAATATCACTCCATGACTCTCTAAAAGCCATTCCTTCTGAAAACTGTCCATCACGTGTATCTAAAATAATCACTTTAGCATTGAGTTCCTCTTGGACAATATAGTTTGCCAACATCGAAGCACGTTCAAAAGGAGAAGAGGGACATCGATATTTTCCACTTGCAGGTGGGACAATCACGATATTGCCACTTTGTATCATATCAATCTCTCTTTTGAGAGCAATATGTTCATTTCCTGGCATCATTGCTGCTGGACACGCTTGAGCGATGGTCGCTATTTTTGTGGCACTCCATTTTGGAAACTGTTTTTCATAGTCATATACAATCCCTGGAGAGAGTACCAAAATATCATACTCAAAAACGCCGTTGGTTGTTGTCACTTTTTTTTGTTTTCTATCAATCTGTGTGACTGTCGCATGGACAAATTGATAACCATATTTTAGTGCTGGCTGATAAAAATCTCTGATAAAAATTTCAAATGTAATGCCATCAAGTTCTCCTAACATCGCATTGGAAAATGGACATGAGATAAAAATATCTTTTTTTTCGATCACTGTCACTTCAAGTGTTGGGTCTTTGAGTTTGAGAGTTTTGGCGATCATAAGACCACCAAAACCGCCTCCGATGACTACGACTGATTTTGTGTTTGTTTTTGAGGGTTCTGTTTTGGAGGATTTGGTAAGATTTTGTTCGATTTGTGAAGTTTTGCTTTCATTGTTCTCTTGATGTTTGCTTTTCGCAAGTGTCGGAAAAGCTACAGTTGCTACCATTGCTCCTGCAAGTTTAAAAGTGTCTCTTCTTTCTAATGCCATACTTTTTCTCCTGCGTGTATTTAATACATTTTTATTTTGAGATCTATTTAGATGTCTCGATTAGCTTTTATTATTACAAAAAAAGATTATTTATTTTGATGATAAGGCTTTGAGGGAGAAAAAGTAAGGCAGATTGTAACAAAAGGTTTCAGTTGAATTTTTTAATATGAGCATTTCTAAAAACTGTCATGCCAAACTTGATTTGACATCTACTATATCCTTAAACATAAGATTGCGGGTCAAGCCCACAATGACGAAAGGGAGTTTTTGGAGGTGTTGATTATATCTCTTCTGCTTCGTCTACTTGATAGAGGATATCATCCATCGGGTGTCTGTACATCGGCATTGCAAGACGTTTTTCATCAAGTACGTGACCGATAAACCCAATTGTTCTACCTGCGATAAAGAAAGCGTTGAGTGTGCCTGAAGCGATAAACTCATTGATCTCCTCTTCGCTATATCCCAAGGCTCTCCACATATCTACCATCAAGATTCCGATTGTGCCATCGACGTTGAGGATAAGATTGTCTTTTTTGCTGGTTGTAAGTTGCTCAACGCTCAATGCATACTCAAGAAGTGGTGTAGAGGGGAAATGTTCGCTTGCAAACTTTTTGAGTCCAACGACTCTAAGATCAGGGTTTCTTAGCGATTTGATTCTGTGTCCGATACCAGGGATTGGGATACCGAGTTTTTTCATATGGTTGAGGAACTCTGCTGGTGTGAGATTGTTGTCGTACGCATATTTGAAATGTTCCGCAGCACCATCAATCGCACCACCAAAACGTGGTCCGATAGTCAAAAGACCTGTTACGAGTGATTCAACCACAGATTTACCCGCTCTTGCTGTGACTTTGGCGTTGTGTGCACCACTTACGGCTGGACCGTGGTCTGCTACAGTTTTGATGACTGTTTCGATAAAGTCTGTTGCCCATTTTGGATATTGTTTTTTAAACCAAAGCAACGCGATAACATCACCGATTCCTTTGCCTGTATCAGGAGTTGCAACTGAAGAGATAGGGAATCCCGCGTAAGTCGCTTCATCGCCTCTGTCGTCTGAAATCGTACAGATGAACTGTTTGCTTTTTCGTACTTTTGGCACAACATTTATTTGTGGCTCTGTGATTTCACCAATCACACCTTGAGCTTTGAGATCATTGTACACTTCGGCAATCACTTTAGGAAGATCATTAAAAGAGTTTGGTACGTGGATGCCAACCTCTCTCATGGCATTGTTTTTTGCTTCGGCTGTCTCTCTTGTTGCGTTCGCAGATGCACCTGCGTGACCAAACTGTACGCCACTGTCGTAGTACTTGGCGATTGTACCGATACACCATGCGATGATTGGTTTGGTGATTTTGCCCTCTTTGATTGCATCGATCACTTTGTACTCTTCGATACCGCCTACTTCGCCCAAAAGAAGCATATATTTTACTTCTGGATTGTCTTGCATTCTAAGGAGGTTATCGATAAATACTGAACCAACAAATCTATCTCCGCCGATTGCAACACCTTCAGCGATACCGTCTGCATTGATAGCGACGATATTGCTAAGCTCATTAAACAAACCGCCCGAGCGTGTCACAAGACCACACGAGCCTGCTCTGTGAAGTTTTGAGTTTACGATGTTTTCGATAGTTCCACCAACGTTTGCGATTTTGAAAGCACCTGGAGCGATACCACCAACCGTTGCAGGTCCGATGACTGTCACGTTCGCTGCTCTTGCTGTAGCGTTCATTTTGCGTGCAAGTCTTTCAGGAATCCCTTCTGCTGTGATCATGATAGTGTTGAAGCCACCCATTTCAAGGGCTTCCATTGTCACGTCGTATGCGGTTCTAAAAGAAGCGAAGTTGAGCAATACATCTGCATTTGGATGTGCTTTTTTTGCCTCTGCGGTGTTTTTGTAGAGTGGGATCATGATCTCATCTGCACCCCAAAAAAAGATTTGAAATTTTGCATCTCCTGTTGGTGCGACAATTGCCGCTACTGAAGGAGTTGCTCTTTGAATCGTATAATCGTAGTCCAACATTCTCTGAATCGCACTTACGTTGTTGTTCCAAAAAATTGCCTGTGTTTCTTTTGTAAATAGTGCTGCCATCTTCTCTCCTTATGCCTCTATTGCCATTCTTACGATATCGGTGACGTGTGTCTGTGGACCATATACGTCAATCCAAAGCCCCAATCTGTCTGCTGCTTCTTTGATATCTTTGAGACCTTTTTCATAGTTAGGTCCACCGCGTCTGACATAGATTTTGATGCCAATCTCTTTCATTTTGTCGGCGTAAGCATTGAACGCTTTGATAATACCTGTGAAGGTTGCCGCAACATCGGTGAAGTTAGCGATTGCACCTCCGATAATAAGCACTTTCACTCTCCCATCTGGATCTTTGTGGCGTGTCATAAGATCAAGAATGGTTTCAGCATAAAATTGCGTCTCGTCGGTAGTAGGACCACCTGAATATTCGCCATAGTTTGCCAAATCGTTGATGCCTGCAAGATCAGCGATTGTATCAGCGTACACTACGGATGCACCTCCGCCTGCTACCATTGTCCAAATACGTGCTTCGGGTTTAAGAATCGTGAGTTTGAGTGAAGCCCCTGATTTACTATCTGCTTCTTCGATCGCTTTGACTTCAGGAGATTTCTCTTCCATTCCAAATGATGTAGGATACTCTACATCTCCCCACGCCTCGCTCATCATAAAGCCTGCTGTATCGTCAAGTTTTGCTACCATATCGAGAAGTTCGATTTTGTTCTCTTGCATCACAAACGGGTTGATTTCAAGATATGCAAAGTTGAGTTCTCTATAGGCTTTGAAAAATCCGATTGCAAATTCAGCGAAATTTTCTTTGTCTTTTTGTGCTACATCTGCTGGGATATTGGCTCTGATCTTTTGGGCAATCTCCTCTTCGCTCTCTGTGATAGAGAATGCGACTTCGATCACTTTGTCCCAATTCTCTTCTACTTCCATACCACCTTCAGCAGACATATAAAGCATATCATCATCGCCTACGCAGGTTGCGGAGATATAGTACTCTTGCTCTTGTGTGTGTGGCGTAAATGGCTCTACGATAAAGTGTGTAAGATAGTCTGTTTTTGCTTCACCGCTTGGTGTCTCTCCATCAAACGCAAAGTAGACTGATTGTTTCTCTTTGGATTTCTCGTCGATCCATGAAGCCGCTTTAGCAAGTGTGACATCGCCTGGTTTTGCATCTTTGAAAAGTACAAGACCATTTTTGCCTCTTTTGCCAAAAAGCATATCTGGTTTTGCTACCAATGTTTTTTCTTTAAGCCACGCTTTCTCTTGTGCTACTTCTTGAAGTTCTGATCCATTTTGAACCATTATAGTTTCGTAAGCATAGGTAAAGTTTGGAAAATACTTATCCCAATGCTTCGCCAAAATTGACTTTGCGTCATACTCTCTAATCGCCTTCTGAGCCATCGAGTTCTCCTTTTGATATTTATCGTGGTGAAGTGTAACATGAGATAGATTTAAGTTTTGTTTGACAAATCTATGCGATAAACTCTATCAA
>DYPM01000202.1 GCA_020719895.1 Sulfurovum sp. | reverse complement strand
TATAGGTGTCAGATTGTCTTTAGAAAGATCAATCACTCGATCGTCTTTAAAATCGTCGGCATTGTAAACTTTTCCCGTGGTATTGTAATATTGCCCTTGCATTGTTTTGTCGGTAGCGGTTAGGGTTTTTAGCTTTTCTAACCATTTAAACTCGGTGAATACGGTTGTTAAGTGTATCAACTCGAACAAGATAGCCGCGATTACAACAATAATCATTGTACCGCCATCATTGGAAATACCGAAAGATGATGCCAACCATTTACTAGCAGGTAATGACTGATCATCTACCGCTCGCTTTAAAACGTCGCCCTTGGCAGTTACAGCGCCTGCGCTTGCTATTGCGCCTGCCTTTAAACTATCGGCGGATTGATCTTTTAATGCGATAACCTTTGCTTTAGACCCTTCACAATGCTTTTCCTTTCCTAACTTGAATCGCTCTTCACATTGCGCAAGTTTCATTTGTGCGTTAGCGATTTGTGCGGATAGCCCGCTATCAACTGTAACACTGTTACCAGAGGATAATATGTTTGTTAAATTACCCTTGTAATCTACCGCGTTAAACGCCTTGGCTTGGAGGTTTGCACTAGATGAAATAGATTCATAATAAACACCTGATATTAACGCTAAGGCGAACATGCCATAAATAACCATACCGACGGCATTATATTTAGTGAATGAATCCCCAATTGATTCATAGTTGAAATGCTTACCCAACGCCAGCGCTAAAGGTACGGAAAAGATAACCACGATGACCCATATTAAAGCTATGTAGTTAGCTCCGTGTTTTATCAGATAATCTTGTAAACCCCATATGCTAACACCGGCAAACAATACAGACGTGAATGATAGATAGATAAAAAACGTAGCTACGGTAAACGCACCTTTCATAATGTTTAGGCCGACCAACTTTTTACTAATATCAGCTATTTCTTTTAAACCGTGCTTAATTTGCAAATTTAATTCATATATTCCGTTCATTTTTAAGCCCCCAAAAATACAGTTGAAAACATTGTGAATAAATAAGCAATCCGCATTAATGACAATTTATCGCTTATCAAAACACCGATAAACATTCCAAAGCTGGCAATTATTGGGAACATCCCGATGATAAGCGCAGGAATGTTTACAGTTTGCCAATACGGTAAAAGCGTGGTTTTAACGTGATAACCTATAAATAACAGGATTAAAGCCGCAAGGATGTTCGTCACTATCTGGAAAATATGCGAATAATCACGACTCCAGAGGTTTCGTAGAGTATTCATACTTCCACCTCCATCCGTCCGCATTCGGCGGCGATGGCACGGCGTAATAGGGTTTTATCGTAACAGCCGTACTCACCGTGATATTCACGACTTGCAGTACAATAGGCT
>DYPM01000094.1 GCA_020719895.1 Sulfurovum sp. | reverse complement strand
TCCCTGCCATCTTTTAACGAACTTGTTCGTTAAAAGTGCCTCCATCAAATAAAAAAACAAGTTGGTACGATGATACGCGAAACCTTTATTGCTTCTGATCCAAAAACAGCTTATGAACAAGCAGTAAAAAAATATGGAAACAATCTCACCCTTCTTTCGGCACGACAGCTACAGTATGATGATGGAAAGTTGCGTTGTGAGATAGAGATTGTTGCACCAAAAGCACTCTATATGGAAAAAACCTTACAAAAAAAAGATCTCCAAAACGAAGAAGAGGAGATGCTTCGCAATCAAGTAGAAAAACTCACACAAGAGATACAAATACTCAAAGAGACGCACAAAACAGACACTCAAGAGATGGCAGAAGTGAGAGAGGTGTTTTTGTCTCGCGGTATTTCTAACAAATGGTTGGATGCGACACTCAATCCATTGAGAGGAAGTGGAATGGATGGCGATGCAGCACTGTTGCTATCTTATTGTTTGGAAGAGATTGATGATACGCTGACACTTAAAGGGGAGTCGATAGAAGAAGAGTGTACGATAGTGTTGGTCGGACCTACGGGTGTAGGAAAAACCACTACACTTGCAAAGCTCGCTGCACGTTATGCGTATTTGATGGATCGTCCTTATAAAGTGGCGATTGTCAATCTTGATAACTATAAAGTAGGAGCAATTGAGCAACTTAAATATTATGCGACAATTTTGAGTTTAGAGTATTTTGTAGTTGAGAGTCCTGAAGCTTTTGAGGCGTTGCAACCTGTTTTGGACGCATTTGAGATTGTATTGATAGACACCGCAGGAATGTCGCCTTATGATACGCAAAAATTTATCGATATGGTAGCGTATATTCATAGCGAACAACAAAAAAAGATAGAAGTACAATTGGTAATTGCCGCAACAATGAAATATGAAGATATAGAAGATGTCTATCAGAGTTTTTCATTTTTAAATATCGACTCGGTGATTATTTCTAAACTTGATGAGACGATGCATTTGGGTACTTTGATGAATTTTGCACTCAATTATCAAACCAAAATGAGCTACTTTTCGACAGGGCAAGAGGTTCCTGATGATCTTGTGGTCGCTGATAAAGAGTATCTTCTTGAGCGATTTCTTGGAAATACTGAGTCTATGTAAATGCACAGGAAATAACAATGAAAAAACGTGTTTTGGTAGGAATGAGTGGCGGTGTGGATTCTACGGTGACAGCAGTGTTGTTGCAACAAGATGGATATGAAGTCGAAGGCGTTTATATGAAACTTCACGACAAAGAGGGATACCACGAAGCCAATTTTGCCAAAGTACAAAGAGTCGCAAACTATCTTGATATTCCTGTACATTTTTTAGATCTCAGCGATGATTTTAGTGTCAATGTATATGACTATTTTGTAGACTCTTATAGAGCTGGAATAACTCCAAATCCATGTGTTTTTTGCAATCGCACTATCAAGTTTGGCAAAATGATTGACTTTGCTGATACTATCAAAGCAGATTATATTGCGACAGGTCATTATGTAAAAAGCGATGGTTATTTTATCTATCGAGCAGAAGATTCAAATAAAGATCAAAGCTACTTTTTGTGTGAAATTCAAAAACAAGTAATTCCACGTCTTCTTTTTCCGCTTGGAAATTGGATCAAAGAAGATGTCAAACGTTTTGCTACAAATATTTCAGTCTTAGAAGATATCGCAACCCAAAAAGAGAGTTCAGAGATCTGTTTTGTGGAGAATAGCTATGAAGAGGTGTTGGCAAAACATATGCAGATTGATATGACAGGAGAGACTATTGATACTGCTGGAAATGTAGTGGGAACGCATAAAGGTTATATGCACTACACCATAGGAAAACGTCGAGGTTTTTTTGTCAATGGAGCCCATGATCCTCATTTTGTAGTAGAGACGAAACCTCAAACAAATCAGATTGTAGTAGGAACTAAAGAGGAGCTTGAAGTCAATCATTTCAAAATAACACAAATTAATCTTTTTGAACCTCTTTTAGACTTTGATGCATTGGTTAAAGTACGTTATCGCACACAAGCAGTCGCGTGTCATGTATCTATCAAAGGTGATCGTGGAGAAGTAATATTGAAGATACCTGTATTTGGAGTCGCAAAAGGACAAGTCGCAGCATTTTATCAGGAGAATCGCCTGCTTGGTGGCGGTGTAATTTATTAGACTTCTTGCAAAACAAGAAGTCTAAGCACGAAGTGCGTGAGTCCTCATGCACGAAGACAACCCATAACGTTCATTAGGCGTTATTTTGAACTCTGCAAGAACTCTATTGAATTGCAGGGTAGTATCAGTAATCAACCGATACAATTACATATTTTATTTTTTCAGAGGATAGCAACATGCTACGCTACGGACTTTTGGTCTTTCTTTTTACACTCCACCTTTTTGCTGTCGATGCAACTATTAAAATCGAAAAAGATGTCGAACAGCGTGCAAGGATTGCAATTGTCGATGGTTCGAGTGCATCCAATGAGAAGTTTTTTGAGATACTTATGGCAGATCTCAAAGTGTCTGGTCATTTTTTGGCAAATGCGGTTTATACCAAAGGCTCTTATGAGGACAATGTTATTGATCCAATGCTTCGTACGCAAGAGTTTGTACTCAAGTATCGCTATGAAGAGTCTAATGGAGCGAGTCTTTCGGTACGTCTACTTAAGGGCGAAGATGGTTCAGAGATATATCGCAAGAGTTATCGTTTGCCCGTGGTTGCAAAAATGCCATTTTTGATACACAAAGCGATTAGCGATATGAACGGCGTACTTAAATTTGATGATATCTCTTGGATTAATCGTTATGTCGTTTATGTGCGGTATCTCTCTGCTAAACGTAGTGAGATTGTATTGGCAGACTATACTTTTAATTATCAAAAAGTAATTGTCAAAGGAGGATTAAATATTTTCCCAAAATGGGCAGATGCAGATCAAAAAAGCTTCTACTTCACCTCTTTTAGTGCTGTGTTGCCAACACTTTATCGTCTCAATATTTATACTGGCGAAAAAGAGAAAATATTGAGTTCTGAAGGAATGTTGGTCTGTTCAGATGTGAGCAGAGATTTTTCCAAAATCATCGTCACGATGGCACCTAAAGGACAGCCTGATATCTATGAATACTCTGTCGCCAATAGATCTAAAAAACAAATAACTGATTTTGATGGCATCGATGTAAATGGTAAATATCTCGGAGATGAACGATCAATTGTGTTTGTCTCTAATCGTTTGGGTTATCCAAATGTATTTACTAAGTCGATAGATGGTACAGGAGTCTCTCCTGTGGTTTATCAAGGACGCAACAACAACTCGTGTGATACTTATGACAACAAAGTCGTTTACGCAGCAAGAGAGAGTGGTCAAGGTGGAGGAAGAAATAGTTTTAACCTCTACTTGACAGAAAAAAATGGTGCAGATACACGCCCTATTACCACAACAGGAACGAATCTTTTCCCAAGATTTTCTCCGTCAGGTTCGGTAATACTTTTTATTAAACAAACTTCGGCAGGAAGCTCTGTAGGCTATATCAATCTCAAAAGCTACCAAAGCTTACTATTCCCAATTCATCAAAATAAAATTCAATCTATTGATTGGTAAAAGGAAAAACAATGAAAACAAAAATGTGGTTATTATTGGCAGTTGTGGTTATGACAACAGGATGTGCACACAAAAAACCTAATGGTGGTTTATCAGATGGCAGAAATGGTGACAGCTCAGAGAGTACGATTGACGCAGTGACAGTATCAGAAAATGGTGTTTCAGATGATGGATCAGATGGATACTACAATCAAAATGGTGCAAACAGCAACAGCAACAGTAGTGATACAGGATTTTATAGTATCTATTTTGATTTTGACGGATATGATATTGCTCCTTCAATGCAAGATAGAGTCCAAAAAGATAGTATGAAGATGCAAAATGTCGGTGCAAATAGAGTACGAATCGAAGGAAACTGTGATGAATTTGGTACAGATGAGTACAACTATGCGTTGGGTCTTAAACGTGCTAAAGTAGTCAAAGATGAATTGATAGAAAAAGGTGTGGATGTTTCTAATGTAGTAATGGTGAGCTTGGGTGAAGGCAATCCTGTATGTAATGAAGGAAGTGATGTTTGCTACGCTCGAAACAGAAGAGTTGATTTTCGTTTGGTGAAGTAAGATGACAAAACGTATCGTCTATCGGCTTATCGGTCTTTTTGCTATTAGTTCTTCTGTGGTATTTGCAGAGCCTTCAGTGTATAGCGATTCAGATGTTGACTACCAATATGAAGCCAATACTTATAATGGTAGAGTGACCGAAGAGCCTACAATCTCCTCTTTGAAACATGAGATTGAAAGACAAAATGAACGAATTAGCGGACTTACTACTTTGGTTGAGGGATTGAGTCGTTCTCTTTTTGAACTTAAACAAGAAGGAGGAGATGTCTCGACTGCTCCTGATGGAGATCAGAGTGCTACCTTGAAAGAGTTGGCTCAAAAGATTGACAAAATAGAAGGAGATTATGTCAGTAAAATCGAACTTGAGCGTATTTTAAATGGACAAAAAGGTGCGACTCCATATGTCGCACCTGTTGCAAGTGCACCCAAAGAGACACCAACACCTACTCCAAAAAATGAGTACCAACGAGAGCCTTCTTCGGCAATCAAAGACACTTATATGAGAGCGGTTAGAAGTTTTGCTAAACGCAACTACAGTGATGCTCAAGAGGGTTTTGAGAAGAGTATCACAGAAGATTACAAAGTCGCTTCGTCTAACTACTATCTTGGTGAAATTGCTTACTACACCAAACGTTATGCTGATGCGACAGCGTACTTTAAAAAGAGTGTAGAGCTTGATGAGAATGCTGGATATGTTGATGTCTTGTTGTTGCACACAGCTATTTCATTGGAAAATGTTGGCGAAAAAGAGAAAGCCAAGCAGTTTTATGAAAACATCATTGAAAACTACAAGGGATTTAAAACAGCCGAAATTGCGCAAGAACGTATCGGAAAACTTTAAGTAGGTTACGGTGATAAGGTTTTGAAAAGTGGATTTTTATCTATTTGTTTGATGATTTCTCTTTTCGCTTTAGAAGAGAGTTCTACTATTCCTATTTCTAAAACATATTTTCGTGTCACACAACAATCAAAATCCCATGAAGTGGATTTGAGTGGTAAAGATTTTATCGTCATATCATTGCGACAAGCCAATAGTGACGGAAGATTTTATGCTGTTGATAGTGACGGGACAGTGTGGTGGTCTGGAGAGATTACCTCTGGTGCGATGGCTGATTCGACTTTGGAGGGAATATTTTCTATTCTTCAAAAAGAACGCTACTATATGTCCAAAGAGTATCCTGATGTAAATGGTATCAACAATATGGATTATATGTTGAAGTTTACCAATCAAGGACATGCGCTTCATCAAGGAAGTGTCACCACAATGTCTCATGGATGTATTCATCTTGCATTACATGATATTGTGCCAATTTTTAATTGGGCGAACAAAAAGACATATATTGTGATTACAAGGTCGAGCTATATGCCTTTTGCTCAAGAGGATTTACAACGAATTTATTTGCGAGAGTGATATTGCTTTGAGATAAGCTGCTTCGATAGCATCAATACACGCAACTCTTGTGCCACCTCTCTCTAATGCTGTATATCCAGCAGCGGTTGTTCCTCCAGGACTCATGACGCTATCCTTGAGAAGTGCGGGATGAATAGTTTCAATGAGCGTGCCAAATCCTTCAAAAAGTCCACGTGTTACTTCCATTGCATACTCACGTTTGAGTCCTTGTTTGACTGCTCCATCACTCAATGCTTCAGCAATCAACGCAAGATATGCAGGACCTGAACCTGCAAGAGCTGTGGCTATATCAAGTTCTTTTTCACTCTCAAGCCAAAGTGTTCTTCCTACTCCTCCCATAAGTTGCAATGCAAATTGTTTTGAATGATCGTCACTGTCTCCAGTCAATGTAGTCATTGATTTGCCAATGGACGCGGCAAGATTTGGCATAGTGCGGATAATCTGTGTGGCATGAATATGAGCAGAGAGTTGTGCAATTGTAGTGCCAGCTAAAACAGAAAGAAGCAGTGATGCGTTGCCGTATAGTTTTTGGGCTACGCTTTGGAGTGCGTGAGGTTTGATACATAAAAGCACTATTTTGTTTGTAATATCAAAATTATCAAGAGAGTGCTTAGAGACTCCAACTCCCAATTTGGCTTCAAATGCTTGGAGTTTGGCAAGATCTCTTCCTGCTACTTCAATAAGATAAGATGCTTTGAGACTCTGTGCAATGCTTTGTGCCATTGCACCATTTCCGATAAATGTAATGGTTTTCATAGTAGGTGACCTTTGATTTTTTGGGTTTCGACTGTTTTTATTGTAACACGAAAGATTAAATTGGATCATTTGATTGATTCTCAAATTTTTGGCAAAGCCAAAAATTAGGTCTTAAGCAGACGGCTCTCGCGACTGGTCGCTCTTGTAAGCCAAAGGTCTCAATTTACCATAAGCATCTCCAAAGTTTGGTACGCTACAATTGCCACCACTTTCACTATAAGGAATTTTTATGATAATTACAAATGAGAACTGTGTTGTATCGATTGAGTATGAAGTCAAAGAGGCAGGCACTACAGAAGTAGTAGATAGCAATAGAGGTGGCAATCCACTTGAGTTTATTATGGGAATGGGTCAAATTATTCCTGGACTTGAAATGGCACTTGTGGGTATGAAAAAAGAGGAGTGTGGTGATATTTTGGTCAAATCGATTGATGCGTATGGCGAAATTGATTCTGCAGCATTTCAAATTGTCCCCGCAGAGCAGTTTGATGGTGTTGATCTTAAAGAGGGAATGACACTTTATGGTCAAGGCGAAGGCGGAAGAACCGTAGAAGTAACAGTGAAATCATTTGATGAAAATGAGGTGACTATTGATTTTAACCATCCACTTGCTGGTAAAGACTTGATGTTTTCTGTAACAGTACTTGATGCAAGAGAAGCGACAGACAAAGAGATAGCAACTGGTATTGTTGGCGGTGAAGAGAGTGGCGGACATTGTGGTTCTGGATGTGGTTGTAGCCACTAAAAAGCTATGAGAGTTTTTCGAGAATAAAATCTCTCAATAACCCTCTTTTTTATTTGATATGACACGATTGGACGGCTTAAGAATAGCCTGTCCTCGTTTACATCAATTTTTTTAATTTCTCAATACTTAGACCAGTAATCATCGCAATGGTCTCCAAATCCATTCCGTTTGCAATAGAGCGTTTTGCGATCTCAATCTTTGCTTTTTTTTCACCTTCCTCTCT
>DYPM01000201.1 GCA_020719895.1 Sulfurovum sp. | reverse complement strand
GCAAACTTGTACAATCTAAACTTGTTTGGATTGTACAAAATTTATTAGTAGGAGTACCAATGAGCGTACAACAGATTTATACTGATATTGATAAGATGTATGACTTTATGGAGCAACACTTTGTTTTGAGTGAAGAGCATGAAAAATTGGTCATCAAACAACTCAATAAACTCAAAGATCAATTTTATCTCATTGCCAACGAAAGCAAATTGTCATGATGGAATATCATGTAGTTTTAAAGAATCTTTTTTGGGAGGTTCTCTGATTTGATTCTATTTTAAAGTGCTTTTGACTACTATTCGCCTCTGTATCCACGGTGGTACACTTGATCTTTCCACACGCTACCTATACGCATCTATCGATACTGCAAAAAACAAAGGAAGTATTATGTTCGAGATTAAATATGAAATCAAAAAAAGCATTGAAATCAATGCCACACCTCACGCTATTATCGAAACTTTGGGAGATCTTAAGACTTGGTCTATTTGGTCGCCATGGGTGATTCTTGATCCTCAAACCAAACTTATTTATGAAGGAAATCCAAAAGAGATAGGATCAAACTATCGATGGGAGAGTCGTCATATCGGTGAAGGAAAAATGACTATTGAAAAGATCAACGAAACTCATATAGATTATTTTTTGGAGTTTTTTAAGCCATGGAAATCTACGGCAAAAGCACACTTTAGTGTTATTAAAATTTCAGAAGATATCACACTTTTGACATGGACAATGCAATCACATTTGCCATTGTTTATGTTTTGGATGAAAAACAGAATGAAGGCGTGGATTGGTATGGATTTTGAAAGAGGACTTGAGCTTCTCAAATGCTATATCGAACAGGGAAAAATCGAAATGGAACTCTATTTTGATGGTGTAGTAGAAACTTCGACAATTGATTATGTCGGAATTCCAAATCACGCCAAAAAATCACAACTTTCCAAAGTGATGGGAGAGGATTTTAAAAAACTATTGGGCGATTTTGTACCAACACCACAAAGCACAATTCTATCTATCATAACCAAATTTGATATGTTCACGGATGATTTTGAGTTTATCTGTGCCATAAGTGATCCTGCTTATACAGAGGCTAAAACACCATACATCACTGGCACAATTCCTTCAAGCAAAGCACTCAAAGTAAGACTCAAAGGAGATTATGCGTTTTTGAGCAATGCATGGTCAATGGTGATTATGCACCAAAGAAGTGGTAAATACAAAATACAAAAAGATACGATGGGATATGAAGTCTATCTTAATAATCCAAGCGAAGTCGCACCGCACGAACTTCTCACTGAAATCTATCTGCCGATTCGATAAGCTACATTTTCGCCTCTTTGGAGGCGAGTTTTTAGTCACATTAGATACCTGATAAAAATAACTGCATAAAATAAAATCTACTTATTGTTTA
>DYPM01000093.1 GCA_020719895.1 Sulfurovum sp. | reverse complement strand
GAACTCAATCTCTCTATTGATGAACTCAAAGAGCATTTAAATGACAAGCGGTGATGGGTTAAAGAGTGCTTAAAAGTGTCTCTATTGTTTTGGTTTATACCTTTTCCCATACTGTTCCATCAGCGGTGTCCATAAGTGCAACTCCTAATGCACTGAGTTGATCGCGTATCGCATCGGAGCGGAGAAAATCTTTGGATTTTTTGGCTTCGGTACGTTCTGTAACGAGAGTTTCTATCGTTGTTTTGAGTGTTTCATCGACACCAATTTTAAAATAAGCAAACGGCTCTTTTGTGCCAAATCCAAGTAAGGTAGCGATAAGTTCAATATTGGCAATCAACTCTTTTTTGAGTGCTTTGTCTTTAGGATTGGCGTCAAGTTTTTCATTTGCAGTGGCTATCATCTCATCAATTACAGAGAGTGCTAAAGAGATATTAAGATCATCTCCCATCGCTTCAAGAAGTGATTTTTTGAACTCTTTTTGAGGTGCGGATCCACTTGAAGGGACGATACGTTTTTTGAGGCGATAGAGTTTGTCGAGTCGTTTTTTGGCGTTGAGAAGATCCTCTTCGTTGAAGTTGAAGTTATTACGATAGTGTACGGAGCCTAAGTAGTAGCGGAGAATTTCACCATCGTAAACGGCTAAAGCATCTTTGAGAAAAAAGCTATTGCCAAGACTTTTGCTCATTTTTTCGCCATCTATCTGTACAAAACCGTTGTGAATCCAATATTTTGCCAATTCACGACCTGTTGCACAGCGACTCTGTGTTGCTTCATTTTCGTGGTGCGGGAAGAGTAAGTCCGCACCACCACCGTGAATATCTATACTAAATTCGCCATCATTTTGAAAGTGTTTTTGGATCATGGCAGAACATTCGATATGCCATCCAGGGCGACCTTTTGAGAAAGGTGTATCAAAACAGATATCTTCTTCTTTTTTGCATGATTTCCACAGTGCAAAATCTTTTGGATTGTGTTTTTCGTCTGTATGAATAACGCGACTTTGGGTCTCTTGCTCGTTTACTTGATTGGAGAGTGTGCCGTATCGTGTATCTTTTGCGGTGTCAAAATAGACATCGCCACTTGATGTAAGATAGGCAAAGCCGTTGTGAATGAGTGTTTTTATCATCGATGTGATTGCATCTAATGATTCAGTCGCTTTGGGTTCTATATCAGCACGTTCTATTCCCAACGATTCCATTTCACTCAAATATCGGTCGATATAAAATGTAGTAATCTCCTCAAGCGTTTGATTGGTTTGTTCTATTTTTTTGATAATTTTGTCGTCAATATCGGTGAAGTTTTTCCCCATAGTGACTTTGTATCCATAGGCTTTGAGTGTGCGTCTTAACAAATCAAAAGAGAGCGCACTTCGTGCGTGTCCTAAATGGGCATCATCATAAACAGTAGGACCACAGACATAAAGTGTGGCTTCTTTGGGTTTTATTGGCTCAAAAGGGAGCTTTTTTTTCTGTACAGTGTCATAAAGGAAGAGCATAAAATCACCTTTTTATAGAGTTCTTAAAAAACTCTATTCATTTCTTAGTACTGTCAATGGATCTGTTTGTGATGCTTTGCGTGCTGGATAGAGAGAAGAGAGGATGATAATGAGTGCTGTGCCTACAAGAATCAATCCAAAATCTCCCAAGGTCAAATCCACAGGAAGTCGATTGGTGCCATAGACATCTTCGGGCATTGAGATAATATCAAATGTACTCAAAACCCAAATTCCAAAACCGCCCAAAAGTGATCCTGCAATCATTCCTGATACACCAATCATAAGACCGAGTTTGAAAAAAATCTCTTTTATCTCTTTTTTGGTTGCACCTAAAGTACGCATTAGAGCAATTTCTCTTCGGCGACTCATTACAGTCATCAGCAATGAAGAGACAATATTGAGAGAGGCAACAAGAATAATCAAAAGTAACACCAAAAAAAGTGCTTTTTTTTCCATCTCCATAGCTGAAAAAAAGTTTCCATTTTGTTGCCACCATCCTTCTACGATGACACTTTGTGGAACTGTTTTTCGTATTGCTTCTATCTCTTCGATCGCATTGTCAGTATAGATATGTAAGCCGTCATAGTGTCCTGCTTCACGTTTGAGAATCTTTTGAAATGCTTGAAGTGTAGTGTACATAATTGCATTGTCGTAAGCTTTGAGACCTGAATCAAAAATTCCATCTACTAAAAAACGTTTTTGAAGTGGCACCGTTCCAAATCCAATCGCTTCATTTTCAGAGAAATATAGAAGTACTTTTTCACCAACAGGAACATCCATCTCATAAGAGAGTGAATCTCCCAAGATGATATGATACGTTCCGTTGTCATCACCTTTAGCTTTGGCAAAAATGGGATTGAGTGTCGCCTCTTTGGAGAAATCAACGCCATAAAGAAGTGAACCTTGTACCGCTCCCTTGCTTTTAGTAATGACTTGTGTCGAGTAGTATGGACTAAGCTGAAGATGAGGAAAGTGTTGTTTGAGGTCTTTGATGATTGTATCATCAATCGTGTTGTCAAATCGTGGTAAAACAGTAAGAGGATAGTTCATCACAAAAAGACGTTTGGTAAACTCCTCTTGTGTGCCGTGCATAATGCCCATCGCAATCATCAGTACCATCACGCCTGCACTAATTCCAAGAAATGCCAAAAGAGCGGAGACGAAGATAAAAGGATTCTCTTTGTCGTATTTGAGATAGTGCCAAATGACATGGTGGATAAAGGTACGATTGCTTTTTTCTTGGTGTGTTAGAGCGTTTGTACCAATCAACTCAAGTCTCCCTTTTTAGGACCGCTTTTTCCATGACAGTTTTTGTATTTGAGTCCTGAGCCACACGGGCAAGGTTCATTGCGTTTTGGTTTTTTGGTGTTGGTGATGGGTTTAATTTTTTTGGGACTCTCTTCTTCTTGATGTTCTTTTGTACTCAATACGGCATCAGCAATACTATCATCAAGCTCTTGGCGAATCTGCTCTATCGCTTCTTGTTCTTCTTGTGCGGATTGGAAGTTAAATTGTACCAACTGTAGTGTTTTGACCGCTTCATGTCGGATACGTTCAATCAATCCCATAAAAAGTTTGTAACTCTCTTGTTTGTACTCTGTGAGTGGATCTTTTTGATTGTAGCCTCGCAGACCGATACCTGTTTTGAGAAGATCCATTTCATAAAGATGTTCTCTCCAGAGTGGATCAAGAACTTGTAGATAGAGAACACGTTCAATTTCGTCACGTTGTGCAGGATCAAGAAGTGCCATTTTTTGCTCATACAGTCCTTCAAGCATTTTTTGTAGTTTTTCAAAAATCGCACCAGCATCATCTTCTCTAAATGGATTGCTTTCGATTTTGATACGAAGTTCCTCTTGGATAAGAGCGTGGAGTTTGTCAAGGTTGTAATCCTCTTTGGATATCGCATCAAAGATTTCACACTGCTCCAAAAGAGAGCGGAGATACTCTTCTTGGTTCTCTTTGATTTTGCTTTTGATGTCAAATGATGGATCTAAAAGTTGATTTCTAAAATGATAGATAGCTTTTCGTTGGTGGTTTGCTACATCATCATATTCGAGAATATGTTTTCGTGATTGATAGTGTTGTGCTTCGACTTTTTTTTGTGCTTTTTCGACTGAACGTGTAACAATTTTGGAGTCGATATATTCTCCCTTTTCAACACCGAGGCGATTCATTACAGCACGAATTTTTTCACCACCAAAGATACGCAAAAGATTGTCATCAAGACTAAGAAAAAACTGACTCTCTCCAGGGTCTCCTTGTCTGCCTGAACGTCCACGGAGTTGGTTGTCGATACGTCGGCTTTCGTGTCTTTCTGTGCCGATAATGACAAGTCCACCCAATCCTCTTACTTCATTATCTATTTTGATATCTACACCACGTCCTGCCATATTGGTAGCAACGGTGACGGCTCCTTTGATTCCTGCATTTTTGATGATTTCCGCTTCTTTTTCGTGGTTTTTGGCATTGAGAACATTGTGAGAAATCTTCTCTTTTTTGAGTCTTTCGTGTACTTTTTCAGACTTTTCGATAGATGCAGTACCGATAAGAATCGGTTGTCCTTTTTGGTGAAGTGTTTTGATTCGTACTACTACTGCGTCTAATTTTTCCTCTTCGGTGTTGTAGATAAGGTCATTTTTGTCTTCTCTTAATGCAGGAACATTGGTAGGAATAGAGATAACATCAAGATTGTAAATTTGTCCAAACTCTGTGGCTTCAGTCTGTGCTGTTCCTGTCATACCTGCGAGTTTTGCGTAGAGTCTAAAGTAGTTTTGATAGGTGATTTCAGCTAAGGTTTGAGACTCTTCTTGTACCTCAACGCCCTCTTTGGCTTCAAGGGCTTGATGGAGTCCTTCTGAAAAACGTCTTCCTTCGGAGAGACGACCTGTAAACTCATCGACAATGACGATTTCATCTTCTTTTACGACATATTGGACATCTTTTTCAAAAAGAAAATGAGCTTTGAGTGCTTGATCAAGGTGGTGAGAGAGTGAAGCGTTTTCAAGATCATACATATTTTCGACCTCAAAAAGCTCTTGAGCTTTTTCGAGTCCTTGTTCGGTCATGATAATAATACGGTTTTTTTCATCGACGATAAAATCTCCCGTAGTCTTCTCCTCTTCGTTGGGCTTGGTCTCTATCTTTTCTCCTCTTTGGAGTTGTTGAGCGATAGTATTGGCTCTATGATAAAGATCTTGATCTCTGTGTACAGGTCCTGAAATAATCAGTGGCGTTCGTGCTTCATCGATAAGAATCGAGTCCACTTCATCAACGATTGCAAAGTGATGTTCGCGTTGTACCTTTTCGTGGATACGCACTTTCATATTGTCACGTAAATAGTCAAAACCAAACTCATTGTTGGTTCCATAAGTGATATCAGAACTGTATTGTGCTTTTCTCTGTGCTTCTTCATAGACTGTAGAGGTGATACACCCGACAGTAAATCCAAAAAAATGATACAGTTCTCCCATCTCTTGAGAGTCTCTTTTGGCAAGATAGTCGTTTACTGTGACAACATGCACTCCTTTGCCACTCATCGCATTAAGAATAACAGCAAGCGTAGCAACGAGAGTTTTCCCTTCGCCTGTTTTCATCTCAGCGATATTGCCGTCGTGAAGTACCATTCCTCCTACCATTTGTACGTCATAATGTCGCATGCCAAGTGTTCGTTTGCTTGCTTCGCGTGTCATAGCAAAAGAGTCTATCAATGCCATATCTAAAGTTTTCTCACCGTTTTGTACCTCTTTTTTGAGTGTCTCAAATGTCGCGTTGAGAGTCTCGTCGCTCATATTTGCGTAGTGAGATTCTAATCGATTGATCTCTTCGACTTTTTTGAGATATTTTTTGACTATTTTGTCATTTTTGGTACCGAAAAGTTTGAGTAATTTATGGATCATTGTAGTTGTAGCCTCTTCAAAAAATTGGTGGATTTTAGCCAAAATGAGATTAATAGTTCGTTATTCTTAATCTTTACTTAAAAAATAACGACACTAAAAATACCATTAAACAAGAGAATTGTCTCTCTTTGTGTTACCTTCAAGCCCTCTTTTGGTATATTTCGTTTTACATTTTTTTAAGGATATATATGAAATATCTTCTCCTTTGGATAGGATTTGCAGTGGTGCTTTGGGGAGTTGATTTGGTTATTCCTGTGAGTTTCTCTGCTGATTTTACTCAAACCATCACCAACCCTGATAAAAAAGCGATTACATATCGCGGTCAAGTATATTTTAGCGATACAAACCAACTCAAATGGATTTACACAGAACCGACTCACAAAGAGGTCTGTAGCAATGGTATTCAAGTGACAGTAGTAGATCATGATCTCGAGCAGATTAGTTACTACCTTATAGAGCAAGGATTTGATCTTGTAGAGATTTTACGCCGTGCCAAACCTTCACATAAACACAAGGGAATCTATATCGCCTCGTATCAAAAAGTCCATTATGCACTGCGTGTAGATAAAGAGGGAAGGGTAATTGCGGTAGGATATAGTGATACATTAGAGAATCGTGTGGAGTTTTACTTTGCAAAAATGCACTACAATCAAAAGAGTCTTAAAAACGAAGAGATGCAGTGTTCTATGCCACAATCGTATGACACTATAGAGGAGTAGAGGTATGCAATCACTTTTTGACTATTTACAAAATGAAAATACGATGCTTTTTGCAGGTGGTATCACTGTATCGATTTTATTGACAATTGTTTTGGTTGTGGTGGTATTCTCAACCCGTACCAAAATTATCGCCAATCGTTATCATGATCTCAAACAGATTGACAAACAAAAAAGCCAAAAAATTGCTATTCTTGAAACTGATCTTCATGAGATCAAAACAGAACATATCGCACTCCTCAAAGAACTTGAACTATTTGAGCAGACTAAAATCAAACTTAATACAGCTACACAACAGCTCAAAGAGTCCCAAAGTCATATCAAGACACTCAGCAAAGAGCTTTCCAAAACACAAACAGCACTTACAGAAAGCAACAAAGCCATCGAAACACTACATCAAGACAATGAAAAGCTCAATGAGAGATACAACTCAGCAGAAGGTCAAAATACAAGACTCCGAATGAATCATTCAATATTGACAACAAAGCTTGACTCTGTGGAGCGTCAATCAGCAGTAGTAGAAAACGATGATCAAGAAAATCGAAAAAAACAACTCAAAAATCATTTGATGCTTATCAAACAACAGATGAGCTTACTCTCTTTGGAGATACTCAAGCCACTACAAGCAGAAATTGCATCGTATGCCCAAAAAAACAGTTCAAAAGACCAAGAGAGTCCAAATATCAAAGAGGAGATTATTGCTCTTAAGCGTCTTTATGAAGTTATCAGTCAAGATACTATCAACCTCTCAAATGCTCTCAAAGAGAATGGTCAAACCAATATCTGGAATACTATGGTGCTTGATCGTATACTGGAAGCATCAGGACTTCAGCCTTCAGAGTATCGTAGAGATTTTTCAATGTCTTCATCCGACAATGAGATAGTCAAAATCGATGCGATAGTACGTCTTCCTGATACTCATGTATTGCTTGTAGACGCACAAACGCCAATGAATTTCTACCAACTTTATCTTGAAGCCCCAAGCGTAGAGCAAAAATCATTTTTTCTCAAACAATATCTCTTGGCTGTCAAAGGGCAATACGAGACTCTCCGTAAACAAAATGAATACAAACTCAATACGCCTACAAAGCTGGAGTTTGTATTGATGATGATGCCTGTTGAGGGAGCTTTGAACCTTGTATTAACACATGATCGAACTCTCTATAATGAAGCATTTGGGCATAAGATTCTTATGGTAGGACCTGCGATGTTATTGGTGTTGATGCGTGTGGTACACTCTTTCTGGCTGACAAAACATTCAGACACGACAACTGCTTCAGTGTCTATTTCGAGTGGATTTGAAAAACTTAACGATGCGTTGGTAAAACTCTCTTCAGAGATTGAATCTGTATAGTTTTGACAGTCTAAATTGGAGTTCTTACAAAACTCAAAATAACGCCTAATAGACTTCTTGCAAAACAAGG
>DYPM01000092.1 GCA_020719895.1 Sulfurovum sp. | reverse complement strand
TAGCAAACTTGTACAATCTGAACTTGTTTAGATTGTACAAAATTTATTAGTAGGAAAATATATGGAAAAAATAACAGATATTATTGAGGCAATTGCACATGAAAAAAACCTCTCCAAAGAGAGTGTTACTGAAGCATTCAAAGAGGCGATGATCAATACCGCCAAAAAATCAGATGGAGTCACAAGTACTTTTGAAGTGACATTCAACAATGCCACCAAAAAGTTTGAAATTCACAAAGTGATAACAGTCGTCGGCGACAAAGACAAATGTCTCTATGTGGAAATAGGCGACAAAAACAACAAACAAAAAGTAGAGTCGGAGAGTTTTATTTCTCTTTCTGATGCCAAAGAGTTTGATGACACGCTTGAGCTTGGAGATGAACTCAAAGAGATATTTGATCTTGAGTCGTATGGACGCACTGCTTCTGCGAACCTCTTTCGAGAGCTTGAGTATCACGTCCAAAGACGTATCGAAAAAGATCTTTACCAAAAATACAAAGATCAATTAGGAGCTGTGCTTATCGGTATCGTCAATCGTGTAGATCAGCAACAAAACACTTTTGTAGAGATCGGCGAAGTGAAAGGAATCTTGACGCTTCGCAACCGCATCAAAGGAGAAAAGTTCAAACGCGGAGATACGATAAAATGCTTACTTCGCTATGTCAATACTGACCCAAAAGAGGGTCTTTCGCTTGAGCTTAGCCGTACTGCTCCAAAATTTTTGGAGGCGTTGATGGCACGCGAAGTTCCTGAGATTGAAGATGGTGCGGTGGAGATTGTGGCTTCGGCAAGAATTCCTGGAGATCGTGCCAAAATCTCACTCAAAACTGACAAAATGAATATTGATCCAATTGGTGCTGCTGTCGGTGTCAAAGGAGTGCGTATTAATGCAGTGAGCAAAGAGCTTGGCGGAGAAAATATCGACTGTATCGAGTACTCGCCAATCCCCGAAATCTACATCACACGTGCACTCTCTCCTGCTATCACACAAAGTATCAAAGTAGATATCAAAAATAAAAAAGCCATTATCAATATCACGCCTGATCAAAAAGCCAAAGCGATTGGCAAAAGTGGAATCAATATCCGTTTAGCATCGATGCTTACAGGTTATGCGATCGAACTTAACGAAATAGAAGGTGTCACACAAAACACAACCGACAACAACTATAGAGAGAATGAACCTATAGAAAAAACCACCGATATTTCAGCACTCGAAAGTCTCTTTAGATAGAAAAACTTCTCAAAAACATAGATTGCCGTGGCAACGTTCGCAAGGACGACTTCCGTCTTTGCGAGAAACAATCTAAAATGTAGCCTATAGAGATCAAAACGTAATCGTTGTACCTATATAAAATGTGCTTCCAAGCGTACTGTATCCATCTACTTCTATATAAGATTTGTCAAATATATTGTCAAGTTTTGCATACGCCATAATATTCTCATCGTAGTTGTAGTTGAGTACCGCATTTAAAATCATATAATTGCCTGTATCGACTCTTTTTGTGTAGTCGGCAAATGAAACTCCATCTCTCTCTCCTATATAAAAACCATTAAAACCAAAATGATAACTCTCTAAATTATAATCCAATGCAATCGAAACTTTCTCTTTGGGACGATTGGCAAATGTTTTTTTCTCTTTGTCTTTAGCATCAAGATAGCTGTAGTTGAGTTTTGCAAAAAGAGATTTTGTCAAAGAACGGTCATAACTTATATCAATTCCTTTGAAGTGAGATTTGCCATCACTATTGAAAGCAGTTGATTGATATGTAGAAAAATCAAAAGTGTAGTCGATAAGATCAGTGATAGTATTGTCAAAATAAACTGCTCTAAAGTGATCATACTCAAAACCCATATCAAATGTTTGACTGCTTTCAGGCTTGAGTGTTTTGCTTGCTACACTCAAATCATACATTGAGGGAGATTTGTAGCCTGTACCGATATTACTAAAAAGATTTATCGATTGAGAAAAGAGATATTTTACACCCAACTTGCCAGTGGTTTTACTCTTAAATACATCATCATAGCTGTCATAACGTAGTGATTGGGTGAAGACAAACTGTTGCCATACAGTAGTGTTCGTAGCAAAAAGAGCATTGTCTGTGTAATCTCTTTTTTTTATTTCATCTTTGCTTTTTTGTTGTGTAATTCCTGTAATCATAGAGGAGTTTTCTGCATAACGATAAGTGTAATGTCCGCCGAACTCATCAATCAATGCTTTAAAATGAGTTTGGTAACCAAGCAGATCCTCTTTGTCAAAACGGCTTTGATTGAGATAAAACACAATATCATGAGGCGATGTAGAAAAGCGATATTCAAGATGAGAGAGTTTGATACTATTTTCGATCTTATATCCTATAGAATTTGGTTGAGGTACACTTTTGAAAGTTGTCATATCAAAAATAGGTTTATCATACTCTGTATTGTGTTTGATATTTTCAAAAGAAAAAAGAAGCGACTGCTCATCTAAAAACTGCCAATGAAGTTTTCCAAAAATAGTGCGATTATAGATAGGATCAGTTTCATTTTCATACTTTTTTTTGTGAGACGTTGTATCTGTTTGAGATGAAATTCCATCTGCACTAAAGCGATTGATTCCTATTTTATAAGAGAGTTTTTTGTATGTATTTGCATAGACTGCACTGAATTGTTTTGATTCATTTTCGCCTACTTCTGCGTGAAAAGTCGTTTGTGGTTTTGTGGGATTTTTTGTGATGATATTAATCACTCCAGCTGTAGCATCTGCTCCCCAAATACCACTTTGAGCACCTTGTATGATTTCGATATGATCAATATCAAACAAAGAGAGAAATTCAATTTGTGCTTGAGAGACTGATGGATCATTAAATTTCACACCATCGACCAATACCAATGTATGTTTGGTGTCCATTCCGCGTTGATAGAGTGAAACCATTTGTCCGACTGCTCCTGTTTGAGTCGTGCTTATTCCATTCGTAAATTGAAGTGCATCTTTGAGCCAAAGCGTATGTTTTTCTTCCAGCTCTGATGCTGTGATGATTGTAGTATCAGAAGTGGTCTGATTGAGAGGTTGTAGTGTTTGTGTTGCAGAAATGACTGTAATTGGTAAAATTTCAGTTGCATTCATTGATTGCAAAAGCAATACAAAAACAGATGGATAGAGTGCAATAGTATGTTTCATTAATATTTCCTTTGGATAAAAAGTTTGATTTGAATTTAAAGTCGAAAAAGAAATAAAAATAGCGGTGGAGAAGTTTTGTGTTCGGGCTGATCAAAGGCTGTAGTGTGGTATTGATAGTTGCTATCACGGCGCGCGAGTTTGTGTAGCGTAGAGTACATTGCGATAATCGCAAGAGAGAAGTAGCGTCTTTTGTAGCCTCGAAGATGTTTCATCGGTGCGATTATACTGCTTTAAGCTTTTTTACTGATATTTTAGATTTTTTATTAATGTTTGGTGTCGATTTGTATATTGATTTATCTTTCATTTACGCCTTTTGATATAATCAAATCGTCTTAGAAAAAATCGACATCAACTAAAGAGGAAAACTTAGCGTTAGCGTAGCTTGAATGGCTTTGCTCTTCAAAATTAAAATGAAAAAATGAAACTTATGAACACACTTGATACTAAATTCACACCATTAATCACCGCAATTGCTTCGCAACTTTACGGCAAAGAAGAGAGTATTACTCTCACACTTGCTGCATTTTTTGCCAAAGGACATCTTCTTGTGGAGGATATTCCAGGAGTTGGTAAAACCACTCTTGCTCGTGCTTTAGCGTCAGTATTGGGGTTGGAGTTTGGAAGAATACAGTTTACCAGCGATCTTTTGCCCTCTGATATTTTGGGAGTCAACTATTTTGATCAAAAAAAGAGTGATTTTGTCTTCAAAAAAGGACCGATTTTTACACAGTTTTTATTGGCAGATGAAATCAACCGCTCTATGCCCAAAACCCAATCAGCCCTTTTAGAAGCCATGGAAGAGGGACGCATTTCGATTGATAGAGAGGTCTATACGCTACAAGAGCCTTTTTTTGTGATGGGAACTCAAAACCCTTATGAAGAGGTTGGTACATTTAGACTTCCCGATTCTCAACTTGATAGATTTATTTGTGCACTTCGTATTGGTTATCCAGAATATGAAGCCGAAAGAGCGATTTTAAGCCGTCAAAAACCAAAATCAATTGATATTTCGCCTCCATTTACAACACAAGAGCTTCTTGCGATGCAAAGCGAAGTTACGCAGGTTCATCTTAGTGATGCGTTGCTTGATTATCTTCAGTCGATTATCGCACTGAGTCGAAACGGTGCGTACTTTGTACACGGTCTTTCTACGCGTGGTGCATTGGCGCTCGCATCAATGAGTCGTGCTTGGGCGTATCTTCATAGCAGAAACTACGCTATACCTGATGATGTGACGACTGTCGCACCTTATGTGTGTTTGCATCGTCTGAAATTTACCGAAGGGAAAACTACCATTGAAAGATTGCGTAATGTTATCTCCGAAAATACTCATCCAGACGCGTAGAAAAATCAAACAACGTGCCACTTTTGGTTCGTTTTTGTTAGTAGTTTTGATTTTTGGTCTTTTTTTTGAAGCGTATATGCACAATTTTAATTTGGTTTATATTGTGCTTTTTTTTGTTTTTTCGTTTGCTCTTTTTGCGAGTCCTTTTGCATTACGTAATTTGGTTCTACTCCAAACTACGCTTGTCAAAGGGCAACGTATTTTTGCCAAAGAAGAGGGATCTCTTCACTTTGAACTCTATGCCAACAAATCATTTGCCAGTTATGCACTCAATCTCAAATGTCACGACCAAACCGTTTTTTTGTCCGAGCTTCCACCGCACCAAAAAACCATTGTCAAACTTCCTTTTACGCCAAACAAACGCGGAGAAACAGATATCAAAGGATGTACTCTTGATACCATTTTTCCGATTGCTACGATACGATTTGTGTTGCCTGTCGAAACGTCAATGTCGGTGATGGTTTATCCTATGCCCAAAGGTGAATCGTTAGAGAGTTTTTTGGCAAAACAAACTGGAAGATTTGGAGAAGAGAGTGATTTTGACGGCATTTTGCCTGATGCAGGACGCACTCACGCTTCACGTATCCATTGGCCATCAGTAGCCAAAGGCAATAGTGCAATCAAAAAATTCACTCACGAAATACCGCTGGAACGTTTGACTTTTGATTTTGTGCGAGCAGGAGAGAGTGACGAAGAGCGTCTTAGCCAACTTACGCTTTGGATACTTCAGTGTGAAGCACAAAAGTTGGATTTTGCTGTACAGATGCCGTCTCAAACTCTCTATTCCCAAAGGAACTCTATCGATGCAATCCTTACCACATTGGCTGCCTACTAAACCCACACCTCTCCAACTTCTTGATATTGCTTATATCGTTGTGATATTGCCGATTTTTTTGATTCTCAAAACTCCTATGCTTTTTTTTGTAGCAATTGCACTTTTTTTGATTATCAAAGGAGATATTCCTTCCACAAAAAGAGTTTTGATGCTGATGCTACTTGGAGGCGTTGCTGTTTTTTTGAGTCTCTATGGGAGTTTTAGTTTTTCTGGACTTTCAAGGCTTAGACTTTTTGTGGAGTTGCTCATCTATCTGTTGCTTATAGCAGTAGCACTTCAGAGACTTACGCGAACGATCAACTTCTATCTCAAATTATCTCCTGCGTTACTGATGGCTTTGAGTCTCTTCTTTTTTCATTCGATTGGAATGTTGATTTATGTCATTCTTGAAGTGTATCTTCTGCTTTTGGTGCTTATGTGGGCGATTATGCGTACAGAGATACGAGCTGTTTTAAGGGTTGCGACACTTTTTTATCTGATTTCACTTCCAATGATGGTGCTTTTTTTTATCTTTTTTCCACGTATCTCTTTTGAGCATGCTACTTATGGATTTAAAGGTGAGATTGTCAAACACTCAGGACACGATGGCGTAATGCATATTGACAATGAAGGACTTTTGGTACCCTCAAATCGTATTGTGATGGAAGTAGGATTTGAAGGTGCGATACCGCCAATGCATCAACTCTATTTTCGTGGCAGTGTGCTTTATATCCAAAAAGAAAACACGTGGATTCCATTGCAGATAAAACCAAAATCAAGCGTTCCTCAAAAGTATTATGCAGATCACACTCTCACTCACTACAAAGTGACACTTTATCCGACCAATAAAAAGTGGCTCTATCTCCTTGATATACCGTATGAGACAACTACTAAAGCCAAAACAGATTATGACCTTGAGTTTAAGGTGGACAAAAATATCGACGAACCGATACTCTACAAAGCCACATCTCATATTGGAGAAAGCATCGAAACTTCTCTTAGCGCGTATCTACTTCATATTGCGTTAGCGTTTGATCCGATGCGTAATCCCAAAAGTATTGCAGCAATACGAAAAATCAATGCCTCCACGGATATTCCAAAAGAGCGTCTTGTAGCCATCAGCAATCTATTTCGCTCACAATATCTTACATACACTCTCAAACCTGATGCTTTTGATCTCAAAAACGCTACGGATAGTTTTCTTTTTGATACAAAAAAAGGCTACTGTACGCATTTTGCTTCAGCCTTTGCGACACTTTGTCGTATGGCAGGGATTCCATCGCGTATCGTCACAGGCTACAGACCCAATGGAGGCGACAGCATCCAAAACTATCTCATTGTCCGCCAAAAAGATGCTCACGCATGGGTAGAAGTCTATATCGACAGTGCGTGGCAACGCGTAGAGACAACTTCATTGGCGAGTGTGATTCAAGACGGCATAGAAACCACAAACCAAACCGAACAAAATGCAGAGAATCAACAAAACGAGTGGGACAAACTCTCACTCTATCTTCACTATATTAAATACCAAGTGGACACGTGGATTTTGGAGTACAGTGTTCTCTCCCAAAAAAAACTCTACTCTTATTTCAAATCTGATACTTTTTTTGTATTGAAATTTATCGGTTTCTTTTTGCTTTTTGTGGTGTTACTTTTTGTAGCGTGGTGGATATTTCGTCGAATGCAGTGCAGACCCAAAGAGCTATGCGTTTTGAGTCCGTTGTTTGATCTATTGGCAAAAAAAGGTTATCCCAAAGATCCATCAGAGAGTCTCAATCACTACTTTGAGCGACTTTGTCACGAGCATCAACTTCCTTTAGAGACTATAAATCTCCTCTATCATCAAATACGCTACCAAAAAATAGCACAACCCAACACACTTCTACAACTCAAAGCAGAGATCAAAAAAGCGACGCAACACCTTTTGAGTTGAGTCGCACTCTTACGCAGTGCTGACAATCTGTGCGCGTTTAGAGTTTTCCAAAAGCAAAAATTTACTTCCAAAGTTTCAAACCATTGACTCTCTGAAAATGTTTCATATTGTTTGTCATTAAAACACAATCATTTGAAATAGAGATGCTTGCAATCATCAAATCCATATCTGCAATTAGCATACCGCTTTTTTTAAATCGTGCTTTCTCTTTAGCAAACACAAAGCTGGCACGATAATCAAACTCAAATACTTTGAAACTCTCAAGGAAAGGCTCAACTACTTTAAGGGAACCTCTAAAAACCCC
>DYPM01000091.1 GCA_020719895.1 Sulfurovum sp. | reverse complement strand
CTGAACTTTCTCACCTCATTTTAAGTGATATTGCTTGAAAAACTCTCTAAAATAATGGACTTTGGAAAATAGAAAAAATCTCTCAAGAGATATAATAAACACCCGCCAAATGCTATAGTTATCGGATGAAACATCAATAAATGAGGTGCGGATTCTTTAGATTTATAAAACAAGGAGCGATAGAGTAGTATGGAAAATTTTTATGATATTTTAAAACAATTGGTAAGAGTGCCGAGTGTTGTAGGTGCGGAGCATCCGTTTTTTTTGTTTCTAAAAAGAGAGCTTCAAGAGCAAAATATCACCGCAGAGTACTATGACGGTATTTTAGTCGCCAAAGGAAACAACCCATCAAGTGGTTATCTCTCTTCTCACGTAGATCGTCATGGTCTTATCTGTATGGGACACAATGAGTTTCAATATGCAGCATTTATCGCCAAAAACCAAGCCGATCTTCAAGGAAACTCCAACTCTGAAGAGCTACTCAAAAACCTCGAAGTGCGGTTTAAAGCACAAAGAGTGCAAGCGTACAATCCATGGTCGGGCGGATATTTGGGGATTGGTACGATTAGCGATGCCTATTTGGATACGAAGCGTTACAATATCTTTTTTAAAATCGATGGATTAGATCATCTTCTGCCTGGAACGCCGATCGCATTTATGGATAAACTTCAGATATCTACTGATGGATTAATCTCCGCACAACTTGACAATGTGATCTCTGTAGCATTGATTCTTTATCTTTATGAGCTTGGCTATCAAGGAACGGCATTTTTTACTGCGTCTGAGGAGGCGGGGAGAAGTTGGAGATTTTTGTTGGAGTATTTTAGGCGACTTGATATTGAAACCGAAGAGTTATTGGTGCTTGATACAAGCCCTTATCATACGCTCGAGGAGATTGAAAAAATCGATATTGTCCTTCGTAATAGAGATGAAAACGCAGCATTTCACTCTCCTCTTAAAAACAAAATCAAAGAGATTGCTACACAAAACGGTATCGGTTTTCACTTCAAAGACACTTACATCAAACGCCTTCATGAACAATCAGGAACCAAAGGCTCACTTGGCGTAACCGAACTTGGCAGAGTGATCAATGCCTCAAAAGGAGTGATTCAAGGTACAACACTTCAGTTTCCAACGATTGGCTATCACACCGCACAAGAGACTACAACACAACGCTCTATCGAGAGTATGGTCATGATACTCAAAGGACTTTATCTTTGATAACGTATCTCTCAAAGTTGTAGAGGATTTTCCTACTGCAACGACAACAATTCCAAAAGCTCCTTGCCACTAAAGCTCTCCTTGTTGCTCTCTTCTTCGCTTTTGTGGATAGTGTCTTGGAGTGACTTTTTTCTCTCTTGGAGTTTGAGGATTTGCTCTTCGATGGAGTTTTCTACGATGAGTTTATAGACAAATACGGGCTTGTCTTGACCGATACGGTAGGCTCTGTCGGTGGCTTGATTTTCTACAGCAGGATTCCACCATGGATCATAATGGATAACGGTATCAGCTTCGACAAGATTGAGTCCGACACCTCCAGCCTTTAGACTGATAAGAAAAATAGACGCATTGCCTTGTGTGAATTGTGCGATAGTCTCTTCGCGTTTACGAGTCGCTCCTGTGAGTTTGACATAACTGATATTTCGTTTGGTTATCTCTTTTTCTATGATACTTAGCATTGAAGTAAATTGAGAAAATACCAGTACCTTACGCCCTTCTTCGTGTAACTCATCGATAAGCTCAAGAAGCATTTCAAGCTTTGCGGACTCTTTGATTGCTTTGGCATTCTCAAGTTTGAGTAGCGAAGGATCACAACACACCTGTCTAAGCTTAAGTAACGCATCAAGTATCGTAATATGGCTACGGGCTAATCCTTTGCCTTGTATTGCTTCTTTGACTTTTTGCTCCATCGTCACGCGGATATTTTCATAAAGCGTCGCCTGTTTTTTGCCAAAAATAGCCTTTTTGATAATCTCTGTTTTGGGTGGCAACTCTTTGACTACTTCATCTTTGGTGCGACGCAAAATAAATGGTGCTATTTTTTTGTTGAGTTGTGTGCGTATGGTCATATCGTGATTGACTTCGATGGGAGTTTGGTAGTAGTTTTTAAAAAAAGTTTGCGTCTGAAAAAATCCCGCCATCAAGAAGTCAAAAATAGACCACAACTCTCCCAAATGGTTTTCGATAGGCGTGCCACTTAGTGCAAGCTTATGGCTTGAGTTGAGCGATTTGATACTCACTGCCATTTTGGTTTTGGCGTTTTTTATCTTTTGTGCTTCATCCAAAATGATATAGTAAAAGTTCTCCTCAAGATATCTCTCTTCATCTCGTTGTGCCAATGAATAGGTCGTGAGGACAATATCATATTTGGCGATTTGGCTAAACTTCTCTGCTCTATCAAGTCCATAGAGTTCAAGATAGGTCAGTTGCGGTGCAAAAGTGGCTATTTCGTTTTTCCAATTTCCCATCAATGAAGTAGGCATAACGATAAGAGAAGGTTTGGTGAGTTCGCCTTTTTCTTTGAGATGTTGTAGAAATGCTAATGTTTGTATCGTCTTACCAAGTCCCATATCATCGGCTAAGATACCGCCAAATTTAAATGTGTGCAAAAAATTAAGCCAATTGAGTCCAAGCTGTTGATACTCCCTAAGTGTTGCATTGAGATATTGTGGTGGCGTGACGGCTTCTATCCCTTGAAAATTTCTTAGTTTTTGCGAAAGCTCTTTGAGTTCTTTGCCACCTTTCCAAGTGACATCACTGTGAGCGTCAAGATCAATAAGATGTGCATCAAAACTATTTATTCGCAAAGTGCCATCATCGCTTTTTCTCTCAAAAAGCTCAAAAATAATCCGCAAAATAGGTTTAATCTCTTCTGCGTCAATATGCAAAAACCGTCCCTCTTCAAGCTGAAGATTGAGTTTTGTAGGCAAATCATCAACTTTTTCAAACTCCCCCATCAGTGATGCGACAATAGGCACTAAAGAGATATTTTTACCTCCAATATCGACATTAAAAGAGAGTGAAAACCACGGATTGGCATCAGATTGATCTTCGCTTTGGAGAGTGATGTTTTCAATATACTCAAATTGATATTGAAACCCTTGGGCAATCTCTATCTCCCAACCTTCATCTTCAAGTAAAGGCTGTTGATTTTCGATAAAAATACGCCATCTCTCAATCGCGTCTTGCATTGATAGTTTTGCTCCATTAGCATAACCTTTTAACGCGTCATCATACTCAAATCCAAAAGATTCGATACGCTCTTTGTAGTGCTTTTCATCTGTTTCATTTCGTAATATTTTGATATTTTTATCATTTAAAAAACGTGTTTGGGTATCTTCAAATGGATAAGCATCGACACGATACTCGCCATACTTAAAATGAAGTTCTGCTATTTGTATCTTGCGATTTTCTACGTTTGTCGAGTGGAGTCTCAATAGAGGCTTTGGTGGAGTTTTTATCTCTTCTATTTCAATTGTTGGAAGAAGAGGAAAGTTCAATTTTGGCATTTGTTTCAAAACAGTTTTGGTTATTTTTTCTGCCTCTTTTTGGGTGAGAGGTGGTGCTTCATTGAGACATTTGATCTCTTCTTTTGTATAGGTAGTTTGCATAGGAAAAATCGTATTGGTTTCTTTATCAGCACACAAAAAAGGCTTTGTGCGAAGAATCAATGTTTCAGAAGGCTTCAGTGAAGAGTAAAGGATATTTTTATCTTCCTCCATATACCAATCAAAACGCAATGTCTTACTACTCTCTTCAAATCGCAATGGAGTTGTGCTTTCTTGAAAATAACAACGGTTTGTTTCACACATTTTTTTGATGACAAATACGCCAAATTCGTAATTCAAAAAGATAGTTTTATGCAGACTCATAAGGTGTTCAAGTTGATTAATCAGTGCAATATCTTCTGGTTCAAAGAACTCATAATGGTTTTGATTGAATTTTAAGTTGTGGATACAGTTTTCTAATTTGATTAATATGCCTTTAGAGAGAAGACCATTTTTGAGTTTTTTGACTTTAAAGAGTTCTACATCTTGATAGGAGTGAGAAAAGAGTCGATAGATTAAAAAATATTCACTCTTTGGATTGTGTGATAAAGATTTTGGCAGTTGTGTTTTTAGCAGATTTTCCATCCAACGTTCAGATTCAGATTGTATTGGAAATGGATTTTCTTTTTGCAAAAATTTTATAAAATAGAGCAGTGATGCCACAGAATGTTTACATCGATTGATAACAGGACAAGAGCATTGAGTGATCAAAAAGAGTTTGTTTGATTTGAAAAACAGGATGATGTTTTGTTCGTACAAATAACTTCCATGGACTGTAGAGCGAATCACAATTTGGTTCTCTTCTGTTGTCACATCACACTTTACGACATTTGATGCTTTAAAATATTCAAAACCACGATAGTAAGTTTCTCTGCCGAAATTGTCTAAAATATCTTGATTGGTTATTTGTTTTTGTTCCATACGATGACAACTTTTGTTTTATTTTTTGAGCGAGATTTTATCGTATTATTACTCCTCTTTAAAACCCAAAGCGTGACGCAATAACCACTCTCCTAAAGCACTATTATGATTTGAGATCAATGCCTTACTATTTTCTTGACATACCTTTGTATTGAGTGTTTTTTGATTTGGAAGATGAAGAGTAAAAGGAGTGTCTTTATATGAGGCGATAGAGCAGTTTCTCTATTTTGTCGGTAGTCGAAAGTTGGTGGGATACTACTTAGAGTTTGATATGGCAATGGTCAATAAAACCATCAAGCCACTCATAAGTGTCTCTTTGCCCAACAAACAAATAGAAGTCTTAGCACTCTATTATGAGGCAATATTGATTTGAGATTTGATGCGATTTTGGATGATTTGGGTATACCAAAACTGCAAGCACATAACGCACTCAACGATGCGGTGATGACAGCTATGATTTATCTCAAGCTAACACACCGCAAGATAAAAGCGTAGTGTAGCAATACGTAACAGACAAAAGGTTTAAATAGGAGCTATTAACTCTTATTTATCAAAATAATTCTATTGTGTAAGAGACTTTAGTGTGAATTTTGTTACACTTAAAGCATTACAAGAAATAAAATTTAATTCAAACAAAGGAGATTCAATGAGTTTTTACACTCCAAATAAAGCATTTGCTAAAAATGCAAGAGTCAAAAATATGTGCGAGTATCAAGAGTTGGTAGATAAAGCCAACGAAGATTATGAAGGATTTTGGGACAGTTTTGCCAAAACAAAGATCGATTGGTTTGAGCCATATCACACGGTGCTTGATGAATCTAATGCACCATTTGTGAAGTGGTTTGACGGTGGCAAGCTCAATGTCGCCTATCAGTGCGTAGACAGACATATCAACACACGCAAAAACAAAGCTGCGATTATCTTTGAAGGAGATCGTGGCGATAAACAGATCATCACCTATCTTGAACTTTACTATCAAGTCAACCGTTTTGCAAACTTGCTTAAAGAGGATTTTGGTGTCCAAAAAGGAGATAGAGTCGTCATCTATATGCCGATGATCCCCGAAGCAGCATTTGCAATGCTCGCATGTGCACGCATCGGTGCGATTCACTCGATCGTATTTGGTGGATTCTCTGCTGAGGCACTTCGCGATAGAATTCTTGATGCAGAGGCAAAAGTGGTCATCACTGCTGATGGTGCTTACCGAAAAGAGAAACCCTATATGCTAAAACACGTCGTAGATGAAGCACTCAGTGGCGATACAACGGTACAAAAAGTACTTGTAGTGGAGAGAAACAACGAAGATGTCATTTGGGTGGCAGGTCGTGACTACTCCTATAATGAACTTATCAAAAGTAAATCTTCGATTTGCAAACCAGAACCGATGGGAAGCGAAGATCCTCTCTTTTTGCTCTACACTTCAGGTAGTACGGGCAAACCAAAAGGAGTACAACACAACACCGCAGGCTATATTCTTTGGGCGCAAATGACGATGGAGTGGGTGTTTGATGTCAAAGAGAACGACACCTACTGGTGTACGGCTGATATCGGCTGGATCACAGGACACACATACATCGTCTATGGTCCACTTGCGATGGGTGCTACGACGGTGATGTTTGAAGGGGTGATTACCTATCCTGATGCAGGTCGTCCATGGAAAATGGTCGAAGAGTACAAAATCAACCAATTTTACACCGCACCAACCGCTATTCGCGTCTTACACAAAACAGGTGAAGAGGAGCCAAAAAAATATGACATTTCAAGCCTCAAAGTTTTAGGAACCGTAGGAGAACCGATCGATCCACCAGCATGGAAATGGTACTATGAGGTGGTCGGTAACGCCCAATGTGCTATCGTCGATACCTATTGGCAAACTGAAACAGGTGGTCATGTCGTTTCTCCACTTCCTGGAGCAACACCAATCAAACCTGCATGTGCAACACTACCGCTTCCAGGAATCATCGCTGAGATTTTAGATCCCAAAACGGGCAAAAAAGTGGGTGCAGGAGAGAGTGGCTATATGTGTATCACAAGACCGTGGCCAAGTATGATTCGTGGGGTCTGGGGTGATTCGCAGAGATTTGAAAAGTCCTATTTTGGTGATGTCAAAAAAGACGGCAAAGCGGTTTATTTCACAGGCGATGGTGCCAACTACGACAAGAACGGCTACATCACCATCACGGGACGCGTAGATGATGTGATCAATGTCTCTGGTCACCGTATGGGAACAGCTGAAGTCGAAGCGGCGATCAAAAAACACCCTAATGTAGCCGAAGTTGCTGTCGTCGGCAAACCGCATGAGATCAAAGGGGAGGGAATTTTCGCTTATGTTGTTCTCAAATCCGATAGCGGTATCGCTGATGAACTCGAAGAGTTTAAGATGATCAACAAAGTGATTCAAAAAGAGATCGGTAATATCGCGGTGTGTGACGATATCCTTTTCGCTCCAGGACTTCCCAAAACTCGCTCGGGCAAGATTATGCGACGTATTTTACGTGCCATCGCCAAAGGTGAAGCGATTACGCAAGACATCTCAACACTTGAAGATCCAAGCATCGTAGAGAAGATTGAAATGATGATAAAACGTACAAAAGGGACTCTCTAAGGCATCTTTTTTGTCATTGCGGGCTTGACCCGCAATCTCTTTTTAGAGATGTACATAATTTGTCTTATGCTAATATTGTCATCCAAATCAATCCAAAAGGATAAACAATGCAAGAAAAAATAGAAAAGACGATTCGGTATATCGAAAATAGTGATAGGATTTCAGAAGAGACAAGACCACTGATTCTTGAAAAACTCCGCGAGTGGAGAGAAGAGCAAAATGCCATCAATGATGTGGCGGTGCGTTTTGAAAACTGGTGGATAGAGATTGAGCCTATCTTTGCGGAGTTGGGTTGGGTGTGATGGTAGTTTGGCTTGAGACACAATATGTCTATGAGAAAAAATGGCACAAAGTCTCCGAGCAGCAGATATTGCATTTGATTGCACAAGAGATGCCTCAAGCTGATCCTCAAGGCACAATGGTTTATATTTTGGCAGAAGTCAAAAAAGGCAAAATAGTCACTTTGGGAGAGTGTCGGTTTAGACAATACAATCAAGACCTCTGATTAAACATAAATCTTAC
>DYPM01000090.1 GCA_020719895.1 Sulfurovum sp. | reverse complement strand
CTTTGTTTCTTTGTTTTCTGTTTTATTTTTCGCAGTTTGCTAATCTATAATACCCCAAGAAAAACAAACTTTTTCTAAAAGTTTTATTCTCTTGGGGTAAAATTTGATTATATAAAATAGGGGTAGAAAATAAGTAGAAAAAGAACAACATTTAATACAAAAACTCTACTTCCGCCTCAAATTGATGTGTTATGTTTTGGTATTCAAACTCAATCGAATGTGCATGCAAAAAGAGACGTTTTGAGTTGAGATGTTTGGCAAAATATAGATTTGATGTTTTGTCTCCATATTTCTCATCACCAACGATTGGAAAACCAAGATGAGCGAGCTGTACACGAATCTGATGCATACGTCCAGTAAAAATCTGCACTTCCATTAGTGTCGCTTTTTCAAATTTTTCGATTGGACGAAAATGAGAGGTTGATATTTTGCCATCTTGACTCACTTGCACTTTTTGATTTCTATCATTTTGACGCTCCAAACGCTCTGAGAACTCCATCTCGCCTTGTTTCCATAAGCCAACCACCAAAGCAATATAGGTTTTTTTGATTGCGTGACCTTCTTTGAGCAGATGATGAAGATGCAAAAGCGTCGTTCTGTTTTTGGCGATAAGCAACACTCCTGAAGTCTCTTTGTCGAGTCGATGCACCAATTCAAGATAAGACTCTTGACGAAGTTCGCGAACTATTTCAATCACACCAAACGCTCCGTGCGTACCGCTGTGTACTGCAATGCCTGCTGGTTTATTGATCACGATAAGATTTTCATCTTCAAAAAGAAAAGCGTTTTCAATCTGCTTAGAGAGTGTATCGGGAATCAAACTTTGCTCTTTTGGCGTATCAAGTCGAATTGGAGGAATGCGAATTTGATCTTCTAACTGGAGTTTGTATTCTGCTTTGATACGTTTTTTGTCAATCCTCACCTCTCCTTTTCGGATAATGCGATAGATTAGTGATTTTGGTACACCTTTGAGGTGTCGTACCAAAAAATTATCGATGCGTTGTCCTGCTTCATTGGAAGTGACGACATAAAATGTGACAGTAGCGTTTTGATTCATCTCTAATAGTTCACCTGCGTCTCTTTGTCATACTCAAGCTCAAATAGCACTTCAATTGATTGACTCTCCTTAGCATCAAGTGTCAGTGTGATGGTGAGATTTCCTTCATCGCTAAGTGTGTATTTGATCTGTTTTTCTGAATTGACTGAAAGAAGTTTGACTTTGATTTGATCTGTTGTGGAGTTTGGGATTCTATCGTGAATCAAAAGTGCTTTTGGATGATTTGAGGAGTTTATCAATGTGATACGATAGCCATCTTTTTTGCGTATCGAACTACCAAAAAGTCCACTCTCTTTAGCTTTTTCGACAATCGGTTCGCGAGTGACTTCTATCTCATCATCTATCGTGGTGTAGAGTGTATAGTGTCCTTTTTGATACTCACCGATGGCGTTTTGAGAGATAGTCTCTTTTTTATTTGTCACTTTCCATTGGTGACTTTCGATAGGATTTTTTGGACTAAAACTACACGTTTGATAGGCATAAGGCAAAAGATATGGCATAAGTTCAGTTTTACATACGACAGGCAAACTCCACGTCAAAACAGGAGCGACAATCGCAGTCGCTGTAGAAGGAAGTGAAAGATTTGCGACGCGATAGATGCGCGTATCGACCATTTTTGCTTCAACACTTTTTTGCATTAACGCAACTGGTGCGATTGTGTCCATCATTTGTGTCACTTCTTGTGCAATTGCTTTGGCATCATAACTACGCAATATCGGTTGAGATTGATTTACTATCCACGGATCAAAATGTGCAACTTCGATAGTACGTTGTGTGTTTTTGTTGTAAAACATCGCTTCGTCTGCGACGATATCGATTCCTGAGCTGTTGAGTATCGAAAGATATTGAGTGATATTTATCTCATTTGGCGTAGAGAGATCTGCTTGATAGTATGTAGTGAAAGTGATTTTTTGATTTGGTATATTTAGTGTGATTGGAGTATCACAATTTGTAGAAAAATAGAGTCCTTTTTTTGCTGTGGTTTGTTTTTCAAGTGTCTCTTGTAGCTCTTGGATTTGATTTGTGAGTTTCTGTTTTTTGGTTGTTAGATCAGTGTATGTTTTGGCGATGATTTTTGCACTCTTGACTGTTTGATTGGCATCGCCCATTGATGGCTGAAGAAGCGATACCAACTTATTGAGCGTCGCAATACCATTTTGAGCCGTTTGGAGTTGAATATCTTTTTTTTCTATCGTTTTAAGGAGACGACAAAGCCTATCACTACTGTTGCAATCACTTTTTGAAATCAACGCGATAGACGAACCGCGACACGTCGCCTCTATCTCTTGAGCAATACCAACAAAATCGCTTGTTGGCGAATAATCAAACTGTGCAGTATCTTGATAAACTCTAAGAGTATTAGCATAGAGTGCCAAAAAACCAAAAGAAAAAAATAGTAAAAATGTATTTCGCATAGAGTTCTCCTCGTGAGATTAAATTATAGGCATCTCTAAAAACCGTCATACCAAACTTGATTTGGTATCTTTTTATCCTCAAACAGAAGATTACGGGTCAAGCCCGCAATGATAAAAGGGAGTTTTTAGAAATACCTTTCTGTTTATTGTACGTTATTTTGTGATAGATGTCAAAAGAGCATCACAATTTCAATAAATATCCAAGTCTAAAACTAAGAAAATTTGGGTTTAATAAAAAATATGAATAAAAAATAAACATAAAGGGTCTTGATGATAGCTCAATCTATCGAAGAACTGATTGGAAATACACCACTTGTCAAAATCAACTCTCTCTCCAATGAGTGTAGCGCAACTATTCTTGGCAAATGTGAATTTATGAATCCAACCTCATCAGTCAAAGACAGAATCGCCTTTAATATGATAAACGAAGCGACAAAAAGAGGCGAAATCAATAGCGATACCACAATCATCGAACCAACATCGGGAAATACTGGTATCGGACTTGCTGCTATTTGTGCGTCACGTGGTCTCAAGCTGATTCTTACGATGCCAGAATCCATGAGTATAGAACGACGCAAACTTCTCGCTTATTTGGGAGCGAAAGTCGTACTCACACCTGCAAGCGAAGGAATGAAAGGTGCGATTGCCAAAGCCAATGCACTCCAACAAGAGCAACATAATGCAGTGGTTTTGCACCAATTCCAAAATCTTGACAATCCAGAGATTCATCGCAAAACAACAGCCGTAGAGATACTCAAAGATACCGAAGGCAAAATTGATATTTTTGTTGCTGGAGTCGGCACAGGCGGAACAATGACAGGCACTTCAGAAATACTCAAAGCACACATTCCATCTTTGCGTGCTATTGCCGTCGAGCCTCAAACATCCGCGGTACTTCAAGGCAATCCTCCTGCACCACACAAAATTCAAGGTATCGGTGCAGGATTTATCCCTGCGATTCTCAACATTTCTATCTATGATGAAGTGGTGTCGGTGAGCAATGAAGAGGCGTTTGCGATGGCAAAAAAAGTCGCCGCCAAAGAAGGGCTTCTTGTCGGTATCTCTGCTGGTGCAAATCTTCACGCTGCTGCACAGATCGCCAAACGTCCTGAAAATCAAGGCAAAATCATCGTCACTATTCTCTGCGATACTGCCGAACGCTATCTCTCTACTGATCTTTTTTCGTGAGTTTGGTGTGTCTGTGCTACTTGAAACAATTCGATGCGTAAATGGTGTCGCACTGTACTTAGAGTATCACCAAAAAAGAGTTGATGAAAGTCGTATTGCACTTTTTGATACAAATCACTCTCTTGTGCTGCGTGATTATATTGCACCACCAAAACACGGAGTTTTTCGATGTCGTATTGTCTATAGTCGGACGATTCACACTATCGAATATCTTCCTTATCTACCAAAATCAATTCGCACACTACAAATCGTCTCTTCTATTATAAGTTATGATTACAAATTTGCAGATCGCTCATCGCTTGAAGCATTGAAAAAAAAATACCCCAAAGCTGATGATATTGTGATAGAAAAAGATGGTTTTATCACCGACACTTCGATTGCTAATCTTGCTTTTTTTGATGGTAAAGTATGGTTTACTCCCGACAAACCACTGCTTGAAGGAACTACGAGAAAAAGACTGCTTGAGAGTGGATTTTTGACTCCCAGAGCAATCAAAAAAGAGGATTTGGGATATTTCAAAAACGTCAGTCTAATGAATGCTATGATAGGATTTCATCCAATCAAATCAATATTTTTCTTGTAAAAATAATAAAGAAGGCATTATGAAAACAACTCTACTTCACACATCACAATTTCGAAATATTATGGAAAAGCATATCTTCCAAACCATCACCTATCTTCTTCATCAAGAGCAAGAGTTCGCTATCGCCTGCAAAATTAAATATATCACTTTTACTCCAAAACTTCCAACGCACATTCAAAAAACACTCAATGAAACCGTACTTTTTGTTTTGAGTGGCTATACCTATCAAAGTGCATCATTAGAGAGTGAGTATTTTAGCTTTGAAGCAGGATTTGGAAAAGAGAATTTTGGTTCATTGGTCACTGTACCTCTTTTGAGCATCAAACAAATCATTATCGATGATGAAGTGCTTTTGATAAATTTTGCAGACTTTGTACCTGAAGCTCCACATTCAAATGACCACTCCATGAGAACATTACTTAGCAACCCAAAAAATAAAAAACTTTTAAAAAAGAAAAAAGAAAATCTCTAAAAACTGCTTGGAGACCTCTGAATAAACATTATTTAGATTGCCACGGTTTGTTCGAAGCCTCGCAATGACGGTGCTTTGTCATGGCAAACGTTGTGAAGCAATCTATTTGATCAGAGGGTTCAATTGTTTGATTTTTAATGTTTATACTTCAAGTGGCGAAGAGTATTGATAACGATAGTAGCTCAATGCACTTTTGCCAAATTTTTTGAACTTTATCAATACCAAATTTCCTATCTCTTCTGGCATTTTTACTGAAGTCAAATGCTCTACGATTATCATTTCACATACGGAAGGTTCAATCATAGCAATCAAATTGAGTACTTTATTATAAATATCCTCCATTCCTTCGCGTGTCGAAAAAGGTGGATCAAAATAAAAATAACTTTTAATACCGCTCTTTTTGACGATTTGATAAACCAAAGCAAATTTCTCAAAACTGTCTCCCAAAAAAAGATGAGTATGTGTTGCATCAATTGATTGAGCGTTTTTTTGTAGCACTTGATACGCTGTGTGGTTGTGTTCGATAAAGTAGGCTTCGGTTGCACCACGGCTTAACGCTTCAAGCCCAATTGAGCCTGAACCACCAAAGATTTCCACGAAATTTTTATCAATAACCTCAAACTGCAATGTATTAAAAAGAGACTCTCTAAGAATACTTTTGGAGCTTCTTGTGGTATCAATGGCGGGAATTTCTATTGATTTTCCTTTGTGTTTACCTGCATTTATAGTGGTTTTAAAAAGTTTGAGCGGTGTTTTTTTGGATGATTTTACATCATCAGTGAATGCCATCTTCTTCTCTCTCTTTATGGTTGAGTTCATCTACCATTTTGATACTCTCTATTGCATTGAGTAAAATCTGCTTGGTAGATTTAAGTGGCTTAATACGTAAATTTGTTTGTTTACGATCAAGAGTCTGATCTTCGATCGCCTCTAAAACTTCTTTTTCAAGCTCTTTGAGTATCTCATTGATTTTAGATTCTATAAATTCAATATTCATTTGGTTTCTTTGGGTCTAAATGCAGTGATGACTGACTTATTGACCTCCATATAGTGACCGCCGATAAGATCAATACAGTAAGGCACTGCAGGGAAAACCGCGTCAAGACACTCACGAATCGACTTAGGTTTACCTGGGAGATTGATGATGAGCGTTCCATGACAAATTCCTGCTGTTTGGCGAGAAAGAATCGCCGTTGGCACATGTTTCAAACTTACTGCACGCATCTGCTCTCCAAATCCAGGTAAAAGTTTTTGACATACACTCTCTGTCGCTTCGGTCGTCACGTCACGTTTTGTAGGTCCTGTACCGCCTGTAGTGACGATAAGATCACATTTGCGATCTCTTGCAAGCTCGATGAGTATCTCTTCAATCAATGATTGATCATCTGGAATACATCGATACTCATATTCGCATGGATTAAGAAGATACGCTTTCATCGTATCCATAATCGCCACACCTGAAATATCCTCGTAAATTCCTTGACTTGCTCTATCGCTGGTTGTCACTACACCTATTTTAATTGTATCCATTCTTAACCTATCCTTAATAAAATTTTATCCAATCCACCACTACTAAGAATACGTTTGAGTATTCCCAAAATATACGTTGCTGTCGTAATATAGTATCTTGCTCGTGGACGATCTGAAAGAATAATCCGATGCACCACGACTGCTACTGCTTGCGCATCAAGAACAAATGGAACACGTTTGGCATTGCCTTGAATGGATGCGTTGTATTTTTTTGAAAATTGTGAATGCTCTATATTGATGTTTGTTTGGAGTTTTTTGATGGCATTTTCGCGAAACTTTGATTGAATCGGTCCTGTATTGAGCAGAGAAACAGATACGCCACTTCCTGCAAGCTCCAATCGTAATGTATCAGTCAATCCTTCGATGGCATATTTGCTTGCATTGTATGCACCGCGTCCCTCAAGAGATACCAATCCCAATACCGAAGAGTGCTGAATAATTTTGCCATATCCTTGACGACGCATCACGGCTAATACCTGCATTGTGCATTCGTGCAATCCAAAAACATTGGTTTCAAACTGTTCTTTGAGTATCTCTGTGGGTAAATCTTCAATTGCTCCAAGTTGTCCAAAACCAGCATTGTTGAACCATACATCAATTTTTCCCTCATGTCTCACAACCTCTTTGATGACAGTGGCAATCTGATCAGGTTTTGTGACATCAAGTAGCATCGCATTTTCAAATCCAATTAATTTGAGTCTTGCGACATCTGTTTCGTGTCGTGCTGTTGGATAGACTTTGACAAAACGTTGTTTAAGATAGAGAGCTGTTTCCCATCCGATACCCGAAGAGCATCCTGTAATGACTATAGTATTCATCTGTTCCTTCTATCAAAACTGTAGTGTTGAAGTAGATATTTTAGCACACAAAAACAGTGAGTTGAAAGCTATTTTTTCAAAAGATGTTTTAAAGAAGCGTTGATTGTGTCATATTCGAATACAAATCCCGCCTCAAGAAGACGTTTGGGATAGATTGTTTTGGAGTCTGTCAATACTGATGATGCTTCGCCGTAGAGTAACTTTAAAGCAAAAATTGGCACAGGCAAAAAAGTCGGACGATACAATACCTCTCCTAATGCTTTGGTGAACGTGTAGTTTGCTCACAGGCGATGGTGAAACTGCATTATAAACACCCTCAAGTTGATTGTCTATCACAAAACGATAGATGCATACAAGATCTTTAATATCAATCCAGCTTGTCATCATTTTTCCATCGCCAATCGTTCCGCCAACTCCGAGTTTAAAAGGTGTAAGCATTGTCGCTAATGCACCGCCTTCTACACCAATAACCACGCCAAAACGCAAAATAGTCACCTTTTTTTGGCACTTCAACGCTTCACTCTCCCAACGTTTTGCCAACTCACCAATAAAATCTTC
>DYPM01000089.1 GCA_020719895.1 Sulfurovum sp. | reverse complement strand
GGATTTGTCATTGCGAACAAAGTGAAGCAATCTATGTTTTTAGAGGTTCCCTTAATCAATATATCCCTGTAGATGTGTATATCGCTGGTTGTGCAGCTTCCCCTGAACTCATTATCGACGGCGTCATCAAAGGAGTAGAGATACTCAAACAAAAAACCAAAGATACAGAACTCCCCAAAAAACTCGCAAACCCAAACGCGACCAATAGACGAGAAATTGCACAAAAGATAAAAGATAAAAACAGTACCGCTCCGCATTTTGATGAGTAGCCTAAACACAATGCAGAGTCGATGAATCAAAAATTTTTATATACCATCTTTCTATTTAAAGAATTATTATTTATCACCACAAAACTCTTTTTTTTTGTTATCAAAATGTTATCAATAATTGTTAGAATGGCAAGATTTAAAATGATATCAAATCGTTGATCTTGAAAGAAAAGTATCTGTTGTTGAGAGTAGAAGATGCCTAAATCATCTTTTATTTGAAATGACAAAAAAAGGTTAAAAGCCAATTTACAAATAGCGAGGAGACTACCATGGGGATTAGACCACATTCTATACTTGTTACGGTTTTTCTTTTTTTAATTTCATTTCAGTTTATTTTTGCTGAAACTATTCATTTGATAGATGGGAGTAGTTTTGAAGCTACTGTTGAGTCAATTGAGGATGGAAACCATATCTTAAAAATTCCAAAATCAAAAATTCTTCAAATCAAATACAAAAGCAAAAAAGGCGACAAAGATTACATCAGTTGCGTCTCTAATGCATATATTCCTACTGATATATTGAGGTATAAGCAGGGAAATTATTACATCAAGATTCCAAATAATGAGATCAAAAGCATAGACGAAGTGACTAAGATCGACGAAAATTATAAGTTTGATGCTAAATCTCTTGTTGCAGTCAAAAAAAGCGACAGTCCTTACTTTTTTCGACTTCATGGCTCGAATACTATTGGTGCGACTTTAGCACCTGAGTTGGTCAGTGGATATCTCAAGGCAATTGGTGCCAAACAGATTAAAGTGACAAAATTAGCAAAAGAAGAGCAGAGAGTCAGTGCGATGCTTAAAGGCAAAAAGATTGAAGTGGAGATTATCTCTCATGGTTCTACGACAGGTTTTGAAGATCTCAATGGCGATAAGTGCGAAATTGCAATGGCATCAAGACGAATCAAAGATGAAGAGGTGGTAACGTTGCAACGGTTTGGCAATATGAAAGCCGACACCAATGAGCATGTCGTCGCTATTGATGGAGTAGCGGTGTTTGTCAATCAAGAAAACCACATCTTTAAACTTGATACAGCTCAAATCAAAGATATTTTTTCAGGAAAAATCAACAATTGGAGTCTTTTGGGGGGAGAAGACAAAAAAATCAATCTTTATGCTCGTGATGAGATGTCAGGAACTTGGGATACTTTTAAGAGTTTGATTCTTGAGAAAGAGTCGTTATCTCCAACAGCAGAGCGTTTTGAAGACAACACAATTTTGTCCAATAAAGTAGCAAAAGATCCTTATGGAATAGGATTTGGAGGACTTCCTTATATTTTGGACTCTAAAGAGTTGGCAATATCAGATGGTGAAAATACGATAAGACCAGATGTCTATGCCGTAGCAACGGAAGATTATCCACTCTCTCGAAGACTTTTTTTCTACACTCCTACAAAATCTTCGAGTGAAGTGAAGGCGTTTGTAGCGTTTGTTCTTTCGTACGAGGGACAAAATATCGTTAAAGATGTAGGGTTTGTGGATCTTAACGTCAAGTCATTCAAACCTATTTTGCCTGAAGATCTTCCAGAGTCTTATCTTGAATCAGTCAAACAACTCTCAAGGCTTTCTGTAAACTTTAGGTTTGATTCAAGTAGTGATATGCTTGACAATAAAGCAAAACAAGATCTTGATAGGTTGTCAAAATATTTTCGTAACAACAGCATTAACAAAAAAGCAATCTATCTTTTTGGATTTACCGACAATATGGGTGTGGCAAACATCAATGAAAAGCTTTCCAAAAAAAGAGCTGAAGCTACTATGGAGTTTTTTTCAAAAAAAGGAATCAAAATTGACAAAAATAATATTAGTGGATTTGGAGAGAGTTATCCTGTCGCGAATAATTTGACTGAAAGAGGAAAATCTCAAAATAGACGGGTTGAAATTTGGGTTAAAAGATAGTGATAAATTTAGCGATATGGAGTTTTTATGTTTAGTGTGATACGGTTTTTTATTTTTTTAGGGCTTTTGACTTCTTTTGCTTTTGGGGCTTCAGTTCGTAGTCAAGTATCGCTTTTGGAGGCTTCTGCTGATATTAAATTAAAAAGTCAAAAAATTGCAGTGGCATATCTGACTTTTTGTGCTAATCCCAAAAAGTTTCTTACCAAAAAAAATGAAGTTATCAGAATCTTAAATGAACTTGATAGTGATTTTGAGATGATTGATCGTTCCACCAAAGAAGCCCAGTCAAGTAAGACACTCGAACTTCTTAGACGTGCTCGAGGTGAAATTAAAATATTTACCGAAGAGATGAAGATATCAAAAATCTCCGAACAAAATCACCAAGAGATACTCTCAAACAGCGATATTATGCTTCAGGGTGCAATTGAGATAGAAAAAATGCTTGATTTCGAACTTCTTAGCGAAGAAGCAAAAACAGTGATTGAGATGAAAAACGTCTCTTTTTTGATTGAAAAAGCACTCAAATACTATTTGGCTTTACGACTTCAAAGCGAGACAAAAGCCAATCAAAAACATCTCAATGACACAATAAAAGAAGTAGAGTCAGCTCTTGAAATACTCAATGAGTATAACTATGCTGTGAAAAACTATCTTATTTTGACTAAGCTTATGACGGATTGGAAGACGCTCAAACAGTTTTATACTCAAAAAGAGTTGCAAGAACTTGAAAATATTATCCTCTTAACTGCACAAGAGGTTCAAAGCTCAGCACTTTTATTAGAAAAAAACCACAGCAAAGAGCAGTAAGAAAGGCATAGTATGAAAATTTCAAACAGAAAAAAACTTGATATTTTTGGTTTAGTGTTGTTGTCGATATTGGCCATAGGAGCTTTGTTTTATTTAATGAATGATGGTAGCAACTACGGCACACTCAAGCGTCAAAAAGATGCAGTTGAGAGTGTCGTGTCGTTGCAAAACTTTCTTCTTGCAGTAGAAAATGAACGCCAAAGTGCATCGCTTCTTTTGATATTGCCAGAGAGTTCGACACTCCAAGAGAAATCCAAAGAGGACAAAGTAGCCTTTCAAAAAGCATTTGAAACACTCAAAGCACTCTCCAAAAATGATCTCTCAAAAACATTTCGAGAGAATCTTAGCCTGCTCCAAAATAGTTCCAAAGTAGACACCAACATCTCTGTTGATTTCGAAAAACGTCTCCTATCTCACTATTCACAAGCGTTGGACAGTGTAGTGATGAATGAGATAACGCGTATTATTGGAGAGAATAATACGACACAGCCGTACTTCAATACGCTTTTTGATCTTATCGCATTGCAAACCAATAGTGATATCGAGGGTGGATTTGTCTCATCTTATATTGCAGCCAACCGTTCGATTGGAAACGAAGGGTTTGCAGTATGGAATCAACTCATTGGCGATGACTATTTGCCAATCATAGACAATAAAAAAATATCATTATCTCATTATCAAGAGATGGTAGAGCTTTTAAATCAAAACAGACAAAACATCAAAGTTGCAAATGCACTTCGTTCGAAAATCATTCTTGCTTCAGCACACCAACAGATGGAGATGATTGATCGAACACTTTGGCACAATGCATTTGAGCAAAAAATTGCCGCACTTCAAGAGATGTCAAAACTTCTTGTTTCTGATTTGATGTTAATACTTGATGAAGAGATTGAAAGTTCCAAACAAGATCTTGTATTGCTCGCAGTGGCACTATTGATTCTGATCGCTCAAGTTGTGACGTTGGTTTTTAGGCTTAGATCTTCTCAAATCGACGAAGAGAGTTTTTCAGAGGCGATTGAAGATATTAGGCTTAACCTTGATGAGCGTCAAACTGTAGAGCTTGACAGAATTATAAAAAAACAAGACAAAACAAGGCTTTATAGCTTTATGGCAGATACGATTGCCAAATCAAGTCGCTCCAAAGATCTTTTTTTGGCAAATATGTCGCACGAAATTCGAACACCACTCAATGGTATTTTGGGATTTACGCAACTCGTGAAAAAGACAAAACTTACTCAAGAGCAGATGGAGTTTGTAGAGATCATTGATAAAAGTTCCAATAATCTTTTGATGCTTCTTAATGATATTCTTGACTTCTCTAAAATTCAAGAGAGTCAAGTAGAGCTTGAAAAAATAGAGTTTAATCCTTTTGAGATATTTGAGTCAGCGATTGAGCTTTATACAGCTAAGGCAAATGAAAAATATATTCGTTTGGAACTTTTTGTTGATCCTGCTATCAATAAAAGACTTGAAGGAGATCCGACAAAACTCACACAAATCGTAGTCAATCTTATTAGCAATGCGATTAAGTTTACACCCGAAGAGGGAATTGTCGAACTCAGAGTCGATAAAGTTAATTCTGAGAATGGAATCGCAACCATCAAATTTTCAGTCAAAGACACAGGAATTGGTGTAAATGAAGAGCAAAAAGCCAATATCTTTAAAGCCTTTTCCCAAGAAGATGTCTCTACAAGACGAAAATTTGGAGGAACAGGGCTTGGATTGTCCATTTCTAAACGTTTTACTGAAGCAATGGGTGGAGAGCTTGATATTCAAAGTGTCAAAGGACATGGAGCAACTTTCTTTTTTACATTGAAGTTTCCCGAACTTTCTACTATCGAAACAAAACATCGACACTATCAAGTAGCAGTGTGTTTGAGCAACGAAGAGAGTTGTAAGTCTCATAATGAGATATTTAAACGCTATCTTCTTCATTTGGGTGTAGTCTATATGGCATATAATTCTATCAATGCTCTTCTTGGATCAGGAGGTCTTGAGCGATTTGATGTGGTATTTATTGACGGTATAGATCCCGATGAGATTAAAAAAATTCCTGAGTCTCAAACTAAAATAATCTATATTTCAGCTTTGAGTGAACAAAAAAATCGTATTCCTCGCGTTGATTCTTTTCTCTATCTCCCAATTACTTTGAGTAAGATTCAGCGTATTATTGATTCGACGATGCAAGCCAATGATGTCCAAAAAACAGAAGAACAAAAAACAATAGGATTTAAAAATCTTACGGTATTGGTGGCAGAGGATAATGTTATTAATCAAAAATTACTTGTACATACACTTGGAAAAATGAAAATAGCACCAATGGTCGCAAGCAATGGAAAAGAAGCATTTGAGCTTTACCAAAAAGAGTTATTTGATATTGTATTTATGGATGTACAGATGCCAGTCATGGATGGAATTGAAGCAACCGAGGCAATTTTACGCTACGAAAAAGAGAATAATCTTTCACATGTTCCTATTATTGCTTTGACTGCGGAAACAATGAAGGGAGACAAAGAGAGATTTACGGGGCTTGGTATGGATGGTTATCTCCCAAAGCCTATTGACCTCAATATTTTCCAAAAATTTCTGGTAGATACTTTCCCTGAAAAAATAGTAGAGACAAATGTAGCTAAAGATATCATTTTGTTTAAACAAAATGCGATTCAAAGAAATATCTACGAAGCACTTTTTAAAGAGATGGGACATAGTATTGATGTTGTGAGCAATTTGAGTGAATATATAGCAAAGATTGCCGAGGTTCAATATATTTACTCTTTTGCAGATGGTTCGCTTTTTGAAGAAAATCCTAATTTGGCAAGCAGTCTCATTACAAAAGGGATTAAAAATATTCTTTTTATTGATGATGCTTTTTCCAATCGAGCAGTGACATATTTTGAAGAGTTTGATGCAGTTATTCCAAATATCGCCAACAGATCACTCTTGGCGTACTATATTGAAAAAATCTAAGAGTCTCTTTTTGGGGCGAAGAACACTTTTTTGTTTTTTGTTGTAGTGGTTGCTTATCGTGCCAATCCTATCATGCTCATAAATCTACCGCTACAGCCTTTCTCTTTGCGGTAAGAGAAAAATAGTTCAGTATCACACGCAGTGCAATGAGGAGATGTTTCGATATTTCTTGATTGCAAATCAGACTCAAGAAGTTGTGAAAAGTTGATGTGTGGTAAATCAAGCATATATTTATCTCCCTTTTTGTCATAAGCATTGGTTTGTTGGAAGTGTTGCATCACTGTTTTGTCCACTTCATAACAACATCGTTTGATTGATGGTCCGATATAAGCTATCAGATCTTTTGGTTGTGTGCCGTAGTGTTGTGTCATTTTGGCGACAGTTTTGGAAGCAATTTGGGTTTGAGTCCCTCGCCATCCTGCATGCAAAGCTCCAATGACTTGATTTCGTGGATCAAAAAGCAATAGAGGTACACAATCAGCGGTCAAAATGGTCAAAATCACTCCCTTTTGGTTGGTAATCAATCCATCGCACTGCTCAATCGCCCCTTTATAGTCACTCCATCCTATTGATTTGGAAGTTTGTATCACTGCTATGCGGTCGCTATGTGTTTGTTGGGCAGTCACAAAGTGGTAGGTATTGTCCCATTTTAATGTTTCGACAATTTTTTGCCTATTGTTTATGATCTGATTGTGAGGTTCGCCTGTATGTAGAGCGAGCGAACCATAAAGTGGCATTTGGTTTGATTTTGTGGTCACTGCATGAATCAAATTTGTAAACGGAGCAAAACATTTAGCATAACAAAAGGTAGACATAGGCTTCTCCATTGGAGTTCTTTGGTGTGGCAACTTGCACACTTTATATTTCGACTTTTTTGTAAAAAATCTATTTTTAGTAGATAATTTTAACAAAATTTAATATAAATAGTGATATATTTTCCTCCCAAAAATTTAAATACAATCAAAAAGAGATTGTATCTTTCGCTCCATTGGGTCTTTAGCTCAGTTGGTTAGAGCGCTCGGCTCATAACCGAGTGGTCCAGGGTTCGAGTCCCTGAGGACCCACCACAATCCCTCTCTCATCACTCCCAAAATATCACCGTTTTAAAAAAGTTTTGTTTGATATAATTGATTTAACGTCTATTTTTAAACTAAAAATAAGGAACAAAAATGGCAAAAGAACACTATTTTGACATCAGTGCAAAACTCGACATGATGGAGATGAAAAACGCAGTGGTAATGGCAGAAAAAGAGATAGCAACTCGATTTGATTTCAAAGGAGTCAAAGCAGAGATTGAACTCAATGAAAAAGCGAAAACACTTTCTGTGAGTAGCTCGAGCGATCAAAAGATTGATGCCCTCAAAGATATTTTAATCTCCAAATTAATCAAACGAGGGATTGAGGGAAAATCTCTTGAAGAACTGAAAACCGAAGGAATTAGCGGTGGCAATATGAAAGTAATCTATCGTATTGTGGACACTATCGACAAAGAAGAAGCAAAAAAAATTGTCAAAGCAATCAAAGAGACAAAACTCAAAGTGACTTCGTCTATCCAAGGCGATGAAGTGAGAGTCTCAAGCAAAAGCATTGATGATCTTCAAGCTGTAATCAAAGAGGTAAAAGGATTGGAACTCAAAGCCCCATTGGTATTTGGAAATTTCAAATAAAACACCTTTTTATTGACATCCTATGTTTA
>DYPM01000088.1 GCA_020719895.1 Sulfurovum sp. | reverse complement strand
GCTGATTATGACTTCATGCTTCGAGTGCTTGGCAAACACAAAATATCTACAGCTTATTTGCCAAAAGTGATTTACAAAATGAGAGTAGGGGGAGCGAGCAATAAAAGCATCGCCAATATTATCAAAAAATCCAAAGAAGATATTCGTGCATTACGAAACAACAATATTGGTGGTTATTTGACGCTTTTGATGAAAAACCTCTCCAAAATCCCGCAGTTTTTTAAGAAGAAGTAGTTTTTGTAGAATGCAAAAAGTTGTTATAGGATTACTATTTTCGCTTCTATTTCTTGTCTTGCTTTTTTTTAATCTCGGCAATTTTTTGGACGCAACTTCTAAACCTCAAAAAACAGATTTGCTTGTCTGTTTGGGTGGCGGAGATCACGAGCGACGACTTGAAAAAACATTTGAACTCTATCAAAAAGCCTATGTAAGTTCGGATACAATCATTTTTACTGGACACGTAAAGAGTCTCAATGCGATTTGTTCAGGAGTGTTTAAAAAGTTTCTTGATACACATAAAGAGCTTCCAAAGATGCTTTTTAATACTGATGTCAAAAATACTGCCCAAGAGATGCTTTTTGTCAAAAGCTATATGCTCACACACCACATCAAAGATGTGACTATTGTCACTGATCCACCTCACTCAAGACGTGTGGTTCTTTTTTTTAAACTTTTCAATATTGACGGCGACACAAATCTTGCCGCAAGGGTCGTAGGTTCAACGCTTCCTTATTGGGACAAAGAGCGATATTATCAAAATAAGCACGGCTTAGAGTATGCGAAGATGGAAGTTATGAAATTTCTTTATGGTATTTTTTATCATCTTATTTGGGAGGATTGGATACAAAATCTACCTACAATGCAAGTTCACAGAGACACAGTATCGAAGTTCGACTCAAAAAACTCCAAATTATAAACCTTCTCTACAATATTCCTAACACTACGACTGCTACAGCAATCGCAAAACCTCCATCGTGACTGATAGAGAGCGAAGAGGAGTCGATGGCGTGAATCTTTTGAGCGTTTTGGCTTAGTGTAAAGTAGGGCGAACCTTTGGCATCTTTGGCGATAGTGATATCATGAAATGAAAGTTCTTTTCCGATACCGCATCCAATTGCTTTGGAGATAGCTTCTTTGGCAGCCCAAAATCCTGCGATGCGTTCGGGTTTTTGTGCGAGTGTCATCTCTGAAGGATTGAGAAATTTTGCTTTGAAACACTCACCAAATGTGTCGAGTGACTTTTCTATACGCGAGATAGTGACAATATCAGTGCCGACCTTGATCATAGTGTTTTCCTTTTGGATTGGTGAAGTTTGATTATATCTCAAGATGGATTTTGTATATTTAAAAAGAAATTAAAAAATATTATGGTAATATCGCTTTCCAAAAAAAGTCTTGATGAGTGCTTTAAGTCATTAGAGAGCAGTTGTCAGGGCTTGAGACAATCCAAGCCAAACAGACAAAATAAAATCAAAAAGGAATCACAATGACAGCAATCAGACTTACAAGAATGGGTAGAAAAAAGAAACCATTCTACAGAATCGTCGTAACAGACAGTAGAAAAAGAAGAGATGGAGGTTGGATTGAGTCTATTGGATATTACAATCCAATCGGCGAAAACAAAGAGATAACTTTCAATGAAGAGAGACTCGGATATTGGGTTGGTGTCGGTGCACAAATGAGCGACGCAGTCAAAAGAATTACCAAAAAGTAACTGTACAAAGATGATTGAGGCATTTTTGTTGGGATATATCAAACTCTTGGCAGATCATCCTGAAGTGATTTCTGTCGAGATTCATCCGCTTGAGTTGAATTATGATGAAGTGACTATCTACGCACACAGCGAAGATATCGGCAAACTAATCGGAAAGCAAGGAAGAATGATAAGTGCGATCAAGACAGTGATTTCAGGATGCAAATCCAAAAACGGTAAAAATTACCGTGTGAATGTCAAACCAATCCAAATTCAATGATAGAAAAATTTCTTATCGCACAAATTGGACGCACTGTAGGATTGTGGGGAGATCTCAAAATAACTTTACATACGGACTTTCCTGAGCAGTTTCAAGAAGGAGAGCGTTACGAAACTGATCGTGGCGAACTTACTCTAATCTCCATAAATTATTCCAATAGTACAATGCGTTTTGCAGGATATGAAGATATCGAGAGTGCCAAAAAACTCACTAATGCCAAAATCTACTCTACCAAATCCCAAACCAAAGCCAACTGCAAACTTGAAGAAGGGCAACACTTTTGGTTTGAGATTCTTGGCTGTCGCGTGATAGAGTCGGGAGAACTTTTGGGTGTGGTCAAAGAGATTTCGCGTATTGTAGATATTGATTATCTTGAGATAGAAACAGACGCAAAACTCATTGAAGCCCGAATGCCAAAAAGTTTTCTCATCCCTTATATTCCACGATATATTATTTGTGCTGATATGGAGCAAAAGAGTATCGAGACGCATGATGCCAAAGAGATTCTTGAGGCGAGTTGATGCGTTTTAGTTTTGTGACGCTTTTTCCTGATCTCATCAAAGGATATTTTTCGCAGAGTATTCTCAAACGAGCGATAGAAGAGGAAAAAATCACTATTGATTTTTACAATCCACGAGACTACACGACTGATAAGTTTAATAGAGTTGATGCGCCAATAGTAGGTGGCGGTGCTGGAATGCTGATGACGCCACAACCTCTTTTTGATACACTTTGTGCGATTCGTTCCAAATCTCCTGATGTTTTTATAGTATTTGTAACCCCTGTCGCAAAACCATTTCGTCAAAATGATGCAAGAAGATTGGCAAAGAGTGAGCATATCGTATTGGTATCGGGACGTTATGAAGGAATTGATGAGCGAGTGATTGAACATTTTGCTGATGCACTTTTTTCTATTGGAGATTTTATTCTTACGGGCGGAGAGTTGGCGAGTTTGGTAGTGTGTGATGCAATAAGTCGAAATGTCGAAGGTGTATTGGGAAACAGTGATTCACTTGTGATGGAGAGTTATGAAAATCACCTTTTAGAGGCACCATCTTTCACAAAACCATTAGAATATGAAAATAAAAAGGTCATTTCAGAATTTATAAAGGGTGACCATAGTAGAATCATAGACTTAAAACGTGACTTAGCTTTGTGTAAAACAAAGTTTTTTCGTCCCGACTTATACAAAAAAAGGTATAACCCATGAGAAACAGATATATCGATAGCTTTGAAAAAGCACAGATTGAAAACAAAATAGTTCCTGATTTTAGAGCAGGTGACACGCTCAAAGTCTCTGTACGTATCAAAGAGGGAAGCAAAGAGAGAGTACAAGATTTTGAAGGTCTTTGTATTGCAATTCGAGGCACAGGCACTGGTAAAACGTTTATGGTTAGAAAAATTGGTGCAAACTCTATTGGTGTAGAGAGAATTTTTCCACTTTATTCTGACAGTATCGAAAAAATCGAGGTGAGAAGAAGAGGTAAAGTAAGACGTGCAAAACTCTTTTATCAAAGAGCCCTTAAAGGGAAAGCAGCTCGTATTCAAGAGCTTCGCAGAAAATAGGTTTGATAAAAAAATAAGTTCCACTTTTTTGTAGAACTATCGGAAAACAGATTATGAATCTCAACAATATATGCAAATATCTTGCAATTATTACAGTGATTAATGTCATTTTGCCTGACCCAATTCCTTATATCGATGAGATTTTTTTGATCTCGCTACTCCTCTTTAAATGTAAAGATTTTCGACAAAATATTGCAGGAGCGTTTGCTCTTGTAATGGAGTTGTTGTTTCGTATGCCTTAGTTAGACATCATCTCAAAATGGAGTATGTAAGATATGAAAGTGGCATTGCGTACTGGTACATTGCATATTGAGAAGAGTGCAAAACTCACTGCATTGGTAGGTTTTGGATCAAGAATCAATGCAAAACGAGGATTTCTTTTTGTCAGCAAAGTGCTTGGAAAACATCTTCCCGTCAAGCCTTCTGTGATGCAAGAGACGTATCGAAAACTCGCGTCACTTATTCCATATAGTAATCTTCCTACGCTTTTTATTGGTTTTGCGGAGACAGCTACTGCATTGGGGCAAGGTGTTTTTGAAGAGGCAAATCTTACGAATAGTTTTTATATTCACTCTACGCGTTTCAAAACCTCTTCTCCTCTTTTTTTCTCTTTTTTTGAAACACACTGTCATGCTCCAAGTCATCTTCTCTATCTTCCAAAAGATACAGAGCTTCAAGAGGCGTTAAAATCAGTTGGCCGTGTTATTTTGATTGATGATGAGGTCTCAACTGGAAATACTGCCAACAATCTTATCTCACAACTTAAACCGCTTTTACCGCAAGTAGAAGATTTTTATCTACTTACAATCCTCAATTGGTCACAACAACACTATGAGAGTTATGACTATCTTTCGCTTTATCAAGGAGCGTTTGCGTTTGAGCCAAAACCGTTTGAGGCTTTGGAAAGTGTCGTCTCTGAGCCTGAAGTGATTGAAGATCTTGATGCGATTATTCCATACAACTTTGGGCGATATGGCACAAAAAAACTTGATTTGAGTTTTGAGATTGATATTGCTTTGCTTCAAAACAAAAAAGTGTTAGTACTTGGTACGGCGGAGTTTATGTATCCTCCTTATCTTTTTGCTCTCTATCTTGAGTCGTGTGCTATAGAGTGTTATTTTCAAGCCACTACACGCAGTCCTGTTAATGTAGACGGTGCGATTACTTCCAAAATAAGCTTTAAAGACAACTACCTTGAGAACATCGATAATTTTCTTTATAATGTTATCGATAGAATGTATGACAAGGTTTATGTTTGTTATGAAACAACCACTCTTCCTGCGAACTTTGAACTAAAAAAGATTTTAGAATCGTACTTTGAGGTCGAAGAGATATTTATGAGGAGATGATATGTTTAGTGGTAGTTATCTCAAAGAAGATGTGACATTTTTGCTTAAAGTGATCGATATTCCTTTCACTTCCATTGAGCAAAAAGAGCGATTGATTCAAAGCAAAGTCTCTCACTATTCTGAAATGTTGAGTGCAGAGTATGAGCCTTCGCAAGCCTATTTAGAAGTGTTTTATCAGGCGTTTGCACGCAATGGCATACGTTTTGCTCGTGATATTCTCGTGATGGCAGAACATATTTCCCACAAAAAGAGATCTGTTTTGGTCTCATTGGTACGTGCAGGTACGCCAATTGGTGTTTTGATTGGGCGTACGCTTAGAGCGAAGTTTGGATTAGAAGTGCCACACTACTCTATCTCAATTATTCGAGATCGAGAGATTGACAATGTTGCGTTGCGTTATATTGTTGAAAATCATCCAAAGAGTGAAATCGTTTTTATAGATGGATGGACAGGAAAAGGTGTGATTAGCCGCGAACTGAAAACATTTATTGCGAAGTTTAATCGTGAAAATCACACAACACTCAGTGATCATCTTTATGTGGTTTCAGATATTGCAGGTATGGCGGATTTTGCAGTGACAAATGAAGATTATCTTATTCCATCCTCCTCTTTGAACTCTACTATTTCAGGATTAGTAAGTCGAAGCGTACTCAATCGAGACTATATCGCCACAGGAGAGTTTCACGGATGTTTGTACTATCAAGAGTATGCCAAAAGTGATTTGAGCCTTTGGTTTGTAGATGAAGTGATGAAGATGATTGATTTGATTGAGCCAACAGGACAATCGCTGATTCAAAAACAGCATAACAAAAATGCGATTATCGATGAATTTTTTATCTCTCTTGGGCAAAAATACAATATTGAGGATATAAATTACATCAAACCTGGAATTGGAGAGAGTACACGAGTGCTACTTCGGCGTGTACCGCATTTGATTTTGGTGCAAGATATTCATTCTGAAGAGATTGCACATCTGATATTGCTTGCTCGTGAAAAAAATGTCAAGATAGAAGAAGATCCAACGCTTCCTTTTTGTGCATTGGCGATTATTAAAGAGGTGGAACGATGAGAGAGATAGACTATTATGATCTTGGAGCAACACTTTATATGTCGGTACTGCACCACAATATAGATGCGATACTTTCACGTCAAAAGTATCCGATGTTGCGTTCGGTTGTGATTTGTTTGGAAGATGCGTTGCCACAAAAAGATTTTCTTCGTGGGATGGAACGACTCTGCGAGATAATAAAAAAGTTTGAAGTGAGTGATCTTAAGGTATTTGTACGTCCTCGAAATATCGAAAATTTTCAAATGATTTTGACAATCGAAGGAATCGAAAAAATAGATGGATTTGCATTAGCAAAGTTTGGCACAGAGAATATTTCAGAATATCTTGGTATCGCAATTGAACATAATCATTTCTATTTGATGCCGATTTTGGAGACTAAAGATGTTTTTAGTGGCGTGAGTCTGACAAAGATTATGATGGAGCTTAATCCTTTTCGTAGTCGTGTATTGACAGTGCGTATTGGATTGGAAGATATTTTGAGCCATTTGACACTGATGCGACCTTGCGATAAAACGATTTATGATGTGATGCCAGTCTATATTGTGATTTCTACTATTTTTAATCTTTTTAAATCTAACGGTTTTTCTCTCTCTTCTCCTGTTTATGGATGTTATGAGAATCTTGCTGTATTTGAAAGAGAACTTCAAGGAGACACAAACCATCAAGTTTTCAACAAAACCATTATTCATCCAAATCAAATCGTTCCGACACACAAAAGCTATCAAATCGATGAAGACAGCTATCTTGTTGCTACAAGATTGATAGAGAGTAGCGAAGCGGTGTTTGGCTACAAAGGAAGAATGTACGAAAAGAATACACATACGCCGTGGGCTAAAACGATTCTCAAACGCTATGAGTATTATGGAATGAAACCAAAGGAGAGTGATGCCTGATAGAATCTTTTTTTTTAGTGATATTGATGACACATTGATACAGACGCGACGTAAAACCGACTCTCAAAAAGAACATAGTGTCGCAGGATACAATCAAGCAGGAGAAGAGAGTTCGTATATCTACAGTGGTGTAAAACTTTTTGTGCAATCTCTTCTTGATGCCAATATCACTTTTGTTCCTACTACCGCACGCAATATTGACTCTTATCGTCGCACACTTTTTTATCAAGAGTTTCGTCACAAATATGCGATTTTGAATTTTGGAGGAACGATACTGATAGATGATCAAGAAGACAAAGCGTGGCAAGAGAAAATGCAAAACGCCTATGAGACATTGTTGCCTCTTGATGAGATTATGGAAAGACTCAAAACCACGCTTGAGGCTAAAAAATTGGATTTGGTTTGCAAAATTATCGATGGATATTACATTAGCCTCTATAATAAAGCTTTTTTGGATCATCCTGAAGTGATCGGTACGATTCGTGAAACATTGATTGATTTTCTTACTTCTTTTGAAGGATTTTATCTCTATGAAAACGACAACTCTTTTGGAATTCTTCCGCACTTTCTCAACAAAAAATTCGCAGTGGCTTATTTGATAGAAAAGCATCAGCCTCTTCTTACTATTGGTGCGGGAGACAACCACTCTGATTTGGATTTTATGAATCTCACTTCATTTGCATTTGTGCCTCACGGCTCAAGAATACACAAGAAGTTGTGTGAGTCGTAAAATTGAATTGCCACTTTTAACGGACTTGTTCGTTAAAAGTGTGTTTCATTAGATTTAAACTCT
>DYPM01000087.1 GCA_020719895.1 Sulfurovum sp. | reverse complement strand
TTCATTTTTGTCTATCCAATGGTTTTTCTTCAAATACCCAAGCGAAAGATAGTAGGGAACCTCTAAAAACATAGATTGCTTCACTTCGTTCGCAATGACAAATCCCGTCATTGCGAGGCTTTGTAAAAGCCGAAGCAATCCAAAATGTAGTTTTTAGAGATGCCCTTTTTGTAATGGTTTCATTTTTCAATCCTTAAACAAAACTTTTTCAAAACTAAAATTATCTTTAAGGGATTCTCTGTAGAAATGGTTATAAATTAGATAGGCTTTTTGTCGGCTAAGTGTTGATAGAGTCTCTTTGTCGTAGAGTAGTCCATTTGTATCTACACCAAGCTTTTGTCCTTGATACTTTATACTTTTTGCTGTGTCGGTTTGCAAATTTTTGCGGAACTCTTTTAAGAAATCAAAAAAATCATCATTATTCTCTTTTTTGCTCTTTTGTTGAGTTTGTTGAGTTTGTGCTTTGAGCAAAGCTTTGAGTTCTTGAATCTCCTCAAAAAGTTCATCTGCCCATTTAGGGCGTTTAGAGGATGGATTATCAAATATAGTATCGATTTGTTGGTAGATTTGTTCCACGATTTAGCCTTTGATGATAGTGGGGTTTTGCAAATCAATCGCACTGTTGATGTATATAGAATGTTTCGTGTCGATTTGATAGATACGCACATCGTCATGTTCGGTATCGATAAGACTTGTAAGTGTATCTATCATATTTTTGAGTTGTGTTTTGGAGACATTTGGATACAAAAAGATGGATTTTTGGATACGGATAACGTAGCATTCAAGATGTTTTGCTATTTTTGCAAGACGTTTTGGCGAAGATATGTCGTACCCTATCACAAAATCATACTTTTTCATCAATCATCTTTCTTATGGTTGCTATTTCATGGTCAATTTGCGGTTTGAGTATCTCTACAAAAGCCACAAACTCTTTCCATATTTTTTTACGTCCCTCGTATTTTAGATAGACACCACCATTTTTGTGGCTAAAGTCTTTGATTTCAAGGAGTTCATTTTTGAATATTCCCAAAACCGCTTGATTGATAGTGGCACGAAAAATTTCTAAAATATCAGACGACAAGGAATTGTGTGTTCTGAAAGCCTGATGCAAATAGCCAACAGAAGGCTCAAATCCATGAGAGAGTAGCTTGACGGTAATAATATTGTAAATCAGTGCATACCAAAATGAAAGCAGTGCATTGAGCTGGTTAAGTGGTGGCTTTTTAGAGCGTTTGGATTTGTGAAATTTTTTAGAAATTAGAGTAAAAAACTTCTCAAAATACTCTCGTGCAAAAGCTCCCTCTATTCCTATTATCTCATCAATGCTCTTGGCAATTTCAAGGTGATTTAATGTAGAGTGAAGGTCTATATCAATGCCATTGGCTTTGAGTTGCGTATGGTGATGAGTAAACTTTTGTCTCAAAAAATAATAAGCAAACTTATTTCTGTACTCCAAAGAGCGGTATTGAGCGAGTTTAAGTTCTGCATTTTTGCTATTAGCACTTGAAACGAGTGCGATATAGCAAGTCTCATACGATAATCACTCCTTTATGATACTCCAAAGTCTCCGCCTTGCCCAATAAAATTGGTTTTCCAATGATTTTGATAACATTCACCTTATCTTGAGTTTTGATTAAAGACTCAAGCTGTTGCATTAATTCACTGCACAAAATGTGCGTTAGAGGCATCTCAAGAGCCGATTTTTGCCCAGATATGGCGTAGCTATAGAGTAGTTTGCGTACTTTGTAGAGTCTTTTTGGATTGTATATATCGTAGGCTACTAAAAAATTTTGCATAATTTATTGTTGGCAAAATAGATCAATGATTGTAGTTGATTGTGTGTCTATTTAGACTAAGGGCGTTGATGTTTTGTTGAATATCACGCATCTCTTGGGCGAGACTCTCTTGCTTTTGAATGATTGTTGTACGTTTTGCTTTTAGGATTGCTTGGACTTCAAATAGCTCCTTTCTTATCGCAAGAGTTGTGTTGATTTGTTTTTGAATAGCCTTTTTTGAGCCTATTTGGGCTTTTTTTTGAGCAAATATAGCATCAAGGAGACTCTTTTTTGATCGTATCTCATGATTGATTCTGCCATACTCTGCATTGATGTTTTTCATCTCACCTTTGATTTGCCTAAGTATATCTTGCTTGAGCCTTTTGAGTTTAAATAGATTATCAAGGTCGATTTTGCGTTTGGCATTATCGTAGGAACTATAAATCTCTTCTTTTGCATTAGCATAGGTTCTTTCGTAATCTCTTTTAGCACTTTTATAGCTACTCTTTTTATCTTCCAAAAGATAAGCACCTACAGCCACTACTCCCGCTACTCCCAAAAGTATTTGAAACATTTTACTCTCCCTGTGTGATGTGAATGAGTTGGTTGGATGGACTTATCTTGTTAAGCGTTTGATTGTGAACCTCATCGTTGTGCTTTAGAATATCTTTAAGAATAATCATCATATCCTTATCGCTACGACGACTTGCATCTGTAATGGCATCGATTAATTTAGATCGGTCAATAGCAAGACCTTTAAGATCTGCATAGATAATCTCCAATCTTCCCCTCTCAAGACGGTAGTTTTTCTCATTTCTATCAAGCTCAAGCACCAACTGAGATTCAATTTGCTTTAAGATAATCTCTTTTTGAGCAAGTAGCTTTTCAGTCTCATACTCTATCATCGCTATAGCTTTTTTGTACTCAAAGTACTGCCCAGCAATATTCAATGGGCTATAACTTGTCGCTGGAACATTGAAGATAGTTTTGCTTAAAGTCATCATAGTGTTGTTCATCATAAACTCCTTTAATCTATATTAGAGTTCTTGCAGAACTCAAAATAACGCCTAATGAACAAAGTCCATTAGGCTACGCTAACGCTAAGTTGTCTTCAGCAGACAGCTCACGCACTTTGTGCTTAGGCTTCTTGTTTTGCAAGAAGTCTATTGATTGTGATGTTTTTTCTTGAATATACCTTTTTGCTATGCACTACTCTGGTGATTGGACTAAAACCCCATACGGCTCTTTTTTTGGGCTTTGATTTGGTTCGCTTCATTTTTGGACTCCTTGATGTTTGATAAAAAAAAGTATAGGATATTATGGAGTCAAAAAATGTCTAATAAGAGTAGCAGTTTATGTTTGGTGAGAGATTTTATTGAGTATCAATAGAGTTTTGATATTTTATTGTTTCAGAAAGTTTTTTGGCGTACTCATCGGCTAATTCTTTTGGTTTGAGAATGATCAAATTGGGCAACCATCGTTGGACAAGTGGCAAAATTTCGATAGATTGCGTATAGCTCAAAGTAAAAATCACACTCCCATCAGGCTCTTTACGTACAAAGGCTTGCGAAGAGAGAAACCTTTTCATACCTTTGTCAAAATAGTGTGCAACTTCAGGTGTGGCTTTGAGTGTCGCGATGTTTGGCGTGACATCAAAAAGGGTTTTGGAGTTTTGCACGCTCTCTAAAAACTTGAGATGTTTAGCCACGGTGGCAGGTTGATATGCCGTTGATTTGGTCGCGTATGACATTTTATCGATAAAAGAGATACGTCCAAAACGGAGCTTCTCCTCTTCGTCCACATACGCGATATACCAGTTGTTGTCCATAAAAATAAGCTTGAGACATTTGAGGTTATCGCGAAAGGTCTCTTCGTAGGTAAATTTGATTTTTCGATACTCTCTTGCTTCCACCGCCAAGCGGAGTTGATTGAAAATCTCTTTGGCATCAAAGGTGTTGATATCCTCAAAAGGAGAGGTTTTGAACTGATAGATTTTCGGGTTTTGGTTGGTGTAGGATTCAAGTGCCTTGAAAATCTCAGGATTAGCCTCGTGCGCCATCTCAAAGAACCAACCTAATTCATTGGAGTTTTTGAACGTCTCGACAAAGAGATCGATGGGACGGATGAGTTTGTAGATATTTTTTTTGCCTTCTTTTTCTTTGATGATATTATCAAAGATATTGTCAAGCTCATGAAACAATCTGCCAAGTTGTTTGGATGAAATTTGAAGTTCATCAAGCAGTGCTTCATCATCAGCACTCAAACTTTTTTTTGTATGAAATGCCTCAAGGATATATTTGTATTTTTGGAATGTTGACATTTGTTTCACCTTTCCCTGTTAATAAACTGTTTTACATCAGATAAATAATCCTTTAAGTCATCTACATTTTTCTTTGTGTCTATTTTTCTTGATACTCTTTGGTGTGCGATATCGTTTCTAATCCCTACAATTTCTTTGTACGGTTTTGTTTCATCGTTCCATAAATAGTTTTTTGATGTCTCTCTATGTTCTTTGTTTGTAGAATCTAACTTCTCCATTTCACACTCCTTAGTAACCATCGCTTCAACTAACACGGTATAAGTCAAAGCATAATTTTTATTTTCATAAAACCAAGAAGCCAATTCAAATTGAAATTTAGATTGTGTTTTAGTATCCATCCGTTTCACAAACGTAACAATATCAGGTGAGACGAGTTTGATAATTGGGTTATTGTGTTTTTTCAATTTGGGCAAAATGCGTTTTGCATTTTCTATAAATTTTTGTAAAGCCGACATATTGGCTAAGGAAAGATTGAGATCAAACATATTGAAAATCTCTTTTTCTTGATGCTCCAAATCTGCTTCTTGCTCAAAAAGCTTAACCAATAAATCTGCATGACCATAATTTTTAAATGCATCAATCGCTTTGATCCACTCCATCAAATCATAAAAGATTTTTAAATCGACGATAGGAGTAATATCATTATTTTCTCCAGCAACTTCAAGCATTCCATAATAGATACCGCCGATAGTAAACTTTTTGTTTTTTACGCCAAAACCAAACTGCACCATCAAAAATGACATCAAGGCAAGAGATCGAAACGCATGGCTAATATCAAGATAAACTATATCGCCATCTTTGATAGTGTCTAATATCTGGATATATTTATCAAAGTTTGACCATAATTCATCTTCATTCAAGCCATAATCTATAAGAAAACATTTAGAGTTGTTGCCCATTTGCTGATTGACTGTAAACAAATCATTTTCAGTCAAGCTTTTAGATTCTATTTTTTCATAAAGTTCAAGCTCAATATTTTCATCTTTCCCGCCAAACTCACGATAACAACTGTCCCAAATAGAACCATTGGTTCCAACCAAAAAAATATCATCAATCTTCAAAAATTCTTTGAGTGCTTTAGAAATAAAAGTTGTTTCAACAATATCTTTATTGTCAAGTTGATATTTTGCTTTTCTATATCCACCATCCTTTTTTTGACCTGTCCCTAATGAACTAATCAGTATCTTTGCCATCTCTACTCCTCTCCTATTTTAAACTGGTCTAATTCAATTTGCGTAAGGCAAATCACCAACTCTTTTACTTTGCCTTTTTGAATATCTGCTAAGGTTTTAAGAAACGCTACCTTTTTCATACTGCCTATCTCAAATCGTGTTTTGGAGTCTTTTTGAATCATTCCCAAAACTCCCAATACTTCGCTTCTTGTGCAGTTTTTGCGTAAGAGGCTTAGGTTCGTCTCTTTGAGTTCTCCATTGACTTCAAACATGATCTTCACCGACTCTTCTTGTCTGCCATATTCTTGATATCCCCAAAGTGCAAACATCGCCAAAGCCACCGCCGCAGCGACATCCAACGCTCCGTAAAAATCCTCAAGCCATTGGATACCGCCATAGTGTGCCACAAGTCCGACTATCACGACCAATAGATACGCGACTAACGGTTTTTTCATAAAGTCAATCAATCTACGCATAATGTCTAAACCTTTTGTGTTCAAATATCGCTGTTTTTTTGATCGTGCCGTCTGCTTGAATCTCTTCTATTGATTTGCGTTCTGTAGTAGCATAAAGAGGAATCAAATCATTTTGAATCGCCCAATTGGTGATATGAAAAGTCGCCCCAAAATCCCCTTGCACAAGAACGCAATCGCCCTTTTCGCTACTATGCAAAAGAAACTCTTTTATCGGTTGCAGATACTCCGCCAGACTCTCTAAATCCGATGGTACATTTCCCCAAATCTGCTTTGACGCATCAGGGAGAGAGACAAATTGAGTGATTCCCAAAGACGCTTTTGCATCTTCTTCTTGTTTTGGTGTGAGTGTGTGGTTGAAGAGGAGGTAAAGTTTTGGCATTAATGTGTTCCTTTTTTGTCAAAAGTAGCCACTCAAAAATATTGACCACTTTGATGTTTGTATCGTCAAATACGACCTCTTGAGATTTATCCGTTGTGATGACCATGAGATCCATTTCGTTTGTGATTTGCAACTCCTCTTTGGCTTTGACCAAGGCTCTTAGCTCTCTGGTGTATGTTTTTTCATCCCTTAGCATGTAGCTTACTTGTATGAGATGGGTTATTTGCTCCCTCTCCTTGACCAAAAAATCAATCTCATAGTTTTGTGCCGTTTTGAAATAATAAAGCTCACCGTACTATCTTTTGAGTTCTAAAAACACGATGTTTTCTACCATCATCACCGAGTTTTTTTCCAACTTCAAACGAGACTCTTTTGGAGAGTCCCGTATCGATGCTATAGATTTTTTTGGGGTTGCTTATCTGTTTTTCGAGATTCACGAAAAGTATCTCTTCTTTTGAGACACCATTGGATAGGAGTGTTTTGATATGGTTGAGCAGTAGGGTAGATTTGCCACTCCTACGCACCCCTTTGACGAAAAGAATCTCACCCGCACTCGCTTTATGAGCCACTTGATTCTCATAAGTATTACGAGGAAAACTACTCTTAAAGGGTTTTGACCAACAGTTCCACTCGTCAAGCACCTGCAATATCTCTTTCTGCATTCTGTCTCTTTTTGTAGTTTATATTGAGTGATTATATTATAAAATCGGTCGATATATCGACTATTTTATTTCAGCTTTTGCTTGTTCGACAAGTGCCAAAATAACACTTGAGCCTTGATTGTTTTTTGGGTCTGACCATTTTTTAAGCCAACTGGCAATGTATTGCTTTCGTTTGTTTTTAGGGAACCTCTAAAAACCCCCACCCTTTTTTTTGTCATTGCGGGCTTGACCCGCAATCTCCCATTTTAGGACACAACAGATGCCAAATCAAGTTTGGCATGACGGTTTTTAGAGATGCCCTAAAGCGATTTCACCATTTGGAAGCGATGCTTTAGCTTCGCCATTTTGTGAGGTTGAAACCTCACCTCCAGTAATTTCAACTTCCCCATATTCAGCTGATTTTGATTTACCTATTCTCTTGCTCTCTTTTAAAGTATCGATAATGAGTTCTTCATCTTCACTTGAAATAGTTTCATCAATTTTGACGCTAAACTGCCAAACACTCCCTTTTTTGAGGGTGGTGTAGCCGTACATATTGCTATCTAAACTTCTTCTGTTTGTTTTATCATAAGCAGATTTTTGAGAATAGGTATAGTTCACAAACACTTCATCCAAATCTTTTGTGATATAGCCATTTCTTAGTTGTTTGAGTTGTCTTAATCCGCCTTTATCTTCTGGTTTAAAATCTGGGCATCTCTAAAAACTACATTTTGGATTGCTTCGGCTTTTACAAAGCCTCGCAATGACGGGATTTGTCATTGCGAACGAAGTGAAGCAATCTATGTTTTTAGAGGTTCCCATCTTTTTCTTCTAATTTATGATGATTATAAATAGTCTGGGTTTCTAATTTTTTATGGACAAATGAATACGGAATTTTATAAGTTGGTATTTTTCCATCTTTTAGGAGATGCCCACAACCAATCGCACTCAATGATGAAGATAAAAAACGAATCATAGAG